>CAIKDP010000314.1 GCA_903826205.1 Akkermansiaceae bacterium
GCCAACGGGCCGCTCCCCTCCAACGCACTTGGCGGTGGTTGGAAAATATGCGGTGTCCCCTCGGGTGTTAGATACAGCACGTCGGAAACCGTGACGCCTTGGCGCAGGAGCTGGGAACAACGACTGAGATAGAGGTGGTAAGCCGACACCATGGGCCACCACGTCTGGTTGCGGTGCCAATGCACGCCATAGGGCCCCATGGTCATGCCGGGTTTGTATTGATCTCCCAGTGCCTGGTGAGCGAAAGTGTGAAACACAAACCGGTTGATGCCCACGCCGAACGCCCAGTCGCCCTGGTTCTTAAGCGACCACGGATAGGCGTCCAACGCCCCTTCGGAGGTGAAGGCTTCCGCGGAAACAATCGACCGGCCCATGACATGGCCGATGGATGTCGCCTCGAAACAACTGTAGGCCGAGTCAACCGAGGTGTTCCAAAACTCCGCCATGGGCACGTCCGCCACCGCGCCCAGGTCCAGATCCCCCGCGGGATCCATGTCATAGGGTTCGATCGAAAGCGAGAGCCCCTGCCTGCGTCCCCACGCCTTCACGGCCCCGGCGTGGTTCTCCAGCACCAACTCCTGGCCCGTTAGACGAACATCCCACAGGAAGCGCTCTGACATTTCCAGGCTTTGAATGATGCGCCCCGTGTAGACCGGCAACCACGGCCGGGCATCATACCCGCGCCGCTGCTTGAATTCATCGAGGAATGCCGCCGTCCAGTTCTGCGACCCCATCTCCCAACTGTCGATGTGCAGGGTTGTTAGTCCGTGCTCCTTGGCACGCGGGCCGATCTTCTGGAGCAGTTTTCCGACGTATTGGTTCAGGTGAAAGTCCAGCGCCTTGGCATCGAACTTGTCGCATTCCAAGCCCATTCCGGACTCCGGTGCGGGACGGCTGCTGGCACCCGTCACTCTGCGGCCCATGCGCACAATCGCCCAGTCCCCGGCGGGAACCATCCAGTCGAGTGATCCGTCGGGCTTGAGCCGCTGCGTAAGATCCACAATCTCACCGGGCTGGATGACACCCGACGGTCCTGGCTCCGCATAGCAAGCCGGAGCCGGCAGATAGGGTTTAACAGATTTCCAGATGGAAAACGGTCCCCTGAGGAAAAGCGCCTTGTCGGCGATGTCGGCGATGCGCGCCTTGCGGTTAGGTAGCGCCCAGACCGCCACATCCTCGTAATAAGGGCTGGCCAGAGTGTGAAACTCGGTCGAGCGCTGCGCTGGCAAGGGCAGCATGGCCGAATAGTTCTGCGGCCCCTTGACCTCGACCACGCTGGAAACCAGATGCTGCATGGACTGTTCCGGCTTGACCCATGGCCCGCCGCTGCCGCACCAACCCGGGCCGGTGCCCAGCGAGATGTCGATCCCGAGCCGCTCGGCATCATGAACCATCTTGGCGAACAACTCCTGCCACGGCTCGCTCATGAATTTGACCGGCCCCTTGGGCATGCCGATATCCACCTCCAAAAATACCAGGTTGCCAAGCCCCGCATTTTTCATGGACTCCAGGTCAGCAGTCATCTCCTTGCCGTTCAGGTTGCCATCCATGAAATACCAGTAAACCCCGGGGCGCGCGGAGTCCGGCGGTTTGACAAACTTCTCTTCCAACTCACCCGCAACCGGCACGCCGGCGCCGGGATCCCGGGCCATGACAGGGATAACAAGCTGCAGCCATATCATCGCGAGCAAAATGAGCGTCCGGGAGATCAGGTGGCAAATTCTCATCGAGACGTCTTGAAGGATGAAGGTGGTATGGGTTGGATGCGCACGTGACTCATACCATTCATTTGGCTCCGGCACGACGAATGAGCAAGGTCACCTCGCCGCCCATTGCCAAATCTAACGTGCGGGAGTCGGTGGAATTTGTCCCCTCTATTTTCGCCTTGCCGGCGCTTAGCGTCATGTCCTGCAGGCCATCGACATGGATCGTCACCCGCTGCGCGATCGCGGAACACAGGGTCAGCGTGACCTCCCCGGGACGCCACGCCAGTCGGCGCAATTCCAATTGCTTCCGCCCCAGAACGCCGGTAACGCTCCCTGCCGCCCACTCCTTGGGCAAGGCCGGCAACAAATCAATCCGCCCAGGGTCCGTCTGCACCAACATCTGCAAAACGAGCCACGGCAAGCCGCCCGCAAGGTCGATGTTGAAAATGCTGCGGGCGTTGTGCGAGGTCACCATCGACTCGGCGAACCAGAATTGGTTAGCCAGCCAGTCGACCGTTTCATAGGCGGCCTTGGCGTCGCGCAAGCTCGCCGCCGACCAACCTAACTGGCACAACCCGAAGGCCATATCCGCGCCGCCGTTGGCGCGACGCCACTTCATGCGTTGCTCGATAGCCACCTTGAAGGCCGCCTGCAATTTCGGGTCGGCCGCGATCTCGGCCGGCAGTCCGGCATATAAGCCGTAGAGATGGGACGCGTGTCGGTGCGTGTAGTTGTCCTTGAGCAGCGGCGTGTTCCACTCTGCCACCGCGCCGTCAGAGTTGACCGGGTAGGTCGGCATCTTGGCCAGCATGTCCTGCCACTTCGCCACGTTGTCGGCCTCGATGCCAAGTTGCCCGCAGACTGTCACCAGGTTATTCAATAATTCCTTGGCGGCCGCCAGATCCATCGTCGCATTCAACGCCGCCTGCGAACGAGTGTTGGCAGCGTCGTTCTCCGGCGAATACGACGGATTGAAAATCCATTTCCCATCGGGTCCGGCGTAGAGGAAATCCTCGTAGAAAACCGCCGCTTCCTTCATCCATGGCAGCGCGCGCTGCAGCAAAAACTCCTTGTCGCCGGTAACCAGCCAGCGGTCGTAGAAAAACTGTGCGTTCCAGGCGGCGCCCGCAGTCCAGAAGGTCATGGGATAAGCCGGAACCCAGCGGTTGTTCAATCCATGAGTGCTGGTGCGATGCGGAATATGGATTCCCCGCGCGCCAAACAACCGCCGCGCGTTGTCCTGATATTCCGGCCGTTGGACTTCGAGGTAGTGGAAGAATCCTTCCAATGCCTCGGGCAGATTGGCGGCGAGGTTCGATGCCACCACCGTCTGCAGGTTGCCGTTCTGCGTGTAATCGCCGGACCATGCCGGCCGCCACGTCGCACCCCAGATCCCTTGCAAGTTAGGCGGGTATTCCGGACCGCTGCTGGAAAGAACCAGATAACGGCAGGCGTCGAATTCCTTTTCCAAGAGCGCGGCATTGAGACCGCCCACGTTGGATTTGGCAAACAACGCCGGCGCCGGCAGCCAATGGTCAGAGTCAGAACCACCCAACTCCAAATGACAGCGGTCCATGATCGCCCCGTGCACTGCAACATGACGCGCAAGCAGGCGATCGTAATCGCCGTCAAGCCCGCCCAAAGCCGTTAGATTATCGGCGATTTGCGAATGCCCGATGTCGCGCGACAGGGTGGTGCGCAGGAGCACCAGCACCTCAGTGGCCCCCCGCACCGTCAGGCGGTTACCCGCTACGGTTGTCGTCCCGCCCTTTGCGATCACCCGCACCGCCGTCTCGCAACCTTGCAGACTTCCCGGCCAGCGCCGCGTGTATTCCGTGCGCAAGGCTAGACACCCCCCGTCAGCGGCGTCGGTGGCTTCCGCCCGGGTCTCCCGAATCGCAGTCACACCCGGCGGTGGCGCCGCACCACCAACCTGAGGATCGTGCAGGACAAGTCCAAGTTCGCAGTCGACGCCCTGACTGCCGGTCAACGACAACACCACCACGTTGTCGGGACGGGAAACAAACAAGCGGCGCACGTGCCGCCCAGCGTCGTCTTCCCAACGGGTGCCGGTCACCCCGGTCATGAAGTCGGTGGCGCGCAGATAGTTCTTTATCTCTCCACGCTGGGGCATGCCGACTTGCAGTGAACAAGCCGGCACAAAGCGGTCGGTCCAAGTATCGCCGTTCTTGCCCTCTTCCTTGCCGTACGCAAAAACCCGGTCGGACGCCGCTTGGAATTTCCCCTCTTCGATCATTTTCCGCAACTCTGGCAGAATCGTGGCCTGACTAACCGTTGGAAATGGTGCGGCCATAGGCAGAAACAACCCGGCGTGATTGAGCACGATGGTTTCCTCCGGCGCGCGGCCCATCGCCATCGCGCCTTGAATCCCGTTGCCAGTGACCATCGCCTTTTCCCAAGTTTCCGCCGCCACCTGACTCATGACGCTGCGGTGGCTCGATTTGATTCCCAGTTGCCCGATCCAACCCGCGGCCGCCGATTCCTCCGCTGCGGCGGACGTCATCAACCACGGTGCCAACATCGCCAAACCAACTGCATATACAGGTTTCATGTTAGTGATATACTTGCTTGCCGGGTTCCAATGCACAATATGTTATTGAGGTGTTTATCAATGGATCAATGCTGTTGTGAGGGCAGCCGTACCGGCGCAAACTGCTTCCACTCTTTCTGGGCATGACCGGCGCCATGATCCTTCAGGTAACGCTGAAAAGTCAGGGGCAGGCAGCCTGCCGTGCCCATCAACGAACCGCCCGCAACCGCACCGGAATGATGGTAGAGTTCATTCGGTTGACGGGTATCCTTGATGGCGTTGAACACACCCTGATTGAATTTCCCCGCCAATTGTGCGGCGCGGTCCCATTCCTCATAGCGCAACAAGCCATCGAATGCGTGAAACACATCGATCGGCCAGACGGAACCGTCGCCCCAGTGGCCCACCTTCGGGTTGAAGCTCGGATCGTTGATCGCAATCATCGGCAGCGGGATCTTGGTGAAGAATTGCTGCGGATCAAACATGGCCGCCACCAGCGCGTCCTTCTGGCGCTTGTCAGGAATCCCTGCCCACAGCAGCCAGAAGGCAACATTTGACCGCTTCATCAACTTCTTGCCGGTGGCACGGACTACAGGGTAGTAGAACTTCGTCTCTTCATCCCATAGGTTTTTGTTAGCCCAGTCACGCACACGATTGTACTCAGCGGCAAACTGCGCAGCCTCCCCTTTCAGACCAAGCTCGCCAGCCATGAAAGCGAGGTCTTCCGCCATGCGCGCCTGGCATGCCACGATGTCAGGCAAATAGACGCGGTTGGGACGACCGCCAATTTCCTGCGTGCGGGTGAGCGGGTTGCAGCTGTTTTCAAACTCTTCCGGCTTGGCCGGGTCGGTCGAGTTGTCCTTATACTCGCAGATGGAGTCCCACAATGTCTGCGCGTCCGTGCCCACGGCGATGATTCCCTCACCCGTCGGATTGCGTTTGGCCAGCCACCATTCATACCAACGCCTGAGCCGCGGATAGTATTCCTTGAGAAACTCACGATCCTGTGTGAAGGCATAGTAATCACGCAGGCAGGGTGAGATGTTAGGGATTTGCGAGTTGCGCATCCAGTGTTCGTGGCTGGTATAAACGCATTGCGGCACCCGTCCATCATCCGCCTGCTGGTCGAACAGCGTACGCATTGAATTGGCCCAGAACGACGGCTCGATCCAGAGGGCATACCGGCAAGCCGGCTGGAAACAAACCCACACCGCGTCCGCGTTGTGCCACTCGGGCGCGAAAAACTCGACCATTGACGGGGACCGCATCATACCCCCGCCGCGCGCGTTGCGGAGCACACGATTCACGCAGCCTGCGATGAGATCGCGCTCCGCCGGGGTCTCCTTGCCAGTCAGGAACGGTGCAAGGTCATGCGGGCGGGCAAGCTGCGCCCATACCGCGTCGAATTGCGAAGCTTGTTTGCGGCCGCCTGCGAGCGCGGCAGTAAGTTCGTCCGCGGTGGCGGCATCGTATGCGACGACCGCCAACGCCTCCCCGGCCGATCTGCCCGGAATGAGCTCAACGCCGTGCCAGCCGCGCATGTTGCCGACGACCCATGATCTATCAACCTCTGACTTGCCGGAATTTCCGTCAGGAAACTCCTGGGGCGCGCTAACCGACAAATCCAGCCGCAGGATGGCCGGCACCTTGCCAGCCAAGCGCACGCGCAACAACAGCAAGCGGTGCGAAACCACAATCATTTCCAACGAGCGTGCCACAGGCTCCGACGTATCCACCAACCTCAATAGATTGCCGACACGATACGCGATCTGCGCCTGCTGTCCGCCGCCATACAATGGCACATTCTTCTCGCCGTAGTCCAGGGACAAGCGAACAACCGGTTCCCAGGTTTCGAGCGCCTCATCCAGCGGCAGCTTCTTGGCGATGGTCACCCCGGTTTCACGCCCATTGACTGGCGCCACATGGAAGCGCGGGAATTTGGGTTGTGGCATTGACGGATCCGTCGGCCACATCCCCTGAAACCAGTCGGTATTTCCAAGGGCATCAAGCGGATGCTCATCAATGGCAATCTGACCGACGGCGTCCGGTTCCAACCGGATTGTCAAAGCGCCATTCTGGGCGGATACCCACTCGCCGGCAAAACACGCGGCTATCAGCATCGAGAGAACTTGGGAAGGATAGGTTTTCATTGGGGGTTATTTCTCCATTTTTGACTGAAACTGATAGTGGCCGGAGCCTATACGGAAAACCGCGGCGGCGCCTTCCATCCGGAGATAGGTGACGCCTTGAGCTTGCGAGGCAGGTTGGCCCGACTCGCTCACACCGGCCGCATCCTTGGCCGGCACATACACAGTCGCCGTGGTGTTGACCGGAATCGTGACATCCATCGTCAATTGGTTGCCGTCACGTTTCCAGGCGCTGGCAACACGTCCGAACGGGGAATCGTGATGCGCGGTCACCCACGACAAATCGCCGACAATCGCCGGCTTGATCCTGATGTGCTTGAAGCCGGGTTGTGCCGGATCATAGTTGATGCCCGCCAGTGTCTGATAGAACCACGCATTGAGATTGCCGGAGAGGATCAGCAGGGCCTCGCAGTTCATCTCCGGCCCCTGGGTGTCCATGTCCCATTTCTCCCACACGGTGGTGGCATCCTTGGAAATCATGTAGCCCCAACTCGGGCGGTCAGTCTGCGTGACAATCGTGTAGGCGAGCTCCGGGTGGCCGACGTTGGTGAGCGTCTGCATCAGCCACTGCATCCCGATAAGGCCGACACTCAGATGGCCCTTGTGCTTGACCCTGATGTCATCGACTAGGTTGGAGATGACTTTTTCGCGATGTTCGTCCGGCACCATGCCGAAGGCCAGCGGCAGGACATAGGCACACTGGGTGCCACTCCAATATTTGCAGGTCTTGGGGTCGAAGAAGCGTGCATTAAAGCCGGTCTTCACCTTGGCAGCGAGATCGGCATATTTCTGTTGGTCGGATGCCTTGCCGAGAATACCGGCCATGCGCTCCATGATCCGGCAATTGTTGTAATGATAGGCGGTGGAAATAAGCGGCCCGGACGTCGCGCCGAACTCATAACGCCTCAGCTTGCCGTCGGCATCGGGGATTTCATCCTTCTTGTCCATCGTCAGGGCATCGCACCAATCACCGAATTCATTGTGGTCGATGGTGCCGTCCGGCTTCATCTGGCGGTTGATCAGATCCATCCACTTGGCGCATGGCGCATAGTTGTTCTCAATGATGCGGCGGTCCCCATACAATTGATAGAACGAGTCCGCGATGATGGTGGAGCAACTTTCCCACACCAGGTCGGCGGTGTAATCGCCGCCTTTGAAATAAATGGGGGCATTGAGGAGGAAGGCCCCTTGGGCGGTTTGTTGCAGCCGGATGTCATCGAGCCATTTCGCGTAAAACGGGGCGACCCGGAAATTCCAGGCGTCGCTCTCCGCATCTTTCGCCGGATCGCCGAGCCAGCCTTGGCGCTCGTCGCGGTCCGGATCCAGCGGCGCGCTGCGCTTGTAGATCAGTTGGGTGCGTCGCACGTTGTCATAAATCCGGTTCACTAACGGATTGGAGCAAATGAACGCACCGGCGCTCTCCAGATCGGTGTTGATGGCGAGGCCTTCGAAGTTTTCCAAAGTTGGCACACCCGGGAAGCCGGTGACCTCGATGCGCCGGAACCCCTGGCCTTTGAAGCGCGGACTCCAGGTCTCGGTACCTTGGCCGCTCATGATATAGGTGTCAGTGCACAGCGCCTGGCGGTTGGCTTCAGTCTTGAGCATCCCATCGGGCTTGAGGCTGCACGCGCTGCGCAACCCGATCTTGGTGCCTGCCGGGCCGGTGACCGTCAGCCGGTAGTTGCCATAGAAGACGCGCCCGAAATCCACAATATAAACCCCCTCCTTCGGGTGTGTGATGGCCACCGGTCGGATCCGCCCGACCACCCGCATCGGTTCGATCATCTGCGCCTGCAATTTGCCCTTGGGTGCCTCAACCTGCTGCGCCGCTTGCCAAGCGGTGTCATCAAAGCCGGCACTCGCCCACCCGGCCATGGCCATGCGGGCGTCGTATTCCTCGCCATCATATTCGTTGTTGGCGCGGAGCGGACCCGTGGTTGTTAGCTTCCAGTTGGTGTCGCTGGCCACGACTTCGGAAGTGCCGTCGGTGTAGTCAACCACCATGTGCAGCAGCAATTTGGGAAAACCGAAGTTGTAGTGCACCTGTCCGCGCAACGGGAAAAACCGGCCGTTGCCCAGCACCGCGCCAAGCGCGTTGGGTCCCTGGCCAAGCTGTTGCGTGACATCGTGGGTGACGTAGAACACGCGCTCGTTAGGCCCGCTCAGCGCGGGGTCCATGAGATGGTCGCCGACCTGCCGGCCATTCAGATAGAGGTCGTGGAACCCTTGCCCGCAGACATAAAGGGTGGCGCGCTTGACCGGCTTCACAATCCGGAACTCATGGCGCAGCATGCGGGCCGGCAGCCGCGTCCGTTGCTGGTCCCACGGCAGCTTGCTCATCCCCTTCCAGTCGTTCAGCCCTTCATCGCTATCAAAGCCGATCCATTTGCCTTGCCAGTCACCGGGCTTGAGCAGGCCCATTGACCAGACGGCAGGCTTGCTCCAATGGGATGCCTCACCGGTGCCAAGCCACACGCGCACTTTCCAATGGCAATCCATCCGCGATTCCAACAACTTGCCCGCATATTCAATTTGGTTGCTTTGGTCCGACACCACCTTGCCGCTGTCCCACAGGTTGCCCTGGTCCTTGGCTAACAACGCAGGAGTCGATGCCACTAGCACCTGATAGACAGCTTGTCTCTCCCCTCTGGGGAGTTCTGATTTAGGATTTGAAATTTCAAATTTCAGATTTGAGATTTCGGATTTCACATCGGCCATCACCCAACTCAGCCGCGGCTTGGCCACGTCGATGCCGGGTGGGTTGACAAGATATTCGCAGCGCAGGTCCTTGATGCTGACGCCGCCTGGATGAATTTCAATCAAGTCGGAGTTCACGAGGCAATCGCGCGGGTCGTAGGCGGTGATGATGAATGCCGTGGCGGCGGCGGGCAGCGGTTTGCTGGCGATGATCTCGTCGTTGCTGACACGGCATGGAAGCTGCTCCCAGCGGCGGTCTTTCCACAGGCCGCTGGACGTCGTGTAGCTGAGTGTGGCGTTCTTGACATCGCCCTTGGCTTTGGCATGCACCAAGCCATCGCCCGGACCCACTTGCGGTGGTGCAAGGTTCAACAACGGGACTCCGCCTTTGACGATGCTGTCGGCAAAGGCGTAAATCTCCCAGGCTTCTTCCCACCCATCCCCGTGGCCGTGGATCAGGAAACTCCGCACGCACAAGCGGCCCGCCCCCCCGGCCGTCCGCGCTGATTTTGATAGAATATCGATGTTGAACCCATCGTTGAATCCACTCACCCACAGCATCGGCATTTTGGCATATGGCAAGTGGGCCGACGGATCCCACTTGCTGCGGTAGTCGCGATACTGATCGGCGGTCATGTGCTTGGGCGGGAACCATTGTGTCAGGCCCGGGTTATCGCTCTCGTGAATGAAGCCGCAACCATAGACGGGAATCACAAACGCGAAGCGCGAATCGACACCCGCCACGGCGCTAACAAGCGTGCCGCCCCAGGAAATGCCGGTGAGGCCGATTTTGTCAGGATTGATTTCCGGGAATGACCGCAACAGCGAATGGGCGCGTATCACATCCGCCACGCCATGATAGAACCACTGTTCCTTGTCGGGAAGATCCCGGTCGCCAAACCAATCGAGGCGCTTGGGCCCCGCGTTTTCATGTGAGGCGTCGGGCGGGAAGTTGCCTTCCACACCATGATGCTTGCCACCCGGCAAGTGGCCTTCCAAGTCCATGGCAATGGCCGCGTAGCCGCGCTTGGTCCACGCTCTCACCCAATCCGGATAGGCCGACCCGCCACCGCCGTGGGCGCACACCACGGCCGGCCAGCCACCGTCGGGCGGTTTGCCTTCCGGGGTCGCGTAGTAGGCAAACACCCAGGTCGGCTTGCCTTGGTAATCCGCCCCCTCATAGAAGAACGCACGCATCCCCTTGGCGGGGCGCTCCGTAGTGGAGTGAACCACAGGTGTTGGGGTGAGCGTGGCAAGGTCCCACGGCGTCACCCTTGGCGCGGGGGCAGCGGCCACCGCCGGACCGGCGGCGAACGCGCCCGTGAGGCAACTGGACATGGCCAGCGCGGCAACGAGCACGGTTGTGTAGTTCATCTTCATTATTTTAGTCCAAGCTGCCGTTCCGCCAGCAGGCGATTTATTCCAGCGCCGGCCGAACGACTTTGCCGGCCTTTTGTTCCACGAGGTTTTCGTAGGAGCCGTAAAAGTCGCTGTTGCAATCCATCCACAAGGTCAGGCGGTGCAGGTCATCCTTGCTGAGTTTGAGGTCATGGTGCCCCTTGGCCAGCATTTGATAGAGTCGGCTTTTACGGGCGCCGATCTGGCCCGGCTTGCTGTCGGGGACGCCGTCAAACCCCGCCTCATTCCAAAAGAAGGCAAAATTACGCAGCGAGTGGTAGGAAGTGAAAAAGTCGCCGTTGTTAGTTTGCGCGCCCCGGGTTAGATCCGGGCATTTTTTGCCCTCGGCCTTGCTCTTGGTGTGGCACGCCACGCAGTTGTTATCCAGGACCGGTTGCACGAGGATGGGATAACTGAAGGGTTTCGAGCCTTCGACTTCGGGCTTGATGACCGAGGGTTGCCGCCGCAGCGCCGCTGCCGAGCTTTGGCCCATGGTGTAGCCGCTGGTGGGTGAATTATGGCAACCGAGACAAGTCAGGGTTTCGCCCGGATGCACATAGGTGGCGCTGCGCATCGACTGCACGGCCACGCCCTCGGCATCCAGCGCCTGGAAATAGACCGGCAGGTTCACCGGCAATTTGAAATAGGCGCTGCCATCCGGTTCGACCGGGACGGTTCCGAGCACCATGCGGGCGCTCTTCTGGTCGCCGAAGCCAATCTTCGGGTTGTTGGCGATGGGCGTGGTTTTGGGCAGCAGTTGAATCACGCGCAAGGCGGTGATCTTGGGCAGGCCCTTCATCGGATAGATGCTGTCGTAAACATTGATCAGACCCACGGTGCCGAAATCCGGGATGGTCTGCGGATCCGGCGCCACAAACTTGGTCCCGGGCCTGAGCGGCTTGCCCACCGCGGTCAGGTGGGGAATGACGGGCGGCACCGGGCGCGCTTTGATAGGTAGCGGGTCGAGGCATGAGATCTCGTCGTCACGATATAACAATTCCTTGTTGCCGAAGGCATCCACCAGATAGATGCCGTAATTGTTGGCGGTGCCGGCGTCGGAGCGGCTGTCCTTGTCATACACACAGAGGAAGAAATGCTCGCTCAACGGATAGGGCGCGGCATAATTGACGGGCGGGCCGTGGGTGCCGATTTCGGCTTCGGGGAACAACTGGTCGGGAGTCAGGCGTTTGACCTGCGCCATGGCATTATCATCCGGCATCAGCGGATCCACCAGAATGATCGAGCCATAGGCCTGGCCGTGATGGCAGGCGGCTGCCCCCATCAATTTTTGCGATCCGGGGATGGCCCGCATGGAGATTTCGGAGTGAGGCCGCGCGCCCTGGTTGGGAGAGAAGTTGCCATTGACGGCTCTGGGATCGCGGCCGTCAGGGGTGGTGGTCCACACGTGATGGGCCTGGTTGAATCCGCGGTCCACATAATCCCAGCGGGTATAGATGACCATGCCGTTGTGGTTGACGCTCGGCTGCCATTCGTTGGTTTCGTGCGGACTCAGCATGACGATATCACTGCCGTCCGCATTCATCGAATGCAGGGTGAAACTGGGAACCGGGCGGCCATGGCAACGCCCGTAGCCGCCGCGGCGTTCGGAAATAAACATGATTCTTCCGTTAGGCAGATAACAGGGATCGAAATCATTCCACACGCCGTCGGTCAACTGGGTCAGCCCGCTGCCGTCAAGTCTGACGCGGAAAATCTTGTAGGTGTTGGTTGCAAATCCCTGGCCCGAGTAGCGTTTGCGGTCGCCCTCGTTGGCCGCAATCTCGGTGCGGGCAAACAGGACTTCCTTGCCATCAAAACTCAACTCGGGCGCGAGAAAGCCGTCCTGCGAGGTGAACGCCTGCCCCTTGTAACGGCCGTTTTCACATACGGATTTTTCCAGCACGTTGCGCGTTGTCGGTTGGTCGGAAAACGGGTTTTCCAACACGAACAAGCCACCGCCGCGGATCGCGTTGAAACCAAAATACTGGTCGCACATGTGGTTGCCGGTGGTTTCGGCGTTGGGACAGAAATGGCGCTTGATGAACAGGATCCGGTCGAAATCCAACAGCGGATTGGCAAACGCCACCTCGCGGCGCAATTTGCACGCCTCGGCTAACAGCTCCTCGCGTTGGGGATCGCGGACTTCTAACAATCCAGCCCGGCTCTTCAACCCGGCAAGGCGCGTCTCGGCTTGCTTGAGGTCCGGGCAACGCGGCAATGTCTTGAGGTGGGCGATCAGCGCGCCCACGCGGCGCAGCACCGCATCCGCCTCATCCTTGTCCGCGGGGTCCGGCAGCGAGTTCTTGTCAAACACCTGATCCGCAGCGGGCCATTTGTTAGTTTTCGGGTTGGGCGGTCGCGCGGGTTTTGGCGCACCTTTGGACGCGGGTGCCTTGTCGCCCTGGTATTCGATCCGGGCGTCCGCCCAGTCGGAATGGTCAAAGCCATAACCATCGGGCGTGGTATCGACGATCAGATCGAGGAATTTGAGCCCCTTGAGGTCGAGGTCGCAAGGCTTGATCTCACCGCCGCCGGTGACTACGCCGCTGGACCACAGCTTTTTGCCGTCGCCCAACACGCTGAATTCGACGCTCCCTTGTTTGCCGACTTCATCATCCACGCCGGCGATGGCCTTGAAGCGCAGCGCGCTGCCGTTGAGTTCGATACGGAAACTGCCCGGCGGGTGAGTACCGATGCCCCGCTCGTAAACCTTGCCACGCAGGGTCAGCGGGTGCTTGTCGACGGTCATTTTTGCCTGGGTCCCGCCCCACCCTGACACCGCCTGGCTGAGGTTCATCTCGTCGAGCCAGATGACCTTGTCGTCCGCAGCGTGCAGTGCCGACACCCCCAGCAGCGCCGCTACTGTCAATAATCCTGTCATCGCGAGCAACGTGATTGTCCGGGAGATCAGGTGGTGATTTCTCATTGAGTTGTCTTGGGTCATGGAGCCAACAGTCGAAGGACCAGCCCGTCCTTCACAAAATTTTTAAAATCGCGGTCCAGAGTCACGAACACCGGTTCGCCAGCGCGTGGTGATCGTGTTGCTCGAAGGAAACGGCGATCCAGACGTTTGCGTCAATCAGAGAACCCTGCACGGCGGAGATCCTCCTGTTCGTTGGCTTGTTGAATCAGCGCTAGACTTTCCTCCAAGGTGGGCGGAACAAAGCCCGCGCTGCGCTGCGCGCGGATGACCGGGAGACCGGAGATCGGATCCCTCACAATTCGTGGTTTTTGTTTACGGCTTGGGACCGGTTCGGGGCGGCCCAAACCCCGTCGCAGGAGTTCCGCCGCCACATCCTTGAGCTTGCGTCCCTCATGCACGGCCCGCAACTTCACCTCGCGCACGAGGTCGGGGGGCAGGTCGAAGGTCGTTTTCATGCGGCAAGCTTGCTGGTTTTCTGGCATTTGTCAATTACCTGTTCATGCATCAGCCAATATTCAGGGAATGTCGATATAGGAAACGGTGATCGGCTCGTCGTGTTGGGTGTTCTTGAGGCCGGGGAACGGCATGTCGAAATTCACGATGATGAGCTTGTTGCCGAGCAGGCATGCCGAGCACGGCTGATCTAGCAAGCCGTCCCGGCCGTCGTTGTCGTCATTCTCCCAGATCATCTGCAGGGTGTGCATGCGGGCGTCATAGATATGGACCGAGTTGCGCGCCGAGTTGGCCAGATAGATCTTGTCGGTCTTCGGGTCGCACCAGATGCCGTCGCAACACTTGAACGACGGGTCGTCGATGATCTTGACGTTGCTCTTGACGCTGCCGTCGGCGTTGAATGTGAGCTTGAAGAATTGGCCGTCGCCAAACAGGCCGACATAGAGGTTGCCGGCGCTGTCGAAGGCCGCGCCGTCCGCGCCAGCAGACTCCTCAAAGGTGCCGTCGGCCTTGGCCGGTTGCGGTTTGCCGGTGAAGCTGGCGATGATGTGCGGATCCTTGCCCAACGGCAGGACTTTGAGCACGGGCTTGCCGGCACCGATCTCACTGAGCGGGAAGCGCCAGAGGCCACTCTGGTCGCGCTTGCCGGGCAGGTCTAAGAAAGTGTCTGTTAGATACAGGTCATTGCCTTTGAAGCGGATGGCGTTGGAGAGCTTGGTCCCCTCGACGGCCACCTCACACGACACCGGTTTGCCATCCTTCACGATGACCCGGAGAATGCGCGACTGGTGGTCCTTGTCGTCGAAGTATTGGTTGTCGGCGATGTAGAGGTTGCCGTCGGGTCCGAATTCCATGCCCATCGGATGCACCTTGTGAGTCTTGGGGTGCAGCGGCAGATCGACAAACCAATCGGTTCTCTTGCCGTTGGCGTCCAACATGGCGATTTTCGGCGTGAACTTTTCGTATTCGAGGCAGTTAGGCATTGAGACCAGGATGTTGCCTTTGCCATCCGGTGCGAGTTCATCGGCAATCGCACATGCACCGGTGAGGTCGCTGAACAGTTTGGGTTTGAGGCTGAGGGGCGGCAGGACGCTGACTTGGCCGGGGTCGGGCATGCCGAGGGCATTGGCCACAACTGCCGTCGGTTTGGCGGCATCCTTGCAACCGGTGAATGCCAGGGCGGCGGCCATGGCCATGCCCGTCGCGAAAAACCGGTTGGCGGCTATCAAAGGGTTTGCCGGGCGGGCGGGCGTCAGCAGGTCACGCTGCGGATCAAGGATCCGGGACAACAGGAATGGAGTGGGATTCATGGGAGGATTCGGGGTTGGGTAGTTAGATGGAAGCGTCTTATCGAGTCGTGGGGGTGATGGTGGTCGCATCGAAGGTGACAGTGGCTTGACCCTGCGCGTCGAGCTTGATGACCAGTTCCTCCACACCGTGCTTGTCGGGCTTGTAAATGATCAGGCGTGCGGAGGCGTTGGGACTTCCCTGCACTTGCCCGGTCGGGCTGTAGCTTGTCACCGCTGAGTCGGCGTAGAGCACTTGCGGCTGGTTGCCGGATTTTTCCTGGATCCAGAAGGCGGCGCAGCGTTCCGCGCCGGCAGCGAGGTCCACTGGCATGCCCTCGGCCTGCAAGCGGGCCCCGGCGAATTCACCGCGGAAGACATAGGTGAAATCGCCGCCGGGGGTCTGGGTGATTTCCTCGACGAGGTAGGTCTTGGTGCCATCGAGCCAGCGCAACTTGGCGGCAAAAGCATTCTGTTTGTTCAAGCCCAGGTGGTTGATGGCGAAAACGAGCGCCTTGGTGCGGAGTTCGTCGGTGAACATCCAAC
>CAIKDP010000315.1 GCA_903826205.1 Akkermansiaceae bacterium
CTGCACCGCCAGATTATTACCCACCGTCAGTGTGCCGCCGCTGACCGTGGTGTTTCCCGTATAGGTGTTGGCTCCGGCGAGGGTCACCGTGCCGCCCACGCCGCTCATGGCAAAGCCTGCTGAATCGCTGGCCAGCAGATTGGCCGAGACGATGGCGTTGCCCGTGGTGTTGCTGGCCGCGTATGAGGTGCCTGTTAGATTGCCGTTCTTGAGGGTGTCGCCGCTGACCGCCGCAGCGGTGATGCTGACCGCACCGACCGTCTGGCTTGTCGTTCCCAAGTCCAGGGCACCGCCGCTCACAGTCAATGCGGCAGCGTTGCCCAGCCTGCCGGAGCCACCGCTCACGACCAGCGTTCCCCCACTGACCGTCGTCAGGCCGGTGTAAGTGTTGCTGGTTCCGCTAAGCGTCAGCGTGCCGGTGCCGGACTTGGTCAGGGCCAGCGTTCCCGAACCATTGCTGATGTTGCCGCCGATCTGGGTGTTGCCCGCGCCGGTGACCGTCAGCGTCTTGACGCCGGTCGTGGCGCTGCTCAGTGAGCCGGCCAGGGTCAGCAGTTGGTTCGTCGTGGTGCTGCCGTTGGTGAAGGTATAAGCACCGTCCCCACTGGCACTGCCAAGGACGGCGTTCGCGTTGATTGTCTGGTTGGCGGTTACGAGAGAGTTGACGACGATTGAACCGCCGGCGTCCAGGGTAAGCGTCTGGCTTCCCACGGCTCCCTTGCCGATCGTGTAATCCCCCGTGCTCACCGTGTCGAACGTGATGCCTTTGACGGTCACGCCCACGCCGGTGCCGAGGTCCACGATCTTGTTGCCATTGCCCGCGTCTATGAAATGGGCGGTTTGGCCCGTGGCGGGAGGGCCTCCTGTGGGCGTCCAGTTGCCCGCAGTGGCCCACGCATCCGTGCCGCCGGTCCACGTGAGATCCGTGAGGGCCGATACGATTTGGAATCCGCTGACACCGTTGTCCTGATTGCTGAAGTTCCTCGAACAGATGTTGATTGCTCCTCCCGTGGCGACTACGCCGGAGAAGAGAACATAATCGCGACCTAAGACTGGGTTCGCAGTTGCCGCCGCATAGGTGACCGTCTGCTTGGTGGTGCCATTTCCACCCCGCGTAGTGCCACCATAGGCATAGATGTCACCAGTGCCTCCTGCTGTTGTAGCTCCCCAACCGTACAAGACATAAACATTGTAACTGGCCCCGGTGGTTAGGCCAGTGATGGTGTAATCCATGGGATTCAAAAAATTTCCCGGGTATCCATACTCGCCGTCGAACGCGGCGTGAAAATTCGTGGGTGTGTTGGTGTTATGAGTCTTTAAGCCGTCGGCGGTCCGGACGTCCTTACTATAGAGTGTCAAGCCCACGGTAGTTACGTTGTTTGTGGAATCGTTCAAGATCGATGGGGCACCAGTAATAGTGTCTACACCGTACCAACTCCATTGATTTGGATTGTTGCCTTGGTTCCAGTAGTCGCCCGCGGTGCCGATCACCGCTGCCCCTGTCGGCTTGTCGCCTGCGAAGTCCCAGTTGATCAAGACCGCCTGGGCCGGGGCGGCGGTGAGCCATGTGACCAACAGGCCGGCGCCCAAGGCGATGCGGCGAGCTGTCATGATTTTCTCCGGAATTGCGGGAGTGGGGAAGTTTTCATG
Source organism: Akkermansiaceae bacterium (assembly GCA_903826205.1). GTDB lineage: Bacteria > Verrucomicrobiota > Verrucomicrobiia > Verrucomicrobiales > Akkermansiaceae > Luteolibacter. The sequence continues at coordinate 1,651 of CAIKDP010000315.1, forward strand.
TTGATCTTGGCCTTCACATGGACCTCTGCTTGGTTGGATTATTGTCTTCATGGGTTGTTGCTTCTTTGTCGGTTTTTTTGGGGGCCGTGGCTCAGCACCGGCCAGCGTAATGGCGCGGCGGCGAACCGGGAACACCAAAATCGGGTGACAAACGGGTGACAAACTTTCAGAGAAAGCTGAAAGCTGAAAGCTGAAAGCGGGAAGGTGTCACTTTTCACTTCACAGGCAAATCCGATTAGCCAGACCGCGTCATCGCCCGCCAACCCCTGCAATTGGGTCATCCAGGCATCTTTCGCCATCCATCGAGATCAAGAGTCCTGAGCCTGTTCCCCGGCGTCGCCATCACGGGAGCAGAGGACCTCGCGCAAAGGCGCAAAGACGCCAAGTTCTTCTTAGGGGATTGAGGGTTCATCCGGTGTTCACCCCTGCGCCAGCGTCAAACGCTCCCGGCACTCGCGGGCGTGGGCGGCGAGCGCATCGGCCAGCCGTCCGATGACACTCCCGACTAACTTGCAGATGAACATTGGGGCCCAACTCACTGTAAGGCATATGGAAATCACCAATCTATCGTTTTGCCAATAAAACGCCCCCGACGAAAGAATTTCCTTCCCAACCGGCACCTCACCTGCCACTTCTTTTTTGTTAGCAAGTCTTTCGGGCTTATCAGATTAACGGAAAAGTGAACAGCCAAGAATGCTCTCATCTCCGAGTACCAGGGCAAGAGCGTCCTTCTGGAACTCATCAATCAGCCCACTGACTGGAACTTCAAGCATGGCTACTGGGAGAAGATTGCGATCGAAAGCAAGTGATATGATCTGACAACGGCAAAATAACAATATATGAAAAACATAATGACAGGAGCCGTGCTGGGAATTTTCTGCGGCAGCATGTTGCTCATGGCCGACGAAGCGTCGGACAAGGCGGAGAAGTTGGAGAGGTCTGGCCCGGGCATGGTGCTCGGAGAGCCGCTTTGGCGTTCCGTGGTGAGTGGCAATGAGCCGGTGCTCTTCATCCTGGAGGAAGGCAAGCAATTGGCCACCGGCAAATTGCTGTTCATTCCCAGCGAGAAATTCCGGATCGACCATCCGGATCAGAAGATGC
>CAIKDP010000316.1 GCA_903826205.1 Akkermansiaceae bacterium
TGCCCTGCGCCTAAATCCCTGCCCGCCCGCAAGGGTGTTCCTCTTATGGCCCGATAGCTCAGTTGGTAGAGCAGCGGATTGAAAATTCGCGTGTCGATGGTTCAAATCCGTCTCGGGCCACCTTCTTAAACCCTTGTGGGAGTACGGGGGAAACGACAAAGGCTAACAGAAATAGCCTAACCAAGAATAAGCCTGTGGCAGTTATGTCGCAATAATCGGACGGGCTTAACAGTTAGAAACGGCGCTCCCACCGACCCGGCTCCGACCCGTCCACGGCCATCCCGGCCACAAGAAAACCCGCCAGCATGAACCGGCGGGGGCGTGATGGGATGGGGTGGGTCAGGCGCGGGCGGGACAGGTTCTGAAGGAATCGAGAATCAGGCGGCAAACATTTTCCGCTACCATTTAACGCGGAGCTTTGTGGATGCGTTAACTTTTCCAGTGCTATCACATTTTGCGCAACTTATTGGCTGCCCCTTGCAGCTCTCGCAAACAACCGCGTCTGTCTCGTCATCGGGAAATGCCTGGTTGCCAACAACACTCCTTTGTCAACTGACTGAATCACTTTCACGGTTGTAGTGTTCCATCCTGTCGTTTCGGCTTTTTGAAATGCGTTAAGTATCGACAAAAACTTCATGTCTTGTTGGTCAATCCCTCTCATGGAAATATCTTCATGGCCGGCCACATTTGCCATTTTCACAACCAGGCCAAGATTGGTTTTCACATCCTCTGGAAGATCAACCGTTTTCACTCTGGCAATCCCGCCATCGTGCTTAATTACAGCCACTAGACGCCCTTCCAAGGTTATGCTTGCATGGGTAAACGTCTTGTCGTTAACCATAACGGAATCGACTTTCACCGGCTGGGTAATGGTATCGGCCCGCCCCCTCGGCGGTGTTGCTAGAACCAAGGCGAGAAGCGCCCCGACGCGAACAGCTTTCGCGATTGAAAACATTTCCATAGAAAAAAACAGTGTCCTTGCCGATCTCGCCTGTCAACCCAAAAAAGAAACCCGCCGCCGGAATAACACGGCGACGGGTCCAACCATTGAGGCCACAACTTCAATGGAAATCCAACAGTAGCTCGGTGTAGGCGTCCGGCTCGGGATCGCCCCCGCCCGCGTGGAAATCTGGGCGGAGCCTACCACCAAACCAATACCATTCCTCGCTTCGGGCATGGTGATGGATCGGGGCTTGCGGCCCTTCCCCATCACCCCGGCGGGTCGGTGCCCCCACTTCGCCGCCGGTTCCCTTGAAATTGGTTTTCATAGTGCGGGATATTCTTCAACGATGCGCCCCCGTCCGCCGCGGATGCTGCTCGCCACGGTCCAGTAGCAATCCATCTTGGTTCCATGAACAAAATGCTGACATACCGCCCGGCGGCCTCGGGATAGCTGCCTTGGCATACGATGACGAACGCACCATGCCCACCAATAGCTCTAACGCGATGTCCTCGGTCGTGTTCAAGTCTGGAATGACGCCTTGCCCGGTCTCGCTCAAAGCCGAGCCGTCATTCTTGTCCTCCTCTGCGTGATCTGCGATGGACCGATGTCCATCCCTGAGGTTTGGGCCGATTTATCTCGGGCGCGATGGACAGGAATGTCCATCCTCCTTAAGCAGGCGCGCCATCCCCATCCAGCATCAGGCAAATCGGTGATTCGAGGCTGGCTTTGACGTGGTTGAGGAAGGTGACGGCTTCGCGGCCATCGACGAGGCGGTGGTCGTAGCTGAGGGCGAGATACATCATCGGGCGGATGACCACTTGGCCATTGAGAGCGACGGGTCGGGCCTGGATGCTGTGCATGCCGAGGATGCCGCTTTGGGGGGGATTGAGGATGGGGGTGCTGAGCAGGGAGCCAAAGACCCCGCCGTTGGAGAGGGTGAAAACGCCACCCTGGAGATCCTCCAGCGTGATTTTTCCGCTGCGGGCTTTTTCGGCATAGGCGGCGATGTCTTGCTCGATGCGGGCGAGCGAGTGTGAGTCGCAATCGCGCAGCACGGGAACGAACAAGCCCTTGTCAGTGCTGATGGCCACGCCGATGTCGTAGTAATGGTGCTCAATGACATCCTCGCCGTCGATGCGGGCATTGAGGGCAGGCACCTGCTTGAGGGCCTGCACAACGGCTTTGATGAAAAATGACATGAAACCGAGTTTGACGCCGTGCTTGTTGATGAAGTTCTCCTGGACTTGTTGGCGCAATTCCATCACCGCGGTCATGTCCACTTCATTGAAGGTGGTTAGAATGGCGGCGGTCTGTTGGGCATTGACCAACTGGGTGGCAATCTTGCGCCGTAACGGCGACATCTTGCGGCGGGTGCTGCGGGAGTCCGCGGGGGTGGGGGCGGGGAGGGGAGCTATGGGACTGGTCTGACTGGTCTGACTGGTCTGACTGGTCTGACTGGTCTGACTGGGGACTGCTGCGCTGGTGTCCAAGCGACCAATGACGGTGCCGATGGCGACTTCCTGGCCCTCGGGGATGAGGATTTCCAAGATGCCGTCGGCAGGGGCTTCCAACTCGTTAGAAACCTTGTCGGTATCCAAGGTGACAAGAGGCTCGCCTTTGTGGATCGTGGTGCCTGAGGCGTGGTGCCAGCGGGCGACATTGGCCGAGGAGATGGCTTCGCCGGCAGGCGGGATCGTGAGGTCGATGAGCATGGGGAGCGGTGGTGAGTGTTAGATGGTGAACGCCGCTGCGAGCAAGGCGTGTTGCTCGCGGGAGTGGACGGCCTTGGAGCCGGAGGCCGGGCTGGCGGCGGCGGGGCGTCCGGCATAGCGGACTTTGGCACGGACCACGGCATCGAGTCGGGGGGCAATGTAGGTCCAGGCTCCCATGTTGGCGGGTTCTTCCTGACACCAGACGAAGTGGCTGGCCTTTGGGTAGCTGGCGAGGAGAGACTCTAACAATCCTGCATGAAATGGATAGAGTTGTTCGATGCGGAGGATGGCGGCAGTTTCGATGCCAGTTTGTTTGCGGTGGGCGCACAGGTCGTAGAAAACCTTGCCGGAGCAGAAGATGACGCGTTCGATGGACGCGCAAGCCGTGCTCGCTTGGGGGTCCGGCAGGATTTCCTGGAAGCAGGTGTCCTCGAGGAAATCCGCTTCGGATGAGACCGCTTCCTGGCGGGTGAGCAGGCTTTTTGGGGTCATGACGATGAGCGGCTTGCGGAACAACCGGTGTTTTTGGCGGCGCAGAGCGTGGAAGTATTGGGCAGGCGTGGAAAAATTGCCGACGATGAGGTTGTCCGCCGCGCCCAGTTGCAAGAAGCGTTCGAGGCGGGCGCTGGAATGTTCCGGGCCCATGCCTTCATAGCCGTGGGGCAGCAACAGGACGAGATCGCTGGGAGTTTGCCATTTGGATTCGGCGCTGGCGATGAACTGGTCGATGATGACCTGGGCCCCATTGGAAAAGTCCCCGAACTGCGCTTCCCACAGCGTGAGCATCGACGGGTAGTCGAGGGAATAGCCGTAATCAAAACCTAACACAGCGAACTCGGACAGCAATGAGTTATAGACACAGAAGCGGGCTTGGTCGGGACCGAGGTGCTCCAAGGGGATGTGTCGTTCGCGCGTCTCGGAATCGTAAAACACCGCATGCCGCTGCGAAAAGGTACCACGCCGGCTGTCCTGGCCGGACAAACGCACCGGCGTCTGCTCCATGAGCAGCGAGCCGAAGGCCAGTGCCTCGGCAAACGCCCAATCAAAGGGACCGCCGTTTTGCAAGGCCTGAACACGGCGCGGGAGGAAGCGTTTGGCCAGGGTGGGGTTGAGATGAAATCCTTCGGGGACTTGGGTGAGAGCCGCGCCGAGATGCTGGAGGCGTTCGTGAGCGATGCCGGTGGCGACCGGAGCATGGGAATAGGCGGCTTGAACGATGGCGGTGGACCCGCTGAAACTGGTGCGCTGGCCGGCGGCACTCAGTTCCATCATCGTGTGGTATCCGGCTTCGAGCTTGTCCCAGATCGTTTGCTCGATGGCGTCTGCCTCCTCCTGGGTGATGACCTCGCGGGCGATGAGGTCCTTTTTATAAGTCTGGCCGAACGTCTCGCGGGCGGCGATTTTTTTGGCAATCAGCGGTTGGGTGAAGGCCGCCTGATCGGCTTCGTTGTGGCCTTGGCGGCGGTAGCAATAAATGTCGATAACCACATCGCGGCCGAATTTTTGCCGGTACTCAAGGGCGAAGCGCGCCACCCAGTGGAGTGCCATCGGGTCCTCGCCGTTGACGTGCAGAATGGGCGCCTCGATCATCTTGGCGACATCGGTGGCATAGGTGGACGAACGGGCGTCGGCCGGATCGGTGGTGAAACCGATCTGGTTGTTGATGATGAGGTGGAGGGTGCCGCCGGTGCGGTAGCCGGGCAGTTGCGACAGATTGAGGACTTCCGCCACCGAGCCCTGCCCGGCAAAGGCCGCATCCCCGTGAATGAGCACGGGCAGCACCCGCTTGCGATCGGTGCCGGTGCCATCGTCACCTAACAGACGCTGACGGGCGCGGGCCTTGCCTTCGACGACGGCATTGACGGCTTCCAGATGGCTCGGGTTGGCGGCGAGGTTGACGCGGACTTTACCGTCGGCCAGTTCGCGTATATTCTGATAGCCAAGGTGGTATTTGACATCGCCATCGCCGGCCACCACGTCCGGGACGTAGTTGGGGGTGAATTCGTGAAGCAGGGTGGTGAGGGTTTTGCGGAGGAAATTGGCCAGCACATTGAGGCGGCCGCGGTGGGACATGCCCATTTCAATTTCCACCACCCCCATGGCCGGGCAGCTCTCAAGGATGGCGTTGAGGGCGACCAGCGTGCCCTCGCCGCCTTCTAACGAAAACCGCTTCTCACCGAGGAACTTCCGGCCGAGGAATTGCTCGAAAGCCTCCGCTTCCAACAACCAGCGCAGCGCATGCTCCTGGCGTGCGGGCGGGGCCGGGGCCTCCAAGGTGCGGGCTTCGATGCGGTCGCGCACCCAGTCGCGGGCCGTGATGTCGCCGATATGCATGAACTCAAAGCCGATGCTGGCGGAATACGTCGCCTTGAGAGCGGTGAGCAGCTTGCGCAACGGCATTTTTCCACGCTGGCGGGAGAGCAGGTGGGAGATGTCGCTGTCCAATTCCTCCGGAGTGAAGTTCAAAGGATCGATGGCCAGACGAGGGTGGCTTGGCGGCGGCCCGTCGGCGAGCGGGTTGAGATGGGCCTGAGTGTGGCCAAGGCAGCGGTAATCTTCAATCAGCCTCACAACTTTTCCCACCAACCCGGGATCCGGTGCGGCGCCATGGGCGGCGGGCGGCGCGCCGGCCGCGGCGATTTTTGTTGGCTGGGCGGCACCCAATTCGAAACCTTCAAAAAAGGCCGACCAGGTCGGCTCGACCAAGTGTGGGTCCTGCCGCCACAGGGCGTATTTTTCTTCGAGCAAATCCGCGTTGGGGCGGGTTGAAATCGAGGTATTCATGGGCGAGGGCGGGGGGGGCTTGCGGCCGGTCTGCGAATTTCCCGCTTGGCCCGCAAGGCGAATACATACGGGAAGGAACCTGCGGCGTCAATCGAACAAGGAGGGGGGACATCTTGTCCCCCAGTCCATGCAACGCGCAAGGCCTGTCGCCAAGCGACTCCAATTGCGCAATGCATGGACAGGGAGGGCGTACAGCCAAGCTTCCCCCCACACTACCGAGCGCATCTCTGTCAGGGTCCCCTTGTCAGAGGCCCTCTTTTGGAACCTCTAGCCAGGGCGTTTGGCTTGAGATCTCATTGGACGGGGGCGGAGTGAAGGATGAGGTGGATGGCCTTGGCCGGGTGGCGCTGGTAGACCTCGAAGCAAGCCGATAGAGGCTCGTCTTGGTCAAAA
>CAIKDP010000317.1 GCA_903826205.1 Akkermansiaceae bacterium
ACCAGTCCACCGCAGCGCCAGTTCGACCGCCCGGCCCACGTCGGCAACATGGGTGAGGTCGCGGCGCTGGCTGCCGTCGCCGTTGATGATGACCGGCTGGCCCGCCTCGATCCGGCGGCGGAACGCTTCCAGGGCAAGATCGGGGCGTTGTCCCGGCCCCCAGACCGAGAAGAACCGCAGGGCGAGGAAGCGCAGGCCGTGCAGGCGGGAGTAGAGGCGGCCCCACTGCTCGCCGTGGAGCTTGGTCAGGGCGTAGGGGCTGCACGGGCGGGCCGGGGTCGTCTCCTTGGCCGGCAGCGGCGTGTCCGGGCCATAGACGCTGGATGACGACGCGAACACGAAATGGGGGATGCCCATGCGGCGGCAGAATTCCAGCAGGCGGATGGTGCCGACGACGTTGGTGATCTCGTATTCCATCGGGCGGTCCATCGACGGGCGCACACCGGCCAGCGCGGCAAGGTGGACCACGGCGTCGAAGGTCCGGTCGGGCAAGTCCCCCCGGCGGATGTCGCAGACGTGGAACGCCGCGCCCTCTGGCAGCGGATCCTTTGGCGGGATGTGGTCGAGGCCGGTGACCCGGTGCCCTGCCGTGTGAAGGTGCCGGACAACGTGGGTGCCGATGAAACCGGAGGAACCGGTGACGAGGATGGATAGCGGAGCCATGCCCCGCGCCACGCGTCAACCCGCTCCCGAATGTGCTAGACAGCGCGAACATGGTGCTTTAAAAGCCCCACATGGTCGCGCACCGCAGAGACCAGCCCATCGAGTTGCATTTGTTCCAGGTTCACCACGGGTGGTTGTTCCGAGGCAAATGCAACTCGTTGCAGAACTCACTGTGGCAGAAAATCCAATCCCAACCATTCTCGTTCCTTTCATCCTACAACACACAATGAAGAAACCACACATCGTCATCGCTGGCCTCTGTCTGTGCCTCGCAGCCTGTACCCTCGCTCCTTCGTCCAGCCCATCTGGAGTGAGATCGCCCATTGGATCTATGCAGGCTCCCGAGAAGTATCTGAGAGATTTCCCTCTAGGAGTCAGCCAAGACGAGTTAATCAACTATCTCGGGCCTACGGACAGCATCAGCACCATTGGTGACACCACATACATCAAGGTTGATCTCGCGAAGAAGCAAGGCACAGGAGGGCTAGGAGTCAGCCCCGGCATGTATGTGGCTGTTTACACCTACGTCATCAAGAACGGCAAAGTGGACAATGTTACTTACCAGAACAATGGACTTTTCGGAAGAATGCAGAATCTTGATGCCAAGACCGAAAAGGCAAAGAACTAAGGCCGAACGAGACGAGCCACAATAAACTCACAATACTTTATGGCGCTGATCAAATGTTCTGAATGCTCTTCGGAGATCTCTTCGCGAGCGGCTTCTTGCCCTCGCTGCGGTTGCCCCGTTTCCGGTCAGCAACAGGGCAATCGAACCAATTGGGGGGAGCTTTGGATTGCTATCGCACTTCTTCTGACTGTCCCCATCATACTCATGGTAGGTTGCTTCAAATCCTGAAGGTTCGACGCAAGATTTTGAAGAGCCGAACAGGACGAGTCACAGCAACCGCCACTAGCCCTTTTGTCGGCTACGTCACCCGTATTATGAACCCCAACTCCCGTCTCAACGCTCGCCCCGCTAGTGGGGTTGCCAACTCTTTGAGTTGCCGCAATTATTGTTGGTGATTGTCACTACCAGATATCAGGGCAACTAGGCGCTCAATGTGGGCCGCCGTCAGTTCATTCGGCCCCAACCTGACCACCCTCCACCCTGCCAGCGCGGCCTCCAGGTATTTTTCCAGATCGGCGGCGAAACCCGCCCCGCGGTTGTGGCGCCCATGCACATAGATGCCGCCCTCGATCTCGATGAGCGTGCGGCTGGCCATGTGGGCGAAGTCGGCCCGCCACTTGCGAACCGGGTGGAAGCGGAATTCCTTTTCCAACTCGGGACCACCCAGCGCCCGCCACAGTGTCTCAAAGCGGCTCTCCAGCCTGCTTGGTGGCTTGCCATCCCGGAATACCATGCGGGCGCGGACTTTCATCACAGGGGCAGCTTGGACTGGTTCGGGTCGTCGATGGCGCACTCGATTTCATCCGTGGTGATCTTGGACACGCGGCACGTCACCTTGAGTTTGGTCGGCGAGTGCGAGCGGTCGAAGGTGACGCGGAACCCGCGCCTCCGCCTCCGCCATGTGCCCTGTAGGCCATCTCCAGGTTTCATCGCCAATGAGCCAGCGGATCGAACGTCGCTGGAGGTTGGTCTTGTTGTGTGCCCCCAAAACCCAAAGCGTCATGCCGTTGGCGAAATGGACGGTGGCTAACCGTCGCTTGTGACGGTTGGCGTGATAGAGGGACTTTACCGGCGGGCATTCGTCGAAGAGCTTTTGCAAGCGGCTTTCGCTCTGGTCCTTCGCATCGTCGTCGGTTTGGTCGAGCCAAAGGGTCGGGCCGGGCAGGTTGGCGATGATATAGGCGATGCCGAGTTCGCCGACACTTGTTTTCCCGCTCTGGATCGCCGCGATGATACTCACGATGCGGATTTTCGGATCGACCAGGGCTTCCATTGGTTCGCGCATCCACGGTGAGTTGCCCGAGCGGAAACGGCCGGGAATCGGCGAATAGGGAATCGAGGTGATGTGATCCTCGCACCATGCCCACGGGGGACGACGGTCGGGTGGACGCCAGGCTTCGCGCCAGATGCGTTCGAGCTTCTTGCAGGCTGGTTCGACGGTCTTCATGATTCTTGATGTAGGATCGACAGGACTTCGTCAATCGCGCGGCGGGCTTCCTCTTGAATGCCTGTTGCATCAAGACCCGACAGGATTGGTGGCAATTCCTGCTCGAATTTCTTGCGGAGCATCGACGTTGCCTGCGCAACGAACTCGGTCCACATCTGCCGCACCTCGTCGACGGCCACGTACTCGCCACGCCGGATGCCAAGCCGCAGTTCGCGTTCCTCCACTTCTGCCA
>CAIKDP010000318.1 GCA_903826205.1 Akkermansiaceae bacterium
AGTGATTGCCAACCAGCATCAACGTCCCTTGGTTGACGGTGGTCTTGCCGGTGTAGGTCATCCGGTTGGCGAGGGTGAGATTGCCCGCGCCGACTTTGGTCAGGCCGCCGCTGGTGCCGGCGATGATGCTGCTGATGGATCCCGCGCTGAGGTAGTTGGCTATCAGTTCGGTGTTGTCCGCGGTGGTGAGCCAACCGCCGGCGATGTTGCCACCGCCATTGTTGATAAGGCCGCCGGCACCGAGGGTCAGGGTCTGGCCGGGGTTGATGGCCACCCCTGTCCCGGCGGTTAGATTCAAGGCGTTGACTGTCATCGTGTTGACGTTGGACTGCGCGCCGGTGGGCTTGACCGTGTCGTAATAGCCGGCCCCGCTGAGGTCGCCGGTCACGTAACCGGCAAAGGCCGTGATTGGTGCATCGGCCGTGCCACTGCTGCTGGCAAAGTCACTGCCGCCGAAGAAAAACGCCGCGGCCGATGAACTGCCGACCAGCAGGCCGTTGGCAACGGTGGTGGCCGCCACAAACTGGATACCGGGCCCACTGCCCGTGAAATTGACCACTGCGCCGCTGGCGCGGGTTCCCAGACTCTCGAAGCTCAGGGTGCCGCCCGTGCCGCTGAGGGAAAGGGTGTTGAGGCCGGCATTGGGCGTGAAGATGCCGATGGCCTCGGTGGTCAGGGAGTTGGCGATGAAATGGAGTGTACCGCCTGAAAGGGTGAGGTAGGCGCCGTGCAGGCGGTTGTCGAGGTTGGTCGCATTGTCCAGGGTCAGGGCCCCGCCCATATTGACGACGACGGGTCCGGGCGAGAGCCTCAATTGACCGGCCGCCCCGCTGAAAACCAGCGTCCCCCCGTTGATCGTGGTGCCACTGGTGTAGGCGTTGAACCCGCCCAGGGTGGTGGTGCCGCCGCCAAGCTTGGTGAGGCTTGAAATGTTGGATCCGATGGCAAGCGGCACGTTGATGGCACCCGCACCGGCAAACGTGAGTTGCTTGCCCGCCGCCGATCCGTTGATGGCGGAGTTGAGGTTGAGGGTGGTCCCGGCATCGGCACCGATGCTTGCATTGTTAGACAAAGTGATGGCGCCGCTGAGGGTGTTGTTGCCGCTGAGGTTCTGGATGGCCCCGCCGCCATTGAGGCCGGTGTTGCTGATATCGAACTTCTCAGCGGTGCTCACGCCGTTGAGCTGCACGGCCGCGCCACCGCTGACCAGCGCGTTGCCGGAAACAATGGTGTTGCCCGTGCCGCTGCTGCCCAGGGCCCCGGCGTTGGAGACGCGCAGCGCTCCGGCACTGACGGTGATGATGCCGGTGTATGGCGTGGCGCCGTTGTTGTCGGCATTGACCTCAAGGATGCCATTGCCACTTTTTGTCAGATTGTTAGCCGAGGCGGCGCCGTTGTTGAACGCGCTGCCCAGCGTCAGCATGTTCAAGCCGCCCGCAACACCCCCCTGGGTGACGTCGATCACGCTGGTGCCCGCAGTGGTGTTGATCCGGCGCGCCGTGGTGAAGGTGGCGTCGGCTTGCAGGCCGCCGCCGTTGATAGATACAATATTGTTAGATCCACCCAGTGCGGCATCGGAGCTCACGCGCAGCATGCCGCCGGTAATGTTGAGCGTGCTTGCCGAACCGAAGTCGTTGCCGGTGTTGCTCAGCACCAAGGCGCCCCCGCCGCTCTTGGTGAAACCAAAGGCGCCGGTCACCTTGCCGGAAAGGGTTAGGCCCGCCACCACCGTGGCGTTGGAATCACCGCCGACATTGAAGACGGGTGTGGCGGCAGTGAAGCTGGTGGTTCCGGTGAACTCCAGACCGAAACCGTTGTTGTTACCGACGGTGAGCGTCTGGTTGCCGATGTTCAAAGCACCGAGCTGGAGGGTCTTGTTTTGCGCGTTGAAAAGAGTGCTGCTGCCAGCCGCGGTGTATTGGCCAACGCTGATGGTCTGACTGGTGGTGAGTGTGACACCGGTGCCGTAGTTGAAACTTTCGCGTTTGCCATTGCCGAGGCCGGTGCCGGAGCCGTCGTTGGCCAGACTGAGCGTGCCGCCGCCACTGAAGGTGATCGTGCCCGTGCCCAGCGAGCGCGGGTCCACCGCCTGCAACACGCCGCTGCTGACAGTGATGGTGCCGCTGTAGCCGCTGTTGTTGCCGTTGAGCGTCATCGGGTTGCCGGTGCTGGTAAAGGGCGCGTTGCCCGCCAGGCTGGCACTGACGGTGCCGCCGCTGCCGGTGAAGGAGGTGCCGGTGAGAATGCCGTTGCGGGTGGTGCCGCCGGCAAAGGTGATGGCGCCGAAGGCTTGGCTCAGCCCGCCGAAGTCCACAGTGCCGAGGTTGCCGTTGCCGTTGATGATCAGGTTGTAGGTGCTGTTGTGGGTCGCCGGTGTGAACACCAGCGTGCCGCCGCCGCCACCAAGCCGATAGGTCGTCCCGTTGGGTGTTAGAGTGCCGGTGTAAGTCACATTGCCTATCGCGCCGAACGAGGCGGTGGAGAGGTCCGCGGTGTTGAAGTTGAAATGGGTACCGCCATAGTTATCGGCGCCGATAGCCCCGGACGTCGCGTTGATCCGGTTGGCCAGCGCCGAGGCAATATCGTTTTCGGTGCCGAACAACGCCCCGAACACGAGCGCGCCGGGACTGGTGATGGTGACATTGCGGGTGCTGCCATTGATGGCTGCGACCGCATCGAATTGGATGGCTCCGCCGGTAACGTTGATACCACCGGTGGCAGCGGCGTTGTTGCCTCCCAACACCAACTTGCCGGCGGACACGCTCGTCGCTCCCGTGTACCCCAGGTTTCCTGATAGAACCAGGGTCCCCGCCCCCGCCTTGGTCAGCGTGAAGCCGCCGCCTGTCTGACTGATTGGTCCACCGACGCTCAGCGTTCCGGCGATGACGCTCACCGTGCGACTGGCGCCGAGACTCACCGCGCCCGTACCGAGGTTGAGGTTTTGGGTGCCGGCAAAAGAGAAGTTGCCGGTCCAGCTTTGGGGGTTGTTGTTGCTGTTGGTGAGCGGGCCGAAAGTCGTGTTATCGAGCACAGCGCCACCCACGGTGAAGACGCCGGGGGCCACCCCGAGCGCTTGGGCGTGATTGATGTTGAGCTGGCCTAACGAGAGCATCACCCCGCCGCTGAAGCCATTGGCACCCGACAGCGTCCAGGCCCCGCCGCCCAGTTTGACCAACCCGCCGGCTCCCGAGATCGTGCCCGCGTATCCCGTGCTGGTACCGTCGCCGCCGACACTGAGAGTGGCGGCGCCGAGGGTGACGTTGCCGCCGGCCGCCCCACCTCCGGTCAGGGAGCCGAGCTGGGTGTTGAAGCCGGTGATGTCGAGGCTAACACCCGCGCTGTTAGCCAGAGTGACGGCACTGTTGTTGCCAAAGGCGCCGCTGGCATTGGCCACCGAGGCGACCCC
>CAIKDP010000319.1 GCA_903826205.1 Akkermansiaceae bacterium
CAGCTCCGGCCGTCGTGGAGGCCCCAGAAGGTGACGCGGGTGATTTCATCCCGGTGCTTGAGAAACAGCGCGAATAGCCTGGCATATTGGTCGGCGAGGCGTTGCTGGAGGTTGGCGGGGAGCCCCTTGGCGAATGGGTCGCCACCGTTTCGCTCCTTGGTGCCCGCCTCGGCACCGGCCGTCTCGCGGGAGACCACATCAATGTCAAGTTCGGTGATCATCACTTTCATGCCTTCGGCGTGGAACGCAAGGATCGCCTCCTCAATCTCCTTGAAGGGGATGTGGTCGATCGTCCAGTGGCCTTGGATGCCAATGCCCTGAATCGGTGCCCGGCGCTGCTTGAGGTCACGGATGAGGCGTAACGCCTTGTCCCGCTTCGGCGGCCGTTCGATGCCATAGTCGTTATAGTAGAGTTCGGCCTTGGGGTCTGCCTTGCGGGCGGCGATGAAAGCCTCGGCGATGAAGTCGTCGCCAATCGTGGTGAGCCACTTTGATTTTCGCAGGTAGGCATTGCCGTCGTCGATGGCCTCATTGACCACGTCCCAGCTCTGCATCTTGCCGGCGAAATGCCCGGCAACCGCGCCGATATGGGTCCGCATGCGCTTGAGCACCGATTCGCGCCCGGCGATCTGCCCGCCGTCGTTGAAGAACCAATCCGGGCATTGTTGGTGCCAGACCAAGGTGTGGCCATTGACCGTCAGACCGGCGTTCCGGGCCATCGCCACAAGCGCGTCAGCCTTGGCAAAATCGAAGCGATCCTCGGCCGGATGCACAGGTGCGGGCTTCATGCAGTTCTCGGGCGTAACGGTCCCGAAATTCTTGAACAGCAGTTGGCGCTCCGCCTGATTCAGTTCGCTGCCAGGAATTGCGGCGCCGATCGCAAACGATCCGCCAAAGGCCATCCTGAGAGAATCCTCCTTCCCAAGCTGCGGGACGGCGACCTGGGAATCGCCAAGCGCTTTCACCGGCATTACGAAGCCGAGGACCCCCAAGGCCAATACGACCGATCTGGTTGTGCGCTTGTTATTCATGATTCATTGTAGTAGGCGATGATGTTGATCTCGTTGTAAGTGAACCCGGTGACCGAGGTAACCCGGTCCAGTGTCCGCGCCACCGCATTGAAGACAGGATTCATGTGGGTTAGAGGAAGAAGCCACGAAACAACCACAACGTAAGACATGCGGGCAACAGCAGCAGTAGAATGATAGCGCCGCCGCAAAGCCACGCAACAAAGCGGCGTGACTCCTTATCAAGTCTTGATTCACCAAGAAGACTGTTGTCACGCATCTCAGTATCCGCGCGCCAGATGGTTGCTCTGAGTTCTATGAGTGCTCCGATCATTCATTGATACTCCGAGTTGGACGGTCAAGTTCATCCATGGTTTTCATTTTACCCGTTTCAAGACCTCGCCGTCTTTCACGAGATGCCTGGTGTCCGTCGAGACAATGTCATCACGACGCGCCCACGCCAACACCTGACTGTCGAAACTCTGCCCCGGATTATCTTGGGCAATGAAGTAGCATCCATCGGGAACTACGAGCGAGTTCGGCACTTCTGGAACTTCTATGGCTTGGGCATAGCGACCCACGGCACCAACCGCTTGCTGGGTCTGCTGCCCGTTCACCACGTAATAGTCGCGGTCTTGGGCGATCCTGTCGCCGGGTATGGCAAGTATGCGCGCCGTGACGAGGACGCGTTGGTTCAACCATGTGTTCTCCGGATTGAGCCTGAACAAAACCGGCATCCCCGCCATAAGGGCCGCTGATTGAACCTGCTTCCGATAGATCAGCCTTTCGCCCGGTTGCAGTTCTGGGGACATTCCGCGGCCTTGCATGCGAAGACTGCCGGATGTCCCGAAGAACATGGCCGCAGTCGCGAGAGCCAGGGTGCCTTCCGCGACAGCCAGCGGAACAAACGCGGAGCGCAGGCGGTTCCGAGGTAGTTCACGGACCTTTGCTCTTGAGACCGCCAGGATCTCGATGCCATACAGAATCAGCACAACCAGAATCAAGACGCCGGCGATCAGTGCCGCAGTGGTGGCAAATGTCATGACGGCCACGCCGCAGGTGACGAGCGTGAGGGTGCTGACAACAAGATAGAGGATTCCGACTGCCGGATAACCGATGCTTGTGAACCCACTACCGGGGCACAGGTGGCATCTCCACATCGCCTCGCGTCGAAGAACATCGGGTGCCATACCGCTGGGGTTCATTTAGGGTCCTTGCGATTTGCTAGACATCCTTGCCTTACCGCCGGATACCGGGGCATCCTTCGACTGCGGTGTTGGGTTGCTGTATTCAGGATTCTCACAACCCGGATCTATCACCCCGTCCCCGGATCGGCGAGGCAATTCTCACGGTCCGCACGCCATTGTGGTCAGGGAGAACCACAGCGGTCTTGTGGCCGAGATGCTTCCCATGTCCCCGGCTCAACGCCGAGGCCAGGGTGATGCCTGGGCATCGCGGGGTGATGGCGGGCGCGACTCACACTCTACGCTCAAGTATTGAATCTATCTCACGTTTAATGAACTCCGCGCAGGCTCGGCTGCGACCACTGAACGTCTGCTCCCGCGAGTCACATCTCGCGGATGAATAACACCCGACCGTAGTGGATCGCAAGCTCAAAGCGGGGAGGAGACGGTGTGAGGAATGAAATCCGAGGGATTCGCTGAATTCAGCTCGCCACGACGGGAGCAGGGTG
Source organism: Akkermansiaceae bacterium (assembly GCA_903826205.1). Taxonomy (GTDB): domain Bacteria; phylum Verrucomicrobiota; class Verrucomicrobiia; order Verrucomicrobiales; family Akkermansiaceae; genus Luteolibacter. The sequence goes on from CAIKDP010000319.1 coordinate 2,701, forward strand.
ATAGACGCGGGTGTGGACAGGAACTTTTTCAGCATCGTTGGATGGGGCCTACCCACTGGGGGCTTTGGCCTGCCATACAACATGCGGCACGCAATTGACTGCTCTGTACGGAATTAGCGAATGGCAATGACTCACGTCTGCAATAGGCTTACAGGACTCGCACTCGCTGTCGCGGTTGGTGCGCTATCCACGACCTTGGCCGATGAGAAGCCAGCCCGATTGGCATCTTCGTTGGAAGCCCACGTGCTAAAGCTGACCGGGCTTGATCACCCGCGAAGCTACATGCATATGGGGTCATTGAATGCCGCGGCGGAATACGTAGAAGCAGAACTAAAGAAAGCAGGCCTCACAACGCAGAGGCAGGAATACGAGGTTTCCGGAAAGAAGTTCAGGAATATCATATGCAGAATTGAGACAGGCAGTCCCAAGACTGTCTTGCTGGGGGCGCACTATGACGTATTGGGCCCGGGGCCTGGAGCCGACGATAACGCGTCAGGAATAGCCGGCCTGGTCGAACTGGCCCGGATACTCCAAGCTAACAAAGGCAAGCTCAAATACAGCGTCGAGATAATTGCGTTCTCGAATGAAGAACCGCCATTCTTCCGCACCAAAGCCATGGGTAGCTACATCCATGCGGAAAGCATCCGGGACCGCAAACAGGCCATTGAGTATATGGTTGTTCTTGAAATGATAGGTTTCTATTCGGAGAAAGCGGAATCCCAGACCTATCCGA
>CAIKDP010000320.1 GCA_903826205.1 Akkermansiaceae bacterium
CGCTACCGTCCCGGCACGACCAACCGAATCACCGTCACCAGCGTCCGCGAGGATGCCTGCACCATCACCACCGACACGCCCGAGAACCTGTTGAAGTTCTGGCGGGAGATCATCGCCACGCAAGCCGACTATGAACCCGACAAGGAGAGCGTGGTTGTCGTGATGATGAACACCCGCCTTCGTCCCTACGCCTGGCACCGGGTAAGCCTTGGGACGGTGAACGAATGCTCCGGTCATCCAAGGGAGATTTTTAGACCCATAATTGCGGCTGGAGCCTACGGATTCGCGGTCATGCATAACTTATGTGTAGCTCCTCATAAATTATGTTATGTGCAGCTTTGGATTATGTGTAGTGCACCGCTGTTTAGCCGCTAATAATGCTGTTGCGGCAGGGAGGCCTTGCCGACGTGCTGCACATAATCAAAGTTCAGACAACCACGAAAGAACGTCACTGTCTCGTTGCCATGAAGTGGTTCGTTTTACGCTCTTGGGGATCAGTTTCGCGCACGACTCTAGGGTTTTGCGTTTCATATCCAAATCGATTTCTACATAGGTATTAGTCGTTTCGATGGATGAATGTCCAAGCCATGAGCGAATCATGTTGAGATCGACATTAGACTGTAGCAGATGCATTGCAGTGGTGTGCCGGAATGTGTGCGGAGTGACTTTTCTTCCCAACAGCGTGGAGCAGGCTTTCCCGGCGGCGTCTACCCGGTGAGCCACAATGTAGCGAACACCGAAGCGCGTGAGACGCTGGTCTGCTGCGTTTACGAAAAGGGGGATGCTGCCTTCAGATGAAACGGAACGTCTCGCCAAATACTTTCTGATAGAGCCAACAGTTTCTGTCCACAGTGGACAGGTCCTCTCCTTTTGACCTTTGCCGTGGATGAGAACGGAAAACGGACGACTGAGCCGCAGGTGATGAACGTCGAGATCCACCAGTTCCTGCGCCCTCATGCCGGTATTGTAGAGCAGTCGGAGTAGCGCGTCATCCCTTTGTCCTGAAAGGTTGTGGCAATCGATCCCGGCAATGATGCTCTGGACTTCATTTTGCTCAAGATACTGAGGCACACGGTGTGCCTTGCGTTTGATCGGGATCGCGAGGACTGTCCTGCATTGCACAATGTGGCGTGGATCCGTTATTGAAAGGTACTGAAAGAATGACCGGATGGCGGCCAGTCGGACATTTCGAGTTGGCACGCCATTTTTTCTTACCTTTTCCAAATAGTTCAAGAACTCCCGGACTGTATTGGCTCCCAGGTCCTCCAGTGTCAGTTCGTTAATGGACTTGCGGTGATTATTAGCGGCAAACAGCAGGAGCAGCTTCATGGCGTCGCGATAGCCTAGGACCGTGTTAGCGCTTACGCCGTGCTGGGCGACGAGGTATTGCCCGAAGAACCCCCTGATATCGGTTGCCAAATCAGCTTTTGCCATGGCTTTTCTTTCCAAATGGTGGAACAGCAAAGTGCTCGTGGAAACGTCGGCCGGCACTTTCCAAAAGTTCTGCGGTGGCTTGCAAATACACTTGTGTGCCAGTGACCGTGCAATGTCCCATGTAGGTGGACAGTAACGGAAGTTTTGCGCCCAGATTTACCCCTTGCCGATACCATGCCAGAAGTCGGTTGACGGCAAACGTATGACGCAGGTCGTGGATCCTAGGTCCTCGTTGACCCTTCGGCCCTCGGACGCCGGCGCTGCGTAATATCGCTAAGAAGATGGTAGTGAATGTCGGATGTGTGTATCCGCTCCCACGTTGTGTGACAAAAACAAACGAATCAGGTGCTACTGAGAACCCGGCTTTCTCGCGTTGGAACAAGTAGGCTGACAGGTGTTCGGCAGTGGACCGCGTCATGGGGAGATAGCGTGACTTTTTGAACTTTCCTTCCCTGATCTCAATGACTTGCTGTCTAAGGTCGATGTCTCGGATCTTCAGCTTTAGCGCCTCGCCAATGCGCAACCCCACGGAATACAACAACCCAATTAAAGTTGATATAACCGTAGGTCGAAAAGACCCTGAGGGGCCAATTTTCCTGGCAGCCGCGAGGATTTGACGCACCTCATGACTGCTGTAAATGTGCGGCGATGGACGGCATCGCCGCGGCGGGATGAACTGATGGATGATGCAGGTTCGAGGATCAAAATGGCTCAGATATAGGCAGAACTGGCGGAGTATGCTTATCCGGTTGGTCCTTGTTCCTGGAGAAAGGTGTTGCATGTCCGCCATCCACTTTTCTGCGATCTCCCTGGTAATTGGCTGTCCCGGGATGAGCTCCGCCATCAGAAAACGATCCAAATATCGGATGACTTTCGCACTACTCACCGAATCACGCCCTGCCGCACGGCGGATCTCCAAAAAGGCCTTCAGCCAAAAGGCCACCGGACTACGAAAGACTTCTGTGGCCATAATGTCATCCTTTCTCTGGCCATGGCATGGCCACTTCACGCAATGCTTTGAGATCAGCTTTGGCATAGATAAAGGTTGTATTAATATAGCGATGGCCAAGAACATCTGCAATTGCTTTGATCGAAGAGTTATGTTGCAAGGCACGAATCGCCCAAGAGTAGCGGAGTGTCCGGGATCCGCCTCCTACTTCCAGCACGCCAGCTCTGGCCATATATCTGCGAATTAATGTGGAGATCGCAAGCGAACTTAGTGGCCGGAATGGAGGCCTGGTCGTGAGAAAAACCTCCCGGAAAGGGGTGCCTTCATGGCGGTGGTTCAGGTAGGCAATAATAGCATCGCCAACCGCATCAACAAGGGGAAGCATGACTTCCTTTCCACCTTTTTGCGCCCTGATTCGGATACGTGAGGTCCGCCAATCGATGTCATCCAGAAGCAGTTCCGCCGCAGAGACGCCACGTATGCCGTAAGCCATCATCAGAATGGCAATCGCATAGTCCCTTGCGCCACCTGGAGTTTCGCGTTCAATCCCCTGAAGCATGCGATCAAGGGCGGAGTCTTGCATCCCCTTCGGAAGAGAAGCAAGACGATAACGATGGGATGGAGGAAGTAACCCGGAAAAATCCATTCGCAGAAATTTCTGATCAGCGCAATATCGAAAAAAGCGGCGTAGCGCCGACGCCATGACACTGTAGTTCACCGGACTGTCGTTGAGGTGCTTTCCAATATAGCGTTCAACCGTCGCAGCATCAAGTGAATAGAACCCCTTGCGAGTCACCTTCTCTCCCAAGTTATCAAGGAAAGAAGAGATGATCTCCCGATACCTCTTGATGGTCACCTCGGCCATTTCGTGTTCGTCACGCAGGCTTTTAAGAAACGGGAGAAACAGCCAGTCGTAAATTTTCGGGACTACTTTTGGCTTGGGTGGTGTCCATGCCCCAATCGAAGTCAGATGGTCAAATAGATGCTTAAGCGCACACCGCGTAACCGATCCTGGCACATACTGTCGTGATGTCGTTCGAATATCGGCAATTGAATATTCAAGAAAGGCATCAACCAGTGAGGGCGTTATATCAGCAACCCGGATAATGTTCTGTTCAATTAAGAAGTTGTTGAACTGGCAGCACTTTGCAAGAATCGGCAGTACACTAGAGGAGGAATAGCCTCTAATCCTAAATTGATCGGCCAGTCCATCGAAGTAGGGGCCGAGCGGCCCTCTCCGGAAGTCGACCAGCGTGCGCTTTTCTTTGTACCAGAATTCGAGCATTGAATGCCTCCTGTAGGGATGGACGATACTGCTCCAAATAAATTCAGAAATATATTTCTCCGCAAATTATCCCCAGAATGCACCGAATGCCCATAGATTATGTTCAGCGACTGGCTGAACAGAAACCGGCAGAAACCACTATTTTTGGCAACTTCCAGCGGTGCACTACACATAATCCAAAGCTGCACATAACATAATCACCCGAGTGGCGATCCAAGCCCCAGCCGTGCCGATGAAGCCATGACCCGCCGCGTTGGCGA
>CAIKDP010000321.1 GCA_903826205.1 Akkermansiaceae bacterium
CGTGTTCCCGAGCAAGCGATCGCCGCCTGCCGTGCGGCTCATGACATGGTAGCTCGCCCCCTCCGACGGACCCACCACAATCCGTTGGCGCGTCCCTTTCCAACCCCGTGCAAACACCCGGCCAAGGCATGCCCCCGTCGGTAATTCTATCCGTTCCAGCGGCGAGAGCCGCTTGGGTTGTACCACCGAATCCGCCTCCGCCGCCTCCGCTACTGGATCACCCCCCGCTCCCCCCCCCAGCCCTACCCCTCCATATCCATCCCCAGCCTCGCTATGATTTACAGCATCCGATCCACCACCATCGCGTTGCTTTTTCATGCATGCAAAGAAACCCATCATCTCGCAGTTGTCAACAACATAATGGCAGCCAACATAAATCATCATAGAGATCGTTTGGTGAGGTCTGTCATTCACACCAAGCGCCGGTCAAGCAGCGTGGCCTTGAGCGGATCGGCCGCTTGGAGGTGGGCCAAGGCAATGGCCAGGGCGTCGGCGGCATCGGGCGGCGGGGTTTCCGCCAGACCTAACAGCGCCCGCACCATGAAGGCGACCTGGCTTTTGTCGGCGGTGCCTTTGCCGACCACTGCCATTTTGACTTTGCGCGGGGCGTATTCGTACACCCGCAGGCCGTGGTCGGCGGCGGCAATCAGGGCGGCGGCGCGGGCCGCACCCATCGAGATGGCCGTCTGGTGGGACTGGACATAGATGATGCCTTCGACGGCGACCTCATCGGGCTGATAGGTCTGGATGACGCCGACCAGATGGGTGCGGATGGCGGAGAGTGCGGCGGATTGTGCGATTCTGCTAGGGATGGCGATGACATCATAGGTGAGCACCTTGGGCTTGCGGGCATCGCCTTCCAGCACCGCGTAGCCGGTGTTTCTAACTGCAGGATCAATGGCCAGGACGCGCATGGGGGGATACAAGACTTGAAGACACAAGACGCAAGAAAAGAGGAAGAGGAGAGCGGGTGGAGCGGGACAGGTCAGGTCACAGAGGTACCTTGAGGCCCGCCGCAGTGGCGAGGCGGTGTTGATTGGCGTCGAAGGTGAGGAAATGGGTGGCACCCATGATGCGGGCGGCGGCGACGTGGAGGATGTCGAACCCACGATGGCCGCCGCTGAGCGTGTGGGCGGCGGAGAGGCGGGTGGCCTCGGCCAGAATTTCGGCCAGGTTGCAGGTCGCTTCGATGAGGCGTTCGGCAGCGATGGCATTGTGGAACAGGAGCAAGTGGGTTGCGGCCTCGCCGGGTTTGAGGAGCTTGCGGAATTCCGCAAAACGGAGCGAATTGATCAATTCAAAGCGGTTGAGCGGACTGATGGAAATGGACCGGGCAACTCGTTTGCACCACGCGACGGCATGAGGCGTATGGCTGTCGTTGCCGTAAAGGGAAAACAGAAAGCTGGTATCGGCGACGGTTACCATCGGCTTGCGGCATCGTGGATCAATTCTGATGATTCCTCGGCGGTGAGGACCTGTTCGCCACTGCGGTCGCGGGTGACTTCAGGGGCCTCCGCCCAATTGACTTTTCCGGGTAGCGCAGGGTTTTCCGGAATCAATCTGGCGACGGGTTTGCCGCGCTGGGTGATGACAATTTCCTCGCCGGCGCTGATCCAACTGAGCAGGCTGGTGTAGTGGTTGCGGAGGTCCCTGACGGTGGCGGTTCTCATTGTGCTACGCATGGGTAGCACATGAGGAGGACGCGGGCAAGGAATTTGTTTGTCCCACTGTTGGGGACTTATTTCCGCTTCTTGCCGCCGGTCTTTTTGCGGCGCACCGGTTTGATCGGCGTCTCATCCAGCAGGGCGGTGTAGATGTAGGGGAAATTCTCGAGCTTGCGGCGCGGGATTTTCTGCTCGATGAAATACTCGACGGCCTTGGCATAGTCGAGCTCGTCGGCCGTTAGAATGGTGAAGGCGTCGCCCTCGGCTTCGGCGCGGCCGGTGCGGCCGATGCGATGGACGTAGTCTTCGGCGTTTTCCGGGACGCGGTAGTTGATGACATGGGAGACGTTGGAGATATCGATGCCGCGGGCGGCGACATCGGTGGCGACCAAAATTTCATACTCGCCGGCCTTGAAGCCGGCGAGCGCCTTCATGCGGTCCACCTGGTTGATGTCCGAATGCATGGCGGCGACTTTTTTCTGGCCGGTGCCTTTGATGAGCGACGTGAGTTCGTCCGCCTCCTTGCGGGTGCGGGTGAAAATCATCACCGAGTGGTAATCGGTTTGCTTGAGCAGATCGAGCAAGAGTTCGTCGCGCTGGTCCATGGCCACCGGATAGAACG
>CAIKDP010000322.1 GCA_903826205.1 Akkermansiaceae bacterium
CGACCACGACGGTCGGTTTTCATTATGGATTCATTCATAGCTGTCATAGATCGGCAAACTATGACGCCTATGATAGAGGTCCGCTAGAATCTTCATACGGTGCTATGGACCCCGCTTACGTAAAACCGAACCGAACACACACCAAATGAAAGCAAAACGAAGAAGACACGACCCTGAATTCAAGGCCCGCGTGGCGCTAGAGGCGCTCAAGGGCGTCAAGACCATCCAGCAGATCGCCAAGGACTACGATGTCCACCCAGTGCAGGTATCCGAGTGGAAGAAGACGATGGCCGAGGGTGCCGCAATGGTCTTCGGACCGGGCGCGGCCAGGACTGAGGCCGAGGAGTTTGAACGCGAGCGCGCCAAGCTTCACGCCAAAATCGGCCAACAAGCCGTCGAACTGGACTGGCTGGCAAAAAAATCCAAACAACTCGGTCTGTAAGGGATCGCATCGGGTTGGTGGACAAAGGGCATCCCAAAATCAGCATGAGAAAACAATGCAAGCTGCTAACCGTGGCACGGTCATCGGTGGATTACCAAGCCGTGGTCGAGGCTCCGGAAGACATTCGCATCAAACACCTGTTGGATGAGACCTATCTGATCGATCCAGCCCTTGGCAGTCGCAGGCTGGTGACGGTCTTGGATCGGGATCACGATATGAAGGTCAACCGCAAGCGGGTTCAGCGTCTTCGCCGGGAAATCGGGCAGGAGGCGATCTGGTGCAAGCCGCGCACGAGCATTCCTGACGAGGGGCATCGAAAGTATCCCTATCTGTTGCGGGGGGTGGCCGTCGACCGGCCCGACCATGTGTGGTGCGCCGATATCACCTACGTGCCCATGCCGCGAGGTCACGCCTACTTGTGTGCCGTGATGGACTGGCATTCACGCAAGGTGTTGGGTTGGTCGCTTTCCAACACCATGGGAACCGATCTGTGCCTGGAGGCTCTGGAAAACGCACTGGGATCCACGGGGCGCGTTCCAGAGATCTTCAACACCGACCAGGGCTGTCAGTTCACCTCGGCGGAATGGACCGGGCGCCTGTCTGACTTGGGAGTGAAAATCAGCATGGACGGCAAGGGTCGATGGATGGACAACGTGTTCATCGAGCGGTTGTGGAGGAGCGTGAAATACGAACGGATCTATTTGTTAGAACACGCCACGGTCACGGCGCTGCGGGCGAGTCTCATCACATGGTTTGATCGCTACAACACCTGGCGGCCTCATGAGGCGCTTGGCAACCTCACCCCGCACGTGGTCTATCAAACGCGGATTGCACGCCCTGCAGGCCCGTCTGACGAGCAACACACCAAGGCCGCATGAACAACCCTCCCCCCGGCGCGACGAATTTTGGCGGCCTCCACTCCGTCTCAGAACGCCCCTGCGCTACGCTCCGTGGCGTTCTTCGCCTCCGTTCCGTGCCGCCAAAATTCGAGCCTCTTGCCGCGCCCCTTCAGATCAACATTGACTCAATCATCATGCACCATTACCAATCTCCCGCGCCCCACCACCGTAGCTTAGTTTAGCCACTGCGTGGCCGGACTTCGGGGTCCGCCTCACTGTCCGCCATCGTCACCGGTGGTTACATTTTCTATTCGGGTCCAAGAATACCGGTGATCGGGTATGTGGAGACCCTGATTTGAGATGTACCCCGCAAAATTGAAGTTCTGCGTGATGTGAACGGACTGGGCCGTGCAAGCGCCATACCCTGCAAATATTTCTCGACCCTGCGACCCTGCCGGGTATTCTCAAAGGCAAGGATTGCTTCCCCGCCTCTTAAATTCAGAAATGCATCTACAGCCCCTTTTTTCGCCCTCCGGTCCGGCCACCGGCTCTTTCAACGACCTTCACCCCCAAAGTAAATTCTTAGCAATTAAATGAAATTCACGAAATCCTCCACACGCCTGCTCGCGCTCTCAACCGCGCTGACATCCACCGTCACTACCGCCTGTCTTGCTTTTGCAGCAGTGCTCCTTACTAGTCCTTGTGTTGGCGCCCAAGCGTCCGCTGAAAACCCATATAAGGCAGTGGCCGGGCCCCAGGCCGATGCCGAAATGGCGTTGGTGCAAGCCAAGAAACTGACCGAAAACAAGCAGTATAGCCAGAAAATCACCGCCGCTTATCAGACCATCATCACAACCTTGCAGGAAGTACGCAACGCGGAAAAGACCAAGGCGGAACTCGATCAGAACAAAGCCCTGATCGAAAACGCCATCACCGAGGAACAGGCCATCACTGCCAACTCACTGCAGGTGCAGACGCGCATCCCAGCGCTGGAAGCCAATTGCCAAATTGCCAGGGAACAGCTCACGAGTCAGCAGGCCATTTTTACCAGCATTAACAGCCTGCTGGATCTTTTCAAGAAAAGTGAAGTGGATGTGGAAACCCTCATTCCGCTCTACAACCAGGTGATAGAAAACGTCAAGAAAGTCAGGGAAACCTTCCAGAAAAGCGATGCCGAACTGAAGACTTGCCTTGCGCGGGCGGAAGAAGACCTGGCTGCTGAAAAGTCCAAATTCAGCAGGAAATAAGCGTGGAGATTTGCAGCCCAATGGCACGAAATGGCGCTTGCCCTGAAGGGCCTGTTGCTTAAATTGGCGCGGGAGAGATCGCTGGTTCTTTACTCTTCAATCAATTTCACCTTGACCATTCCAACGGCCCGAAAGTCGGCGAAGTGGTTTTCGTGGGTGTTTGCCAAAGTCCCCGTAGTACAGATACCAGCGGCCAACTTGTTCATCGTAGAAAGGAATGGGCGCACAAAAAATGTGATAGGGACCGGTGTGCTCGTCCTTGTATGGCGCCAGCAGCACTCCCTGATGTCGCCAGTCCAGCCCGTCGCCCGAAACCCAGTGGTCGAGCTGGCTTTGGCTCCAGTCGAGCTTCGGATAGCTGTGGGCAAAAAAGTGGTATTCCGGTTTATCGTCGATTGTAACCTTAACCGTGTTGCCCCCCTCGAACCCGCCGGGAATCTTCTCGGCACCCGGCATGTTCCGGTCAATCACGGGCTGCGCGAGGGTTTTCACCACCTTGAGCTGCAGCCTTGTTGCCGACTGATTTGAAGTCCCTTCCGTGTGAACCCATGTGCTCCCGAGCAGCAAGCTAACCAGTGCTACAGAGGCCACCCCTATCTTATTGTCCATGTGACATAGCGGGTTAATCATATCGTTGATCCTTTTGGGGTGAACGACAGAATGATCCGGTGGGCGGACCGGGGAGAAAGAAGTTCTATAGAATCATCTATCATCAATCTCGTTGCCGCGTGACCTTGGCGCGCAAGAAGCCTTTGGCTGGCAGGCCGTTGGAGCCATCCAGGCTGAAGCTGCGGTATTCGTAATCAACCCCGGGGTCGGGATCAGTGGCGGGCACCACCGGTGCGGCGAGCACGTTGACCTTGATGGGGACATTTGATAGATCGTTGGTACCCTCAATGGTGTAAATGATGCCGTCCCAAACTGCGGTCGTGGGTGACGGGTCGCCAGCGAAGGCGGGCGTGTCCTTGCGCACCGCAAGGGTGAGGATCAGTTTTTTGCTGGTGTCATTGTCCACCGTGAGCAAATGGACTTTGCCGTTGTCGGTTCCGTTGAGCGGGTCGCCGTTGAACGCGTATTCGGTTAGATTGGTGGCAGCGTCGCCGTCCGGGTCCAAGCCCGCTGCGTTATTGGCATCCGTGAGTCCCTTGGCATTGGCCCAGCTCTGGTACGGGGTGTAGGGAACGGAGGTAAGGGTGAGTTCGCCCGTGGTCTTGCTGAATGTCCATAACTTGCCGGAAGCGGTTCTGATCCAGGTGAGTCCGTCCGCGCTGCGCGTGAAGCCGGCCACGCCGAAGGTGGCGCCGAATGATGCGGTTAGATTCGTGACATCCACCAACGACCAAGTGCCGGTGGAGCTGGTGACGGCGGCCGTGTCAATGCTGAAGGAGCCATCCAAGGTGACTGAACCGCTGCCGGTTAGGCGGTTGGATGTGGTATTGGTGACGACGAAGCGCAGCCCGCCAGTGGCGGCAAGCACCAGTGTGCCGGCATCGACCGTGGTGGCGCCGCTGTAGGTGTTAGATCCGGCCAGGACCTGGGTGCCGGCACCCGTCTTGACCAGTCCGAGCTTACCGGCACCGCCGATCACGCCGCTGAAGGTGGTCGAACCACTGGCCGGGTTGAGGGTCAGCACGGATGTATTGTCTGGATTGCTATTGATGATGTTGCCGGCGCCATCCAGCGAGGCGACCTGCTGGCTGAGCCCGCCAAGATCCAGCGTCCCGCCGGTCACACTCAAGGCGGTGGTGGGAGGCAGGAGGTTGGTTGGTGCGACACCCAGCCACTTGGCATTCAAACAGGCTGTTGCCTGCGCCATCTCGGAAGCGGACAAGACCCGCGGGTACACGAGCAATTCCGAGATATAGCCGTCGAGCAACTCACCGGGACCAGACCAGTTGTAGCCAAGGGCCGAGGTGTCGTTAGGCATCACGATCGTGTAGGCTGTGCTGGATGTACCGGCGGCCGCGCCGTTGATATAGAACGCCTGCGACCCTGATGTGGTGGTGGCCGCGACGATGGCGGCCGTCCCGGTGGCAAGCGTTCCGCTCGATGCACCCAAGCCCTGCGTGTTTTCCCGCAGGAGATTCAATTGGTTATACACCAGCCGGAACTGGATGCCGTCGCCGCTGGCGGGACCTATCAGGGTGCCGATTTGGGAACTGGAGTTGCTGGTAATGACGGCGAGGATGGTCTCGGCGGAACCAATGGAGACGGCAAGCGGGTTGGTCATGCGGCTGTTGCCGTTGAAGTAAACCGCCGGATGACCGTTGATGCCCGAACTCACCCATGTGGGATACGCCCCGTTGATCCCCGTGGCGTCATTGCCGGCCCCGCTCTGGTCGGCCCATGAAGTCACTTGACCGCTGGAGTTGGTTGTCACCCCGGCACTGGCATCCAGATCGAGTGCTGCATTGCCTGGCAGCGCCAGCGAACCGTCCAACTTGAGTGTGCCGCTGGCAATGACGGTGGGACCGTCGTAGTTCTGGACGGCCGCGATGGTGACGATTCCGCCCGCGTCGCTCGAGGAAGCGATGGTGATGCCGCCGGCACCTGTCATGGAGGAGTTCACGGTAATGTGGCCACCGGATCCCACGGCATCCAACGTGGAGGTTGCCGCAAGGGTGATGGGACCTGATAGGGTGGTGACTGGAGCCAGGCTCGCCCTGGGATAACTCACAATAACGATGCCGGAACCGCCGGAACCGGCATAGCCGCCGCCACCGCCGCCGGTGTTAGGCGTGGCCGCCTGGCTTTGATTGCCGCCACCGCCCAACCCACCGAGCGCGCCTTCTTGTTGATAGCCGAACCCGGCACCGCCGCCGGCATACCAGGCCGGACTCCCTGATAGAGAATACTGCAAACCGTTGCCGCCGTTGCCGCCAGGGCCGCTTTCGGTGCCTGCTCCGCCAGCCGCACCGGCACCTCCACCACCGCCCCCTGCGGAACTGATGCCGTAATCCGTGGTGCCAACACCACCCGCATAACCTTGCCCGGCTGTGCCACTACCGGGATTGGACACGACGATGTTGCCGGAACATCCCGACCCGCCGCCTCCGGAGCCGCCGGTGGTGCCTCCCGTCCAGTTTCCCGCACCCCAATCCCTGCCGGCAGCACCGCCACCGCCAATAGCTTGCAATGCATCCAACCACGAGTCGCCGCCTGAGCTTCCGTGCTCAGCAGAACTGACGCCACCCGCCCCGCCCGCCCCCGCCGTCACCACGTGGCTGCCCGCCGTGATGGCATAGCTTGTGTCTTCCGCGTGTCCGTTTGCCGGAGTCTCGGACCCATAGTAGATCAGCCCGCCCGCGCCACCGCCGCCACCGCAGTTGTAACCGCCGCCACCGCCACCGGCCACCACCAGAACCTCCGCCGCGACCGCCATTGGAACCATCAAAGTTGAGGTGCCGGTCGTTGTGAAAGCATGGATCACCCTGCCGCCGGAGTAGCTGATGATGCCACCTGTCCCCGTGTTGTCCGGTGCGCAGACCGTCAGGGTTCCGCCATCGAGTGTTAGAGGATTGCTGTTGGCCGCCTGTCCGAGCGCGAGGGTGGCACCCGAACTGACGTGCAGCGGGCTCGCTTCGTTGATAGATCCACTGCCGGAAAGAATGAGTGTGCCGGCATTGACATGGGTCGTGCCGGTGTAGGTGTTGGAGCCTGAGATGACCAGCGTGCCACCGCCTTCCTTTGTTAGGCCGTTGGTTCCGGCGAGTTGGGCGAAAAGGGTGGCGGTCTTGCCGGTGCCCATGGGATTGGCCGTGATGGTGGGTGTGGTACCGGCCAGAGTCAGAACATTGGCCGCGTTGCCATTGTTGTCGAGGGTCCAGCCTGCGGCACTGCCGTTGTTGGCATCACCGAAAACCAGGCTGCCGATGTGGCGGGCGGAATCCAGGTGGACAGTCCTATCAGCGGTGATGTCGATGGCACTGAAATCGGCGCTGAAGCCGGTGTCGTTGGCCACTATGCCACCGGTCCAGTTGGCGTTGATACTCCACAGCCCGTCGCCGTCTAGGCTCCAGACACCATCGGCGGGTGGAGGCGGTGCCGGATACAACGCCATGGCATCGAGCATGGCCTGCTCGACAGCAGGTTGGGCATGGCCATACATGGTGTCATAATTGTAGATCGACTGATAGGTGCAATCCGGATCGTCATGCAGTGCGTTCTTCAACCAGGCCAGCCAGATGTTGTAATCCTGGGTGCCCAGGTTGAATTCGGCGTAGCCGTAACCCGTGGCGCCATAACTTGCTTTGGCCGTTTGCACCGCTTGGATCAAAGCGCTGTTGTCTTTCAACGGACTGTTGCAATTACCATAAAAGGAAACAGCCGGATCGCCATAGGGATTGACCAAGGCATCGACATTTTCCTGGGCGGTGGCGTAAAACGTCCCATGCACGCTGATTTTCTCACGTGGGATGCCCGCGTCATAAGCCAGCTTGGCGAGGAAGGTCAGGTGTTTGCCGACGATTTTGGCGTTGTCGGAACTGGTTAGGGTGCCACTGGATTTGATGCCGGCGGTCTGGGTGGCATTATAGCCCAATGGCTGATAGTTATCGTTCCACGCGGGATCATTGGATGTGCCGTAGTAGCTGTTGCCATCGGGAAAGAACCGATAGTTGCTGTTGATTGCGGATTCCCAACCGCACTTCCACCCCGCCAACAGCCACTTTTTGTTGGCGGGAAGCTTGTTATACCATTCCAACACCACCGGCAGAAATTGATCATAGATGCCCTTTTCATAGGCTTGGAAATTGGGACTCAGAAAATTCGGGGTCGGCCCGATCCGGAAGGGAAACCCCCAATTGCGCCAGCTCAGCTTGACCGCCGTGCCGTCATCCCAGCCATACCATTCGACGTCCGCCTTTTTCGCCGGATCGTAGCCCGGCAGGGTGTCATCATACCAGTTGAGCAAGCTGGGCGGCAGCCAGGTCTCGGTATCCACCTGCACCAGAATTGGGACGCCCAGTAATTCCGCGCGCTCCAGATCGGTGCGCAGCAATGCCAACTCCGAGGCGGCGGTCTTGGTGTCCATCCCGGGCATGTAAATACAAGACACACCCACTTTCAACACGGAGGCCTGGTTGGCTGCACCAAATGTTGACGCCACATAGTTCATAATGGTGGCAGAGCTATCGGGCGTGCAGAACCCGTCCGGGGAATAATTCAGCAGCAGATACTTGTCGGCGGCGCTTGCCTTCTGAGTTCCCGGCAGACTCCATCCGATCAAAGCCAAAGCTAACAGTAACTTAGCACCGGGCACGAGGCGGGCCAAGAAGCACAGACCGACGAGGATCTCAGTGCGGCGCGGACGGGAGGTGGTGGTTTGGTACATGCTTTGGATTTGTTAGAGAAGCTGGTCCACGCGCGGGAGGGGAGGCTAAACTTGGAGCGTGCGGGTGTCAAATACTGCGACGCCCCCCGCGATGTCACCAACGCGCCTACCAGAAACGTGGCGGCAAATCCTAAATTCCAAGCATGATATTCTAATGGGGATATAGGATTTCAAATGGCGCTGGGTTCCGTCGCCGTTGATAATGATCGGCCGGCCAGCCTCGATCCGGCGGCAGCGGCATGCCTACAGAACTCCGTTGTAAGTCTAACTGATGTGCCTGGGTGAGGGGCGGATTCCAAGATCATGTCAGTCGAAAACCGCGAGGTCGCCGTTGAAACGGATAGGCTCGCCGGGCTTGAGTGCGAATGCCGCGCTCCGTGATCCGTAGCGCACCTTGCAGGTGGCCGCATTGCGATGGCGTATTTCCGCCATCTGCAGCCTGCCATCGTGCCACTCGAGCGCGACCTCGAACCCGCCGCGGGCGCGCAACCCGCTCACCGAGCCGTTGCGCCACCCCGTCGGCAGGGCCGGCAACAAGGACAGCTCGCCGGCATGGCTTTGCAGCAGCGCCTCGGCGATGCCGGCGGTCAGGCCGAAACTGGCGTCGGATTGATTGCTTCCCTTGTTGTGCAGGTTGGGCGCCAGGGAATGGCCCACCATGGTCCGCACGCCGGCGGCGACTTGGTCGCCCCGCTCCAAGCGGGCCCACATGCAAATGTCCCAGGCCAACGGCCAACCGCCCTTGCTGTGGCGTGCGTCCATTCCATGCAGGAGTGCGGCCGCGAGGTCCGGGGCGCCGCGCAGAGTGATGGAGTTGCCGGGAAAGAAGCTGAAATGCGGTGACATGTTATGCCCTTGATCGCCCGGTTGCCAATCCTCGAGCCATTCCTGCAAATGACCGCGGCGGTCGATCTGATAGGGTGGCAGCCGTTTCAGGGCGGCGTCCAGTTGGCCCCCGAATTCCTCATCCACGCCCAGGATTCTCGTCGCCTCGATGCAGTGGCTGAACAGGTCCCGGATCATGGCGACATCCATCGTCGGCGACGGGGACAGATATGCCAGATGCCCCTGGCTGTCCAGATACCCGTGCTCGGGCGACATCGAAAACGGCGTCACCAACCAGTGCCGCTCGGGGTGCTCCACCATCACGCCTAACAGAAACTTGGCGGCGCCTTTCATCACCGGATAAGAGTCATGGAGAAACTGCTTGTCGCCGCTGAATGCATAATGTTCCCACAGATGCCGGCAAAGCCAGGCCCCTCCCACCGGCCACATGCCGAAGCGCGCCGCATCCACCGGCGCGGTGCCGCGCCACAGGTCGATGTTGTGATGTGCCACCCAGCCGTCGCGGCCGTAGTAGGTCCTGGCGGTCTTGGCGCCGGTCACCGAGATATCCTTGAGCATGTCGAACAAGGGTTGGTGGCATTCGGATAGATTGCAGGCCTCCGCCGGCCAATAGTTCATCTCGGTGTTGATATTGATGGTGTATTTGCTGCCCCAGGGCGGCGCGACATCCTCATTCCAGATGCCCTGGAGGTTGGCCGGTTGGCCGCCGCTGCGGCTGCTGGAGGCCAGCAGATAGCGGCCGAATTGGAAGGTCAGTGCCTCCAGATTCGGGTCGTCGCCGCCCTCGCGCAGCGCCTTGAGCCGTTCGTCGGTGGGTGAGCGTCCCATGGCGGCGTCTCCGACATTGAGACGCACCCGCCCCATCAGCGACCGGAAATCGGCCTCGTGGCGCAGGCGCAAGGTCGCGTAGTCCTTGCCCGCAATGCCGGCCAGCGTCCTGGCGCAGGCGGCCGCCGGATCGCCGTCGATGTCACGGTAGTTCACGAAGCTGGTGGATGTTGTTAGAACAAGCGTGACGGCATCAGCCTGATGGACGCGCACCGCGGACCCGGCGGCTTCGGTGTGGCCGCCTTCGGGCAGCACGAGGAGAGCGGTTTGAAACCGCAGGCCCTTGCCCTCGACCGGGGCGATCAACCCGTTGGACACGGGCAGCGGGCCTTTCCAACAGCCGTCCATCACCAGCTTGCCGGGAGTTGATGTTAGATTGTCCAGATAGGGACTGTTGAGCCGGGCCTGCAACGAGACGCTACCGGGCTTGTCGCCGGTGATGCGCACCACCAGCACACGGTCCGGATAGCTGACAAACATCTCGCGGGTGAAGCGCACGCCGCCGGCACGATAGCTGACGGTGGCCACGCCGCGCTCCATGTCCAGTTCGCGACGGTACTCTTCGGTTGTGGCGTCGCCCTCGAACGAGAGTAGCAAGTCCCCCAGAGGTTGATACGCCTGCTGGGCCGCGGGCCGGCCGAAGAAGTGGGCATCGGCCATCTTTTCGGCTTCCTGGAATTTTCCGGCAAAGACCAGATCGCGGATCCGCGGGAAGTAGTTGTTCGCATCGGGGTCGTCGTAGTCATGCGGCCGTCCGGACCAAAAGCTCGACTCGTTGAGGGCGATGCGTTCCTGGCAGGTGCCGCCGAAGACCATGGCGCCCATCAGGCCGTTGCCGAGCGGCAACGCCTCGAGCCACTTCACGGCCGGTTGGCGGTACCACAGGCGCATGTCCTGCGCCGGTGCGGCGCGAGCGGGTTCCAGCGCGGCAAAGGCCAGCGTGAGAAGCATTATCGACCTCACAGAACGCAAGTATCGGAAGGGTGGGAGCTGCATAATATTTGTTAGGTTGAGTTTCCGCGGGCGCTGCGGCGTCGGATTCCGCGGATGCGGCCGCGGCATCCGGAATGTTAGGGTTGGGGCACGAGAATCGATTGTCCCTCGCGGAGCGACTTCCATTGTTCGGCGTTGAACGGGCCGGGGCCGGCAGCCGGTGCGGCTTCTCCCAGCCGCGCCACGGGCACGCAGGGCACGGCGACCTTTCCACAGGAATAGCGGAGCCGGCCGTCGTCCGCGCCGGGTGCGGCTGCCATCGGTAGCACCATCGACTGCCGGTCCTGGCCGAAGTCGGCCTGCCATGCAACCAACTGCGGCTTGGGGTTGGGCGGCGGGTCTTGAATGTCGAACAGGCCATCCTTGTCGCCGGCATCGAACAAGTTGCCGTCGCACAGATTGCCCTCGGCGCGGCCCAGATAGATCCGCCGCGGAGAGGCAACGAAAATGTTGTTGAGCACCTGGTTGCCGCGGCATTCGCCCTTGCGGCCGTCCACCATCCGGTCCTCCTGAAGGTTATTCACAGAAGCGGCGAACCCGCCGACGTTGCCAAAGAAATTGTGCGCGACGATGGTGTTGTTAGAGCTGTCGACGCAGACGGCCGAGCCGTCCTTGGCGTTGACGGGGTCGGCACCGGCGCTGGTGCGGATGTTCCAGAAGACATTGTGGTCCAGCATGTTGGGCGCGTGGCTGACTTCGACAAACAGCACTCCGTTGCACGTGCTGATGTCCTGAAACAGGTTGTCCGTGACACGGCAGTTCACATTCATGCAGTCCAGCCAGACACCCGCAGCGCGATGCAGGTCCCGGAAGGTATTGCGGCGGATGAGCACGCTCTTGGCGAGGTGGAATTTCAGCCCGCCAACCTCCCACATCCGTTCGATTCCCAAGCTGCCGATGCGCTGGACAAGGTTGTCCTCGACGAGCGTCTGGTCGACATAGGCGCAGCCGGCAATGCCGCAGACTCCGCAATCGCTGATCTGATTGCCCCGCACAATGTGGCGGCCGAACTCATCCGGCCGGGCCGCCTTCCAGTCCTGAGTGCCCACATCGATACCGCAGGCGTTCGCCCAGCGGACCTCGTTCTTCTCGATGATCCAGTGGTGGCCGCGGTTGGTGCTGAGCATGGCGCGTTGCGGCACCGGCACACCGTCGGCCGCGCGTTCGAAATGAAAACCGCTGACGCGGATGTAACCCAGCCCGCGTGTCTGGGGGGCGAACACTTGTTCTTTCACCGTGATTTCGAACGCGGCCAGGCGTGGGTCGGCATCTCCGGCCAGCC
>CAIKDP010000323.1 GCA_903826205.1 Akkermansiaceae bacterium
CCCGACATTCCGCACACGCTCTACGCGATTGATGGCGTCCTGAATTGGCAGGAGTCCAAGGGTGGCTTGACCAACGGCGGACGCAATGCCCTGGTGCGTTACGACACGGGCGGCGGTTGGTTCATCATCCCGGAGAACAATTGGGCGACGTGCCTCGAACCGGGCAGAGCCAAGGCCCACAGCAAGGACAAGTTGTTAGGAATCTTTGCCTGGGACGGTGCCAAGACCGTGCGCGTGGCGACGAATCCGAAGGCGGTACAGCTTGTGCTCTTCCCCCAAGAGGAGGTCGAGTATTTCGCGGTCAACCTTGGCGTGTTCACGGGCGACGCCATGGACGGGCGCATGGCGGTGGCGGAACATTTCCGCAAGCGCTACAAGTTCCACGACACGGCGCATGTGCTCTCCACCAACGACTGGCAATGGAAAGGGAAGCGCACCGACGCAAACTACCGCAACATCGTGATCCCCAAAGCCGCGGCCGCCGGCTTTGATCGTATCCATATCGATGATTTCTGGTATGAGCCTTCGGATGGGGTTGATCCGAAAGGGAAATGGACGGACATGCCGGCGCTGTGCGACTTCATTCTAGCAAACGGCATGCAGCCGGGCCACTGGTTCAGTCTGCAGGGCAAGGTCTGCACCGAAGGGTGGGGGAATGGCCGCGATTGTGCGGACCCGGCCAACGTGGATTTCAAGCTCAAGCAGATGCAGGAAACCCTGCTGGGGAAATACCATACCGCGTGGGACCAGGTGGACGCCGGACTGCTGTGGAAGACCGACCAGCAAACAGCCTACTCGCATCCCAGTGACTCGGTATACCGGAAAATTCTCGGCATGCGCCGCTATATGAACACCATCGCACTCCAACACCCGGGCTTCATCATGCAGACGACCTGCGAGGTGGACAATCCCGCCGGACCCGGCGCGGGGGATTCACATGGCAATCAGAATGTCGGCCTGCTCCATCTGCCAGACAATGGCATAGCCGGCATGTACCGTCGCACGGAATATGGCGACGATGTGCGCGACCTCTTCGCGGATGTCGGCATGTTCCCGCTGGAAGGCATGCTCTCGACCTGGGGCGAAGATGGCAATGCCGGCGCCGCCTGGAAAGATTCCCCCTTGTGGTATTACCAATTCCTGTTAGCCCGGCATACCAGCATCTATTCGTGGCCGGGCGATTGGTCGCCGCAATCCGTGGCGCACTTGCGGGTCTTCAACGACTGGCGCAACAACCCGCGCATCAAGGCCGTGTTAGGCGAGTTGATGCGCCCGGTATACAATGGCCCGGATTGGATGAAGAACGAAGGCCCGTGGTGTTGGATGTTCACCGACGAACTCCGCACCAAGGCGCTCGTTTTCGCCATCAACCACCTGGGCTTGAACAAACAGAATGCTTTTGCCGCCAAGCTGCGCTGGCTCGACGGCACCAAGACCTATCTCGTCGAGGAAATCACCCAGACCCCAGGAGGCGATTTTACCTATGTCTTCCGCGGTGAATTCGCCGGGGCCCGCTTGCAGACCGAGGGCTTGCCGGTGGACCTCGCTGCCGGCGCGGAACGCTGCGCCGCCTTCTGGATCCAAGAGAAATCCGGCAACCAACCGCAAGTGCTCTACGCCGACTCAGCGGTGACAAGCTATAGCCCGACCGGGCAGGTGCACGGAATCCCCAACGCCACCTCGCGTCTGATCATTTACAAGCCCGACAAGCACGGTGTGGAGGAACTTGCTATCAAGCTCGACGCGCAGGGGCAAGCCACCGTAACCTTTGATGCGATCACCATCACCCCATCGACTCGATAAATTGCTTCAATCTAACTGCTCAACCCCGAATCCTCCCATGAATCCCACTCCATTCCTGTTGTCCCGGATCCTTGATCCGCAGCGTGACCTGCTGACGCCCGCCCGCCCGG
>CAIKDP010000324.1 GCA_903826205.1 Akkermansiaceae bacterium
GGCCATGGCCTGGGCGCGTTCGGCGGCGGCGCGGGCGGCGGCATCCGCCTGTTGCGCCGCTTCAATGGCCTTGGTCGAGGCCTGGAATGTTAGACTGGCCTTGACCTGGGCTTGTTGGTGGACCGCCTGTTGGGGACCGGCCTTTTGGGCTTCGGTCTTGGCAAACTCGCCAGCCGGGTTGGCTTCGCCCCGGCAACGGTCAGAGGATTGGATCATCAGACCCGCCTTTTCAATGACTGCTTTGGACTCCGCGACCACATCGTCCGCATTACGTGCGACTTCCATGCGCCCGGCGGCTGCGACCAATTGATCGGCCCTCGGCACCGCCTCGTCGCCAAACGGCACCGACAACTTCATCTTCTCCACGGCGGGTGCGTTCGCGGCTTGCTCCACCAATTGCAGGGCGGCCTTGGCCGCGGCCTGCGCCTCCCTGGCGTATGCGGCCGCAATCTTGGCGGCTTCCAGTGCGCTCATGTTGTTTTTGGGATCCTTGTCCCTGTTGACCTGCTCGGCCACTTTCCTCGATGCTTCGGTCTCCGCCTTGGCAGCCGTGTCGATCTTGTCCTTGGCCAGGCCCAGCGCATCGCGAGAAATCTGATCGAGTTCCTTCTGCATGTCCGGGTTGGCGGAGAGCTTTTTCTCCAAATCCTTGAGAAGATCCTCGGCGCTCTTCTCCGCCATTTGGGCCAACATTTCGGCGTTGGCATATTGTTCGTCGAGATCCTCCTTGACGCCTGTCTCATCCTCTGTCTTGCGCAACGCGGCACGCGTCTCGTCCGGCTTTTTACCCTGCTCCAGCGCCTCGTAGTGACGGGCTATCAGGTTGAGCGCGTCCACGGTTTTTTGTTCCTGCACCACGGCACGCTCCAGATCCATCTTTTGCTGCAGCGCCTGCTCGCCCTCGGCCGCATCTAACAAAGCCTGTGCCGCGGCGGGCGGTGGTTCCTCAAGTGTGGCCAGCGCGTCATCGGCGTCGCGCATCCGGTCGCGCTGGTCTTTTTTCAGAATGCTCTGCTCGTTGGCGTCGGCGCGGATCAGGTCCTTGAGTGATTCAATGCGGGCGTTGATATCCGTTTGGCGGACGAATTGCGGCTGGGTTTGGGACTTGTTGAGTTCGGGAGCGGTATCGGCGGCAATCAATGCCTGCTGGTCTGAGAGCAGCTTCAAGGCCGCCTCTTCCTTGGCGAGGGCGAAGGCGAGTTCGCTGATTTTCGGGGTGAGTTTGGCAAGCGTCTGGCGGGCCTCGGCGATGGGCTTCTGCAACTTGTCGAGCGCCTCCTTGATTTTGGCGGCCATCTGCTCGACCTCGCCGCGCACGCTTTCCGGTTGGCGCGAGAGGGTTTTGCGCGCCACCATTTCCTTGACGATTGCAAGGAAGGGCGGGCTGTTAGGCATGACCCCCATCAGCGAGGTCACCGCCTCCACATCCTTCTGGACCGTTTCATCCGTTAGGTGCAGGCGGGTCAGTTGGGCGGGTGCCATGCAGACGCGGGTGGCGACCCATGCCCAGTCGCGCGAGGCCGAGGTGCGCGCGCCGGTGGTGCGCACCTCCCAGCGCTCGACCACGCTCAGAGCGGTGAGTCCGTCGATCAATTCCTGGAGGTTGTGGCCGGTTTCCAGGATGCGCAGGCATTGGTCGAGCTGGGCGAGGCGTGCGGTGGTTTTTTCCGGGCCATCGCCGCGGGCGAGTGCCTGCATCGTTTGGATGGCCACGGTCGTCCGGCGCAAATCACTCACAAACGGATTGTCGGCCACCGCGCGCACTTCCTCGAAATCGGCGTGGCCTTTGAAAATATCCGCCGCCGCCACCCAGCGACCCGTGATCAGGGCGCTGCGTTGCTCGGGGGTGAGCTTCTCGAGTTTTTGAATCCCCACCTGTTCATCGCGCAGGCGCTCGAGGCAGGTCCAGGAGGCCCCCATCTTCTCCATCAGATTGCGGTGGGCCTTGGCGACAATCTCCGAGGATGTTAGAATCTGATCATACGGGCGGTCGCCGAGGGCACCCGCCGCGTTGGCGAGATGCGTCCGCTCGTCGATATACGTCTGCGCGATGTTCTGCATCTGGCCGAACGTGTTGTCACGGATGCCCTTGAGATAGCCGCCCAGCGTGTTGTCCGTGGGTATATTGGCCAGGGCGAGCTCGAGCTTTTCCCGTTCTAACGAGAAATTGAGCACGCGGTCGCCGATTTCGGCCCTGGGGCCGCCGCCGGCCTTGATGGCGAGCATGATGGCGTCGAGGCTGCGGGAGAGATTGAGCACCGTGCGCAGGCGGGTGACCACCCGCGCCGCAATCTCCGGCGTGACCACGGGAGGCAATATCTGGCCGATCCGGTCGAGTTCATCACAGAAGAGCTTGCCCAACTCGGCCAAGCCATCGATCTGCTCCGCGGCCACATTGAATTGGCAGGTCACCAACGCCAAGGTGCCGAGCACATCGAGACGGTTGGTGGCGTCCTGGATCTCGCGCATCAGGTCGCGCGCGCCCGACGCGGCCGGATCGGGACTGAGAAATTCGAAAAGTTTGCGCGCGTGTTGGGCCTCGCCGCTGTGGATGCGGCTCAACAGACGGCCAAACATGACGAGGTCGGCACTTTCGTGGTTTGCCGGCGCCTCGCGCAGCGGCCCGCTGAGCGCCGTCCAGGCTTGGGTCAGCTTGGCATCATAGTCGGCGTAGGCCGCCGCATAACTTGTTAGCATCTGCTTGCGAACCGGATCGGCGTCCTCGCTCTGATCGAATTTCAGGCGCGCGAGACGGGCCTCCTCCGCCAATGCCTTGGTGGCGGTGGCGAGGGCTTTCACCGCATCCAGCAGTGCCTTGCGGGTTTCCAGCGCGGCGACCCGCGGGATTTCCGACCCTGCGGCCACGATCATGATTTGCAGAGGCCGCGATTCGACCTTATTGCCCTTGAAGTCGGTGACGACGAGTTTGGTGGTGACCATGTCGGTGGCTTTCACCTCCTCTTCGGATAGATCCCATTCGCGTTCCACGCGTTCCATGCGCGGGCTGGCAAGATCCCCGCTGGCCTGGTCTGAATTGGGGACAGGAATGTCCCCACTCCTTATATCCGCCTTGGGGACAGGAATGTCCCCACTCCTTATATCCGCCTTGGGGACAGGAATGTCCCCACTCCTTATTGGGGCCCCGCCCGCCTTGCTAGACGCATTAGCCTTGAGCACGACTTCCTTCCACGCGCGCTCATTGACTTTGATTACCTGCACGATGCGCGCGACGCCGATGTCGTCGCTGGCATGCCCCTTGAGGGTGACCACATCATCCAAGGGACAAACCAAGTCCTGCTTCGGCTCGTCCAGCTCAATGACCGGCAGCAGGTCCGGCTCGGCCCGCAGTTCATACTCCGGGCTGAACTTGTTTTCGAAGCCGGTTTGGGCGGCGACCAGATGCACCCGATAGGTCCCCGACGCGCTGAGCGGGACGCGTGCGGACAGGCGGCCGTCGGGCAGCGCCACCAAGGCGATGGCACTGGTGGCCTTGCCGCGGTCGAGGCGCAACTCGCCGCTTTTCACGGGTTGGTTGGTGGTGATTTTCAATTCCACCTCGGTGCCTTCCAGCGCGCTGAGCCCGCCGGTGTCCTCTTTCACCGTCTTGGAGGGAATCGACGAATACGCCGGGTATTGATAGATTTTTTCAAAGGCGACCTCGTGGGGGCGGGCGATGGCGGTCAGGGTGTAGCGGCGGGTACGGGCATCGCCGGCCTGCACGCGGTAGCGGACGCTTTCGCGGGCGACCTGGACGGTGGCGGCAAAGCGGTTGTCGCCAAGCGCGAGCATGGCCGACACCTGGCGCCCTTCGGTTAGGGATTCCGTTTCGAGCTTTGCAGTTTTTGTTGTCTCGCCTTTGAGTTCAACGACGAGCCGCACCGCGTCCCCGTGAGCCACGGTCTGGTCGCCGGGATTTGGTTCGATGACGACGATGCGGGTGGCCGAGACATTTTCCAGATTGGCGCCTGGCAGCAACGCGCGCAGGAACAAGGTGCCGAAGCGGAAGCCGCTCAGCAACATCAGCAGCACCACCACCCCACCGATAACGGCCGCCACATTGATGTAGCGTTTGAGCAATCTGACCGGCAACAAGGTCTCCACCTCAAGACCCTGGACGCGCGCGGAAACATCCGACTGCAGCAGCGCGCGGAATTGTGCGGAATCGAACACCTCGCCCTGCGTGCCGCTCAACTCGACTGCGGAAAGCAAATCCTCGCGCAATTTCGGTTCGGCATGCTCGACGATGCGCGCGATCTGGCGTACGTCCGGCGCGTGCAGCAACGGGCGCACACACTGCCGCCAAATGATAAAGAACACCGCCGCGTAGGCCGTGGCACTCAGGGCCCAACGCACGCCGTCGGCAAGCAAGGGAATCCAGTAGTCAAACGCGGCCACTCCGATCATCGCGACCATGAGCGTGGCCAGCGTGGCCAGAACCCCGCGCAGCAGGATCAGCCTCCGGCGGCGGCGCGCAAACGCCCGCAGCTTGTGCTGGATGACCGGATCAAGCGTGGAATTCATGGCGTGAGACTATGTGGCGCAGCAATCACGACCTGTCAAAGCATGCCGACGCGTTTGCGGATAAGCCATTCCATGGTGAGCAACAACACGACAAGCCCAAACCAGCCTTTGCTTTCCAGCAGCGGCGTCTCACTTTCCTGAACATTGCCTGCAGTCATCGGCTCCAACAATTTAACCAACTGGTCGGCCTGTTCCTCGCGGAAATACTGGCCGCCGCTGGTCAGCGAGATCTGGCGCAGCAAGTCCTCATTGACGCTGAGCAAAGTGCGCTCGATTTTCTGTTGGGCCTCCACCTTGAACTCGGTGCGCACCTTGATCTGACCCTCCGGCACGGCCGCACTCTCAATGGCGACCTCGTAATTGCCGAGTTCGAGGGCGGCGGTCTTGCCACGATAGAGTCCGCCCTCCGCGGGTGTGAGGCCGATGCTGGCCACGCGCTTGCCATCGCGCGAGAGCACGGCGGTGACGGTGGCGTCGGTGACGGGCTTGCCTTCGCCGCTGCGCAAGCGGACGCGGATGGGAGCCTCTTCGCCGGGTTCGTAGGTGAGCTTGCCGGAATCTAACGAGACATGCTTGTCACGGGCGGCAAACGGTTCCTCGGCGATGAAGTTGGCGATCTGGTTCCAGAACTTGACGTGATGTTTGTCAGCGACCTCATAGCGCCAGCGCCAGGAATCATCAAAGGCATGGTAATAAACCTTGCCCGCCCCAAACGGCCGCAAGATCGCCAACGGCACCGACCCGCCGGCCGCGTCGGCCTCAATGAGCACTTCCGCACCGGGCAGGGGTAGGACCCCGACCACCGAGCGCGGAACGGGCAGCTTTGCCCAGACTTCGGCATTGGCGGCCATTTCCGGGCTCAAGGCAAAGGGTGCCAACTCGCCGGCACGGCCTGCCAGACGCAGTGATTTGAGACCGGTGGGAGCCTTGGCGCTGGTGTAATCCACGGGCAGCAGCGGCCCGAGCGGCGTGTCGGCGTATTCGCGCAGATGACCGCGGGCCCCGTCAATGAACACAATCGCACCGCCGCGTTTGCCCACAAAGTCGGCCAGCCAGCGAATCTCCTCGGGCTTGAGCAAGGCCTTGGGCACCTCCCCGAAAATAATCAGGTCGTAGGCGTCGAGCATCGCCTTGTCGGCGGGGAAATTGCCATCCTTGTCGCCGCGGACAAAGCCCGACTCGGCACGCAAGCCGGCGAGGGCGGCATTGACTTCCCATTTTTCGTCGCGCTGATAGAGATTTTTCAAATAGCGCAACTCCCAGCGCGGGCGGCCGTCCACCAGCAGGATTTTCCGCTTATGGGTGACGGCACGGAAGCGGAGTCCGGCATCATTGTTAGAAAGTTCCTGTTCGCCATCGAGCGGGGTGAGGGTGACCTTGAGATCGATGGGCACGCTGAGGGCTTCGACGCCGGCGGGCAGGGCCTTGATGCGGGCCTCCGCCAGGTCCTTGACGGGGAATTCAAAGGGCACGCTGCGGCGGGTCTTGGCCTCCGTGGTGAGTTGTTTCTCGAAGACCACCTTGTCGGCGTCCTTGATGGTTAGAGTGAAGGGCAGGCCGGCGGCGACTTCTTCCTTGAGCATGACATCGCCGCGCACCACGTCCTCGTGGAACACGCTGTCGGGCACGTTGACACGGAGGATGGCGATGTCACGTGGCGGGACATGGCTGCCGGTGCCGAGCGTGAACACCGGCATTTTCTTGCCGGCCAAAACCTTGGCGGCGGCGAGCGGTGAATCGCCCGCATTCTGCTGGCCGTCGGTGATGAGGATCACCGCGCCCTTGCCGGATTTTTGTTCACGGCTGGCGCTGAACTCGAGACCTTTGGTTAGATTGGTGATGCTGCCCTCGGGTTTGGGCAGGGCACCCGGCAGAGGCGCGTCATTGGCCCCGGTTTGCCACAGGCTCTTGACTTCGTTGTTGTCGAGGGCGGCGAGCTGCAGGTCGAACTTATCGGCCAGCTTGGGCAGCAGGCGCTGCTCGGGCTTGCCGGCTAACATGAGTGCCTGCACCCGTTGCCAGCGTGGCAGTGCGTCGAATTTGGCAAGGGCGTTTTTGACGGCGGGGTTGGCGCTCTCCGCACTGATGGCCTCTTGAAAGAGCCCCGCAATGACGGTGGACCAGCGGGCCGCCGCCTCCGCGAGTTTGGCCAGATCCTGAGCGGCGCGGTTGCCGTCATCGACCGACTTGATATCTCGCGCCGCCAGTTCCGCTGCGGGCATGGCCAGTTCCGTGCGGAAGTTGGTGAGCTGCTCGGCGGTTTTGTTGGAGTTGGCAAACAACCCGTCCGCCTTGGCCACCAGCGCGGCAAAATCCCCCGCCAGCTTCTTCGACACCTCGGCGCCCGGCGCGTCGACTGACTTCATGCCATCGGCCAGGTTCTTTGCTTCGGCGAGAGCGGCGGCCGCCTGCGGTTGATCGAGGTTGACCGCCCCGGAATCGAGCATGCCGAGCCGCTCGAGAATCTGGATCTTGCGTCCGGCATCCATCCCGGGATCGGCCAGTTGCATGCTTTCCGAGCCATCCACCAAAATGATGAGCCGGGCCAGGTCGCCGATGACCTTGCGGTGATGCAGCACCGGCCCGCCTAACAGAACCACGATGAGGAAGACGGCCAGCGCGCGCAGGATGGGCAGCAACACGCGGAAGACCGGGCGCATGGCCCCCGCCTCGCGGCGATAGAGCAGCCACGCGGTGAGGGCGAGGGCGAGCGCAGCTGTTAGGCCGACATACCACGGCCAATCGCCGAGCCAACGCAGAGTAGTAGTGACGGTTTCGCGGTTCATGATTTACCCTTTCCGCGGGCGAATTTTTGTTGCAAGATGAGCTCTCCAAAGAGCAGGAGCAGGAGCAGCAGCAGCGCCCATTTCCATAGCTCGTGACCGTAGCGCTGGACCTTGTCGAGCGCCTTGAATTCCGCCGCGTTGCGCACCAGTTGCAAGCCGTGGGTCTTGGCGAGAGTGGTGATTTCGGCGGTGCTGAGTTTGGCCAGGTTTGATTCGCTGCGCTCGGCGTTGACCACGTAATGAATGGGCGTGCCGCCTGCCGGCAGCAAGGTGTAGAGCCCGGGGCGGCGGGTTTGTGGGAATTCGACCACCCCGCGTTCGCCTTTCTTGACCACCGGCACTTCCAGCGTGCTGGTGTCCGGCAACGTGAGCACCGCGGTTTTGCCGGCGCTGGCCACGGGCAGGAACCCGACGAGTTGCTCGCCGACCTGCAGGTTGCGGCGTGGATAGATGTTGGAGGCAAGGTAAACGCAGAGCCGCTGGATAAGGGGCAGATAGGACGGGCGCGCCGGGAGGTTGCTCCACTCCGCGTCCAGAGTGGTGGCACAGGCAATGACATGGCCCTCGCCACAGGGTTTTTCCACCAGGAAGGGATCGCCGCTGTCGAGCCGTGCCAGCACCACCGGATCTTCCGGCCCACCGCTGCGCTCGGAGGGCTTGAGCCGATACCAAGCCTTGATGGCCACGTCGGAGAGCGTGCCGTTCTGCGGATCGTTGAAGATTTCGAGGGCGGGGTTTTCGAAGCGCTGGCTGGTGAGGCTCATGCTCGGGGCACCCTCTTTCAAATCGCCGGCCATCGACCCTAACGGAAGTGGCGCGAGTTTGCCAAACGCGCCGTTCCACCACGCCGCGTCGGTGCGGTCGCCGCTGAACACCAACAATCCCCCACCCTGCTGCACGAACAGCTCGAGCGCCTGCAGCTGCGCGTCGCCGAGCTTGGCGACGTTGGCCAGCACCACGACGGCGGAGTCCGTGATCTGTCTGGCGGTGAGGGCTTCGGCCGTCACCACCGTGGCTTGGATGAGGTCGGCTTGCTCGACCTTGCCCGCCGCAAACGGCGAGAGCGCGATCTGCGCAAAGCCGGTCTCGCTTTTCAAATCATCGGGCGTGGCACCGGGCGCGCCATCCACCAACAACACCGGCAGCTTGTCGCGCACCGCGATGCTGGCCAGATAACTGTTGTCGGCCTTGACCGCGTCGTCCTCGGTTTCGATTTCCACCACGTGCGAGCCCGCCGTGTCAAACACATGCGTGAAGAGCACCTGGCTCTGCGCCTTCGCCCCTAACAACACCTGCGAGGTCGCCTTGTCCCGGCCATCGACTTTGAGTTTCACGCGGAAGTCGTTGCGGGCGGTCTCGCCATAGTTGCGGATGTTGGCACGGATTTGGACTTTCTGGCCGACGCCGACCATGAGCTTGGAAAAGTCGAGTGAGTCGACGGCGACGTTTTCCTTCACCTCGACGCCGACATCCCAGAGGGTGAGGGTGGGCGGGACCGGAAGTTTTTTCAAATTATCGACGGCTTGGCCGAAGGCCTTGTCCTCACTGGCCGGGAAGCTCAGGCGCTGGAAGTCGGTGAGCATCACCACCTGGCGCGTGCCCTCGGTCATTTTGCCCAGCGTGCCGGCGACGAACTCGAGGGCTGCGGGCACCCGCGCCACGCCATAGCCGGAGCCGACCTTGTCGAGCGCCTGGGTCACGCGGGAGATGTCGCGGGTGGATTCATCCAACAATCCGGTCCCTTCCCCCATCAGGAAGACATACGCCTCGGAGCCGCGCTTGAGCTCGCCCACAAGGCGCTGGGTCTCATCGCGGGCAAGGCTGAAATTGCTGGTTCCGGCGCGGCCGGCTTCCATTGAGTAGCTGTTATCCAACAGGACAGCCGTGGACGTCGGCCGGTTACCTAACAAACTCGCGGCACCCTGCCACATCGGGCGGGCCATCATGAGCGCGAGCAGGATGGGAATGGCGCAGCGGATGGCGAGCAGGATCCACTGCTCGATTTTGATGCGTTTCTGGTTGGTGCGCAGCACCGCGGTGAGCAAGTGCATGGCGCCCCACTTGACCACCTTGAAGCGGCTTTTGTGAAACAGATGGATGATGAGCGGGATCGATCCCGCGAGCACCCCACCGAGCATGGCAATGTTGAGAAAGTTCATCGGCGTCCGAGCCTCCGGGTCATGTATGCGGCGAGGCCGTTGGCATACGGCTCGTCGGTGCAGAAGGGCACCAGGTCAATGTTATGGCGGCGGCAACCGCGGGTCAGGCTGTCACGGAAGTTGGCCAGGTTTTCCAGATAGGCTTGGCGCAACATCACGGGATCCAGCAAATGTTTGACCCCTTCCTGCTCGAGACAATCGAACTGGGTCCAACTCTTGAAGGGAAACTCCAGTTCGTCGCGGTCCCAGATTTGGAACACCAGGATTTCATGGCGGGCGTGGCGGAAATGGGCCAGCGCCTTGATGAAATTGGCCACCTCGCCGAAGCAATCGGAAATGATGATGAGCAGGCCGCGGCGATGCAGTTTGGCCTCAAGGTCGTGGAACACGTCGCCCAGGTCGGTCTCGCCGCCGGGCTGGCCTTTTTCCAACTCGTCGAGGATGACCCGCAGGTGGCTCACCCGCGAGCGCGGCGGGATGTGGCGGCGGATCTGGGTGTCAAAAGTGGTGAGGCCGACGCCATCCGCCTGATGCACCATCATGTAGGCGAGGCAGGCGGCGAGCTTGGTGGCGTATTCGTATTTGGTCACGCCGCCGGCGGAGGTGCCGGCGTAATTCATCGACCCGCTGCGGTCGAGGATGAGGGTGGAACGGAGGTTGGTTTCCTCCTCGTATTCGCGGATATAATAACGGTCGCTGCGGGCAAACACGCGCCAATCGAGGCGCCGGATTTCATCGCCGGGGACGTATTGCCGGTGCTGCTTGAACTCGACGCTGTAGCCCTTGTGGGGCGAGCGATGCAGACCGCTGGTAAAGCCCTCGACGACTTGACGCGCCAACACTTGCAGGTTGGAGATGCGCTGGAGATCGGAGGGCTTGAGGAAATCGCTGACGTGAGCCATGGAGTTGCTGCTGGTCGGTTAGGGTCCGCATCACCGGGGTGCGCAGAAATGCACCCCGGCATGTCATCGCCGGGTTGGAAACTTACAACGAGCGCTTGGCCTCGCCACGTGGCACCACCTTGAGAATGCGGGTGATGATTTCGTCCACCGAGATGCCATCGGCCTCGGCATTGAAGGTGGGGACGATGCGGTGACGCATGATCGGGCGGGCCAGGGCTTCGACGTCATCGATGGTGACATGGAAGCGTCCGCGCAGCACGGCGCGGACTTTGCCGGCGAGCACGAGGTTTTGGCAGGCACGCGGGCCGGCACCCCAGGCGATGAGGTCCTTGACAAACGCCGGAGCGCCGGGTTCGTCAGGCCGCGTGAAGCGCACCAGATCGAGAATAAAATCCGTGACATGATCGGGCACCGGCACTTTGCGCACGGTTTTCTGCAGTTCCATGATCTGGGCGCCGCTGAGCACCGGATTGATCTTCACTTCGAAGGTGCCGGTGGTGCGGGCCACAATCTGGCGTTCTTCCTCGCGGCTCGGGTATTCCACCTTCACCAAAAAGATGAAGCGGTCGCGCTGTGCCTCGGGCAGCGGATAGGTGCCTTCCTGTTCGATCGGGTTCTGCGTGGCTAACACAAAAAACGGTTGGTCGAGCGCCAGGGTGTTGCCACCCACCGTGACGGTCTTTTCCTGCATGGCCTCGAGCAATGCGGCCTGGGTCTTGGGCGGCGTGCGGTTGATTTCGTCCGCCAGCAACATCTGCGTGAACACCGGCCCGGTCTGAAACACGAATGAACGACGCCCCGTATCCGGGTCCTCTTGAATGATGTCCGTACCGGTGATGTCGCTGGGCATCAGGTCCGGCGTGAACTGGATGCGCCGGAATGACATCGCCAAGGTCTGCGAGAGCGTGCGAATCATCGCGGTCTTGGCCAAACCCGGAACGCCTTCCAGCAGACAATGCCCCCCCGCCAGCACGGCGATGATCAATTGCTCGATGACTTCGGTCTGGCCGACAATGAATTTGCCCATCTCTGCGCATATCTTCTGGTAACTCTCAACCAGCAGTGCGGCGGCGGCTTTGTCGTCAAGCGGAACGAGGGTGACGGATTCGGTGGGGGATGGTGTGGGTGTGGACATGGAGGCTGGTAGAATCGGGTGTTTCGCCCAAGTAGCGGGGGCTATCCCAAATTCTGAACGCCTTATAAGGATCCGCCGCAGACAATCTTTCACCAATCTTTCTCTTTTTATTTTCGGGTCTCGCCGCGGCACTCCGGGAACCGCCACTTGCCAAGGGCCGTCTTCATTGGCTCCAGGACTTGGCAAGTCCCGGCGAAAATCATCATTCAAAAATCCGCTTGCGTTGCGCGTGCGGTGCCGCCAGCATCGCGGCACCCAAGGCGGCTTGGCGGAATTGGTAGACGCGCTCGACTCAAAATCGAGTTCTAACGAGTGTGGGTTCGAGTCCCACAGCCGCTATTTTTTTGCGCCTGCCGCACCATGCCACGCACCATTG
This sequence comes from Akkermansiaceae bacterium, assembly GCA_903826205.1. Lineage (GTDB taxonomy): Bacteria > Verrucomicrobiota > Verrucomicrobiia > Verrucomicrobiales > Akkermansiaceae > Luteolibacter. The sequence continues at coordinate 11,880 of CAIKDP010000324.1, forward strand.
GAATCATTGCAGGGAATGGAGTCTATCCGGAGACTTTCATCGCGGCCGCCCGCCAACACGCCCCCGGCACCCGCCTGGTGGTCGCCGCCTTTGACAACGAGACCAAGCCGGAACTGGGTGGGCTGGCCGACGCGATCGAATGGTTGCGGGTCGGCCAACTCGGGAAATTGCTCAAATATTTCCGCAAGGAAGGGGTGAGGGAGGCGGTGATGGTGGGCCAGATCGCGCCGAAGAACCTGTTTGATTTGCGGCCGGATTTGCGGACGCTGATGTTGTTGGCGCGGCTCAAGGAGCGCAATGCGGAGACCTTGTTCGGCGGGATCGCCGAGGAATTGGCCAAGGACGGCATCACCCTGTTGCCGGCCACCACCTTTCTTGAAGACCTCCTGCCGGGGCCGGGCCATGTCTGCGGGCCGCCATTCAGCAAGCGGCAGTTGGCAGACGCCGCGTTCGGCTTTCGCATCGCCAAGGCAACCAGTGCGCTGGACATCGGCCAGACGGTGGTGGTGCGCCATGGCACGGTGCTGGCGGTGGAAGCGTTTGAAGGCACCAACGCCTGCATCCGGCGCGGTGGCGAACTCGGCCACGGCAAGGACGTGCTGTTGGTCAAGGTCTCCAAGCCCAAGCAGGACTTTCGCTTTGATGTGCCGGTCATCGGTCAGCACACGCTGGACGCCTGCGCCGCCGCCGGCGTATGCGGCATTGCCATCGAAGCAGGCAAGACCCTGATGTTAGAGAAAGCCGCCATCGTTAGGCTGTGCGAAACTCACAAGATCGGGGTTCACGCCGTGGCGTGAGGCAGGCGGCTCAGCGGGAATCCCCGCCCATGACCTGCCGCCTTTCGTCAGGTGCCTTGTATGGCAGGACCACGCGGAACGTCGCCCCGACGCCGTCGGCGTTGTTGTAGCCCGTGATGCTGCCGCCGTGGGCATGCACAATGGTCTGGCTGAGGCGCAGACCAATGCCGGAGCCCCCGGCTTTGGTGGAGAAAAACGGCGTGAACAAGCGGGCTGCCACCGCGGGTGACAATCCGATCCCGGCATCGCGCACGCAGAACTCAATGCCATCGCCATTCAGCGCCCGCGTGGTGAGGGTCGCCCTCCGGCGCTCGGGGGGCGCATCTTTACAGGCTTCGAGCGCGTTGTGGATCAGGTTGTAGATGACCTGGCACACCTGCACCGCATTGGCATGCACGAGCCGCAGTTCCTGGTCCAACTCGACCCCCAGACTGATCCGTGCGACTGCCGCCTTCTGCTGCAGCAGGGGCAGCACACCCGTCACGGCATGGTTGAAATCGATATCCTCATACTGCGGTTGCTGCGGATCCATGAGCGCCCGCAACTGGCTCACGATGCCACGCATCCGGACAATATCCGCATCGATATCCCTGATGATTTCCAGGGATGAGCAACCTTCCAACTCACAACGCTGTTTTTCACAGACCCTGAGGCGGGCGGCGACCGATGCGATGTTGACCGCCATCGCACTGAGGGGTTGGGAGATCTGATGGATGATGCCCGCATTGACTTCACTGACGAAGGCGAGGCGTTGAACCTGCTCAAATTCCGCCTGCAGAACATGCAGACTAAGCGCCGCCTGCTTGCTCTCCGTCAGGTCGCGGAGGGTGGAAATGCGCACGGTGCGCCCCATCCAATCTTCCATGCGGCCACGCACCTCCGCTGGAAAATAACTGCCATCCTTGCGCATGCCGACGAACTCGTAACTTTCGTTTCCGTGGCTTGCCATGCGCGCCCTGACCAAGGACTGAGACTCGGGCGCGATAAAATCGGTCGCGGGCCGGCCGATCATCTCGGCCAACTCATAGCCGTGCATTCTGGCAAAGTGGCTGTTGCCGTCCAGCAGGATGCCGTCCTCGCTGATCGCGACGCCTTCGAAACTCGCCTCCGCCAGCGCGCGAAAGCGCCGCTCGCTCTGGTTGAGTGCCAAGGTTCGCTCTGCCACCCGGTACTCGAGGCAGGCGTTCAATTCGAGCAGGGTTTGCTCCGCCTGCTTGCGCTCGGTGACGTCAATGATGTTGCCGACGACCTTGACAATGCGCGTGCCTTCCCACACCGCGTGCGCGCTTGTGCGCGCCCACAAGCGGCGACCGGTGTGAGTGGTGAACGGGTACTCAATATCATAAGGGTCGCCGTGTTCGACGCAGCGCATGAAAGCCGCCAGGATCACCGGGCGATCGACCTCAGCGCAGCAACCCAAACTTTTGGTGATATGTTCCTGCAAGTCGGTTCCCAGATCCACCGGCGCGTAATCGTGGATGCGATAGGTTTCCTCAGTCCAGTACATGATCTGTTGCTCGATGTCCCACAACCAGCCACCAACCTTGCTCAAGTTCTGGATGGCTTTGAGCAATTCCTGGTTTTTCCGCAACTCCCGTTCCGCTTGCTTGCGCGCGGTGACGTCGGAGAAAAAACCGAACAACATGACGCATCCATCCAAGACGAGGCAAGTCGCGGCGATGGAGACATCAATCACTCTGCCGTCCTTGCACAGGCTCGGGACCTCCACGACGGATACATCTCCATGAACCATGCTATCAAAATCGGCCAGCACCTGTTCTGTGCACTCTGATGGATGAATATCCGTCACGCCCAACCGGCGCAACTCGTGCTCTGTGTATCCTAACATCCGGCACATGGCCGGATTGGCATATTGGAATTCCCGGGTTTCCGCCTTGGCAATGAGAATCCCCTCCGCGGCACCTTCAAACAGCGTCCGGTACAGGGCTTCGGAGTAGCGCAGTGCCGCTTCCGCCCGCCGGCTCTCGGCGAGGTCCCTCACCACCGATTGATAGCTTGCGCGTGATGCCTCGAGCTCGGCGGATGCCCGGCACAATTCCTCGTTCTGCGCCTTCAACTCAATCCGATGGACTTGCAGCTCATGAAGCAGCCGCCGCTGCTCCCCGGGAGTTAAAACCGCGGGACCGGCCGGGGTATCGACACACGGCGGCTCCACCCCATCTAACAATTCCGCAGGGACTTCCACACGCCCCGTCAACTCCTTGTCTGCCCTGCTCATCAGCGTGTATTAATTACGGGGGGGTGCAGGAACTAACAAGATAATAATTCGCATTGTGACGGATTCACTCCCTGAAAGTTGCCATGGTGCCTCAATCACGGTCACGAAACAGCCATCCCGAAGCCACGATGACCAGCGTGGAGAAACCCATCACCCGGAAAAACGGCACACCATCGGTGAGCAGCACTTGGAAATACGGCGGGATTTCATTGATGAATTGGATGTTGGCACCAAGGCGCCAGATTACTGAAGCGAGGAGCATGATCGTGTGAGTCGCGACGTCTAGCCGTACTTGCCGGATGCCGGTAGTTATACCTTGGTATAATCGCGCTTTCCCGGCCACGCCCAGCCAAAAAGCGCGAGAACCCGTTAGACCCGGTGCCGGTGGCGGCACCTAGCGGGTGATATTGGCCAGGCGGGCGATGTGGACCAAATCGGCGGGATTGCCCGCGCCCAACTTGCGCATGGCACGGCCGCGATGGAGCTTGACGGTGACCAAGGCAATGTCGAGTTGGTCGGCGATTTCCTTGTTGAGCAATCCGTCGATCACCAGGCGCACGACCTCACGCTCGCGCGGGGACAAGGCCGCGGCGCGGGCGCGGGCCTCCGCGGCCCTGAACTCCTCCTGATGTCGGAGACGGGAGTGCTGCAGGGCTTGCCCCACGGCATCCACCAATTCCTCGGGATCAAAGGGTTTGGTGAGGAAGCCGTCGGCCCCGGCCCGCATCACGTTGACCACCACCTGCACATTCCAATGCGCGGTGAGAAACACCGTGGGGATGAACCACCCCCGGCGGATGATCTCCTCGTGAACCTGCACCCCGTTGAGACAGTCGCCCAGTTGATTATCTAACAACAGACAAGCCGGCACGGTCGGCAAACCGGAACGGAAAAAGTCATCCGGCTCCGAGTGCAATCGGACTTGATAGCCGAAGCCCGTGAGCAGTCGCTCCAACCCGGTGAGAATGGATGAATCATCATCGAGCACCACCACCTGTTCGCGGTTTTTCATCATGGGTTCCTTTCCGTTGGAGTTTGGGTATCGGGTTGGGCTTGGTGTGCGAGCAAGACCACCCGGAAGGTGGCGCCGTCTCCCTCGGCATTGTTGTAGCCCTGAATGCTGCCACCATGGGCCTCGACGATGGTCCGGCAGAGGCGCAACCCGACGCCCAAGCCATCCGCCTTGGTGGAGAGAAAGGTCTTGAACAAACGGTCCATGGTCTCGGGCGCAATCCCGGTCCCGGCATCCCGCACGTACATTTCAACCCTTTCGCCATCCAGCGCCCGCGTGCTGAGGACCACCACCCGCCGTTCCTTCGGACAACCCGAGCAGGCCTCGAAGGCGTTGTGCACCATGTTGTAGATGACCTGGCGGATCTGCACCGCATCGACACATACGGGCGGCAAGTTGCGCCCCAGCTCGGATACCAGACGGCAACGAAAGCTCCCCGCCTTTTGCCGCAACAAGGGCAGCGCCGCCGTCACGATCGCGTTGAGGTCGATGCCCTCGCGGGATGCCGGCCCCGGCTTGGCGATCTCCCGCAGATGGGTCACAATCTCGCGCATGCGGGCCACATCGGTCTCAACATCCTTGATGATGGGCAGGGACCCGCAGGCCCGCACGCCACAGGCCCCGAGGTGGGCTATGATGGCGGCAATGTTGGCCCCCATGGCGGAGAGCGGTTGGCAGAGTTGGTGGATGATGCCCGCGCTCACTTCACTGACCAAGGCGAGACGTAAGACATGTTCGAGTTCGGTATGCTGGGCGTGAAGCGCGGCGGCAGCCTGTTTGGCTTCGCTCAGATCCCGCAGCACGGCTATCTGCGTGACTTTTCCCTGCCAGGTCCCCATCCGGGCGTGGATGGCGAGTGGAAACGTCGACCCGTCCTTGCGCAAGCCGAAGAACTCGTCGGATGAGCCTTCGCCCATTCCGATGCGTTCCGAGAACAAGGCCCGCGACTCGGGCGCAATGAAATCCATCACCGGGCGTGCCACCAACTCGGCAAGTTCATACCCCAGACAGGCGGCGAGCTGACAGTTGGCGTCCAGCAGGATGCCACCCTCGCTGATGGCGATGCCTTCAAAGGTGGCTTCAGCCAAAAGGCGGAACCGGCCCTCGCTCTGGTTAAGCTTCAAGGTGCGCGTGAACACCCGTTGCTCGAGGCTGGCGTTCAAGTCGCGCAGGGTTCGTTCGGCCTGCCGATGTTCGGTGACATCCATCACCGCCGATTGATAGCCGACGAATTTCCCCTTCCCATCGCACACGACGGTCGCCAAACCATGGGCCACAAAGGCCGATCCATCTTTCCTCTTGGCGGTAAACTCCCCCTCCCAATACCCCATGTCATCCAAAATGGCGAGGATGGTGGCAGCCTCACCCCGATGCATGAAAAAGTGCGATATGGGTTTGCCAAGCACCTCCTCCCTGTCAGGGTAGCCCCAGCGCCGGAGGAACGTTTCATTGACATCGCTGAGGGCGCCGCCGGGGGTGGCGATGCTGTTGGCAGAAATCGCCGCATCGAACGCACGCTGTTTCATCAGCAATAGCTCCTCGTTCCGCAGCTCCAGTTCAACTTGGCGGTCGTGGACTTCCTGGAGAGCCCGCATCGCGGTTTCGGCCGTCCCACCCTCGATGCCTGCCAGCGCCGGCGCGGTCGTTTGCCGCCTCCCCATCACACCCTGATGCCGCCAATCCATCTCCAGGATTGCCCCGGGATGGAGGTCGGCGAGAACTTGGTTCTGACTGCTCATGGGGTTTCCATATTTTGATAGAACGCCACCCGCTCCGTTGTGGAGCAACGCAGTTCGTTCAGAGAGGGACCGTCCATTACTTATTTATTATTTTGCAGACAAGGAAAATCGATGGAACCAATCGTCTTTGTGTTTTCCTAAAACGCTAGTTGTACCTTGGTATAATCTAATTTCGCGCTTTGCCAGCGGGCGGATTTCAGCCATGAATGGCGCGTGAAAACCACCTTTATCGTCCTCGAGGGCATTGACGGCACCGGCAAGTCCACCCAAGCGCGGCGACTCGCCGCGTGGTTCGAGTCACTGGGACGCGAAGTGGTCAGCAGCCGCGAGCCCACCGACGGTCCGTGGGGGAAACGGCTGCGGGAATCCGCTGCCAGCGGGCGCCTGTCGCCCGCCGAGGAGTTGGAATATTTCCTCCATGACCGGCGGCAGCATGTGGCGGAAGTGATTGCGCCTGCGCTGGCGGCCGGCAAGGTGGTCATCCTCGACCGCTATTATTTCTCGACCATGGCCTATCAGGGGGCCCGCGGGTTTGATCCGGCGGAGATTCGGCGCCTCAATGAGGCGTTTGCGCCGGTGCCGGACTTGTTGCTCATCCTCGACTTGGAGGTGGCGGCGGCCCACGGGCGGATTGGCGGGCGCGGCGATACCGCCAACGCCTTTGAACAACGCGAAAACCTCGAACGCTGCCGGCAAATTTTCCTCACGCTCCAACCCGAACCCTTCGTCCGCGTGATCCCTTGCGACGCCGACCTCGACGAGGTCACCGCCCGTCTGCAGCATGCCATCCGCCTCGCCGGCCTGGCACCTGCCAAACCGGACTAGCGGGCGAGGTCACGCAGGCACTCCTTGAGCTCTTCGGGCCATTCGAGGGCGTCGATGGTCTTGGCTTGCGTCCAGACCGGAGCGATTTCCAACAGGTTTTGATAGTGGATGGCGGCCTCCTCGGGGAAGCCGGCTTGGGCGGCGGCCACACTCAAGAGCAGGCAGGCGTTTTCACGTTTGTCGTCGGGATAACCGCAACGCAAACCGGCCAGCAGAAATTGATAGGCCGGGCCGGAGTGAGTGGTGAGCAGGGCGATCCAACCGGCGCGCAAGGCGTAGCCGGGGTCATTCGGAAAGCGCTTGATGCCGCTGGTTAGAATATCCAGCGCCTGTTTGGGATTGCCGATTTCAAAGGCGGTGTAGGCGGCTTCCGCGTAGTCGCCGGACAGATGGGTGGCCACCGGGTGTTCGGCGAGCAGGGTGACCCAACACGGGTGGGCGTTTTTGTAGTCGCCCAGACGGGTCAGGGCGAGGGCTTCCGCGCGCAGGCAGGGTTCGGCCTGGGCACCAAGGGCTAGGGCGCGCTTGGCCAGTTCGAAGGTGGCTCCCGAGTTCTCCGGAAACACCGCCAACGCCAGCGCCGCCTTCAAGCAGTCATCGGTCAGGCGCCGGCGGCCGATGATGTCACGGGTGGCGGGGTCAAGCAGGCGGGCCGCAACGGCGGCGCGCTCGGCCGGCGTCGCCTCCGCGGTGATTTCGTAACTGGCCAGGGCGTCCTTGATGACTTGCAGATGGGCCTCAAAACGCGCGGCAAAATCCTCCTGTTCCCAACCGTCCCAGTCTTCGGTGAGACGGACCTTTTGATAGTCGGGGAATTCATCCGGCCACAGGGATATCGCCTCGGCCCGGCGTGATTGCAGCCAGGCCGCACGCGAGGAACCTAACAATTTCAGCAACGGCGGCAACCCGGTGGCGGACTTGACGCAGGCGTCAATCCATTGCGGGCACTCCGCATCCAATGCCAGGGCCAGCGCCGTGGCGGCCGCCGGGCCTTGACCACCAGCGGAGTCGATGGCATTCAAAATGGCGGCGGAGTCGCCCGTGCCGAAGACCTCCCGCATGCGGATTTGGGCCAGCCAGGGCGAGGGGTCGTCGGCACGGCCGGCCGGACCGGCAGACCGGGGGGCGGCGCGCAGCGCGGCGGCTTCCGTTAGATCCTGGTGCCAGCGGCTGTCGCCCAGTGGGCGGGCGAGTTCCAACAAGCGCGGCCACGACGCGGCGGAGGAATCGGAGCGGGCAAGCCGGTCCCAAAGCGGTAGCAAGGCGGCTGCAGGTGCCTCGCGTGGCGGAGTGGCCTTGACCGCTGTCAAGGGGCCGGAAAAATCCAAGCCTGGAAACGCGCTGACCGCGTGCGCTGGCGGGAGTTCACCTAACAAATCAAGGCGTTGCCGGGCGGTGAGTTGGATGAAGGTTCCGGTCACTTCAGCGAAGCGCAAGCCGGAGAGGATTTCCGCCAGCGGGACCAGCGCGGCAGCATCAATCCGGCCCGCGCCGGCTGGTTGGATCACGGCGGGCAGCGGCAGGAAGCGATGGACCACGACGGCACCGTTGTCCGAGCCGAGGATGACCCGGTCCGGACCAAAGGCGGCGGCAGTGAGGGGGGCTTCGCCATGCAGCGGGGCACGCGCGGAAGTACAAAACCGCAGGTCGCTGACCTCCACGCGGATGGGGCTGGGATCCTGTGGGTTGCCGTGATCACGCAACAACCCGCTCCACACGGAGGATTGGGCGCTCCACGGCAAGCCGGCCAACCAAGGTGTGGCGAGAGGGTCGATATCGTTAGACACGGTGGCGGCTTCGATGCACGGGCCGGCACTTTCCGGCGCGCGGCTGATTTGATAGAACGCGCGGAGCGGGGCGCAGTCGGGCCCGCGATCCAACAACGCCAGGAAACCCGCACCATCCGGAAAGAACTGGGCATGCGACAAGACCAACGGCATGGCGGAGGGAAAAGTGCTCACGGGGGCCACGGGCGACACCGGCACCTCCACCAGCGCTCCATCGGTCTGGAGCACGCGCAGGCGATGAAAATCAAGCTGCGCAGCGAGCGGTCGCGCCGCCTCCCCCCCGGCACCCGGCTCGGAACTGCGGAGGAGCTCGCCGGTGGCGGCATCGCGGATCAGCCAGACAAGGCGCTTGTCAGTGGCGGATGCCGGCCCGGGATGGGCGATGAGCAAACCATTGGCGGTGGAAGCGACAACCGCCTGGGGTGTTAGATTTTCCGGCAACGGTCCGAGGTCGCGGATGGGCCGCAGGGTGTTGGCATCACAGAGCAGGGTGACCGCGGCGGGCCCACTGCCACGTTGCACGAGAATGGCGTGCGGGTTGGGGCCGACGACAAGGCAGCGGGTTGCCGCGCCACGGGCCGGGAAGAGCACACTCTGGATTTTCAACGCTCCCGTGTCCCACAACACCGTGGTGTTGAAGCCGTCCTCGCGGGTTTCTGCTAGGCTGACCCATAGCGACGAGGGCGGGGCAAACGCAAGGTGCTCGACCGGCAATGGGTGCTTGAGGACGAGGCTGGGGATATTCCACACCGTTTCCGTTAGAAGCTGGCGCAGGAGCGCCTCCGCCTCGGCGCATGAGGGATCGGCCTTGAGCGCGGAAACCAGCAGCACAAGGGCGGCGTCCTGGGTGTGATTGGCAATGCAGGTCTTGGCGGCAACGAGATGCGCGGCGGCGAGCTGGCGTGCAAGGAGCACATCGTGATTGGCGGATGCGGCATGGGCGGGTGCGGCCGGAATCGGCCCGGCACCCGGGGGGGCGGGGTGTTTTTTGCGGCAGGCACCCAGCGCGGTGGCAAAAACCAGCACGGCCGCCAGCCTGCGCCAGTGGCGGGCCGCATTCTGACGCCGGAACTCATTCATCATCGGGGGGCGGGGTCGGTGCTTGATGAAAAATACTTTTGTCCGGCGGGATGCCCAGATCCTCCTCGAGCGCATGCAGGGCGGTCGCCACGCCATGAACGGGGAACCGTTCGCCCACACGCAGCCAGTATCTGGCCAGACTCTCGCGGGCCTCCGCGGCACTGCCAAAAATGCTGAGTGCCAAGGCGTGCGGCTCGACGACGCCCGGGCTGGCATGCACTTCGAGGGCAAAGCAAACACACTGCAGGGTGGGCGTGCGGTTGCCTGGATTTTGATAGAGCGAGCGGGCAAGGACGAGCGCCTCGGCTTCGCGACCCGGCACGCGGGCCAGCGCGTAGAGTTGGAAACGGCGGACTTTGGGCAGCGCCTTGCCGGAATCCGCGGCGATCCCGTAAGCCGCGGCAGCCGCGGCAAAGGTGGCATCCGGGTCCCTGAAGGCCTGGAATTTATGCCGGTCGGTGAGCACAAAGCCAAGGTACTCGTTGAGTTGGGGGTCGCCCGGATTGTTGCGGATGCCGCGTTCGAGAAACTCGCGACCTCTCAGGACCGAGGCGCGCCAGGCCTCGCTGCGCCGCAACGGCGGCAGTTGCGAATCATACTGATAGTAGGCGGCCGCGTTGTAGACTTGATTCCAGGCTCCGGTTTCCCAGTAGTAAACGGTGCGCGGGGCCAGGTCCACAATCGTGTTGAAGGTGGCATGGACATCATCCCAGCGGCGCTCGGAGAAAAATGTGAGCCAGCGCAGGTTGAGAAAACTGGCCACCAGCGTGCGCAAGCCGCCGAGGGCCACCACCGCGCTGGTCTGGCCGATCTTGTCACGGGTGTCGATGCCCAACGGCGGCGGGAACAGGCCGGCCGCACGCAACCCGCCGGTGAGCGCCACCTCAAGGGGCATGCGCGCCGCACCTGTTAGCAGCACTGCTCCTAACAAAACAAGGGGTTTGCACCGGCGTTTCACGGGTTAGAATTCCTTTTCAGCAAAGATGTACCAGGACGCAAGGGTGTAGAACACCACATAGAACAAGCCGGCGGCGGCGAGTTGCCCTAGAAGGATGAGGGGCATCGCCTGGCCTTCGATCACCGCGTCGATCACATTGAAGAGTTGGAAATCCGGCAGGACAAGCGCGACCAGCATGCCGGTCACGCGGGCCACCGGACCATGCCCACCCGCCCCGGAATCAAGCAACACGCCACGCGCGTCGGCCTGGAAGTGCCCGGCGAAATAAACCAGGAAACTGGTGATGCTGGTGAACAGGGTGCTCGATGAAAATGTGGAAATCAGCAACGCCAGCGCCGCCATGATCGCGGCGCGCAGAAACACCGCCACCACCGCCCCTTGCAACGACCAGTTAGGCCCGTGGGTGAGCAACTCCGCGCGCTGCGAGGCAACCTCGTCCAGCGCCCAGCCGCGGGCATTGGCGATATCCATGAGTTGACCTAACAGTATCGAGGTGCGGATTTGCAGCACCGCCGCCAGCAGCAGATCCATCAGCGCCAGCGACACCACCAGCAGCAGCAACACACCTAACAACTTTCCCGCCAGATAGTCGAGCCGCGGCACCGGTTTGGCCAGAATCGTATAGAGCGTGCGGTCTTCCACATCCTTGGGCAGCAGCAGCGCGGTGGCCACGATGGCCAGCACCACGGAAAAGAGGGTCATCGTGCCGAGCGACCAACTCTTGATCGCGTGCAGGACGTTGACCCCGGCGGTCTCCGGTCCGGCGTGTTGCGGCAGATCGAAAAAATTGCTGCCAATCGCAATGACCGCGAACACCGCCAGAAAGTAAAACACCCGCATCCGCACCAATTGGGTGAACGCGTGCAGCGCGATCACCAGAATCCGCCCGCCATGTGAACCAGGGTGGGAACGTTCGGCGTTGGCTGGGCTGTGGTTCATGATTCGTCGCCGTGGGTGGCGCGTAGAAACAGTCGCTCCAGAGTGGTGCGCGGCTTGCCCGTGCGCACCAGAGCCGCCCCCGGACTGCTGGCGACCAGTGCGGTGATTTGGTCCACCAGTTGCGGGCTGGCGTCACGCAGGATGATTTCGGTTTGGTCTTCGATGGCGATCAAGTCTTCCAAGCGGCCCTCCTTGACCAATTTGCCTTGAAAAATAATCCCCACCCGGTCGCACACCTCCTGCACTTGTTCCAGCAAATGGGAACACAAAAACACCGTGATGCCCCGCTCGCGCAGTTTGAAGATCAAATCGCGGATCTGGCGCGAACCGAGCGGATCCACCCCGGCGGTCGGCTCATCCAGGATGAGCAACCGCGGGTCCTGCACCATGGCCTGGGCCAGCCCGATGCGTTGCAGCATGCCCTTGGAGTAGCCGCCGAGCCGCCGGTCGCGTGCGCCCTCCAGATCCACCAGGGCTAACAACTCGGACACGCGCTCCGCGAGCACGCGACCGCGCATGCCGCACAGTTTGCCATAAAAACGCAAGGTTTCCGCCCCGCTCAGATGCTTGTAGAAATACGGGTTTTCCGGCAGAAACCCGACCTCGTGCCGCGAATCCACCCGCAACGAATCCTTGCCGAATATCGCACAACGCCCGGACGTCGGGGCCACCAAGCCCAGCAGTGCCTTCATGGTGGTGGATTTGCCCGAGCCGTTGGGGCCGATGAGGCCATAGACTTCGCCGGGAAGGATGCGCAGTGACACGTCATCGACGGCACGCAACGGCTGGCGGCGAAAGGACGTCTTGAAATCCTTCACCAAGTTGCAAATTTCAACCGCGGGAGTTGCCTCAGCCATTGTCGCATTGCGGTTTCAGGCCGATCATCTGGCAGATCAATTCACCGGGGGGGCGTGTAGCGGCGACGGGCATGGGGAAACCTTGCACAAAGACGGACCCTCGTCTAGGCGTTTGATTTCGTTTGAATTCACCCGATTCCCTTCTGCAAATCCCTAACACTCCAGAGGGTGCCGGCGGCGGCCGCTCCACTGCCCCGCAATTTCCGCGCCCCGCTCGTGCGCTTTTCTCCAAAGCGCTCCCGGCACGCCCGGAACACCCCGTCCACAAACGCCCGACTCCCTATCACCGCCCCATCCGAAAAATACCGCACCCGGCACCGCAGCATCTTCCGCAATGCCACATCCCGGCTGCGCTCCAGCCGGGCCAACTCCGTCTCCACCACTTCCTTCTTTATCCCCTTTCTAACCAC
>CAIKDP010000325.1 GCA_903826205.1 Akkermansiaceae bacterium
CCCTGGCAGGTTTATATGATTGCCGGAACTTACCGTTGCGGTGCTTCTATTATCGCGCCGGGTTGGGTAATAACTGCTGCACACTGCACGGAAACTGATAATGGTGTCCCCATCCCGGCATCTCAGATGAGCATAGTTGCCGGAGCTGACAATCCGAAATCTGCAACTCAGGGGAAGATATATCATATCAGTGAAGCGATTATTCATGAGAATTATAATGGAGCTACCCTTGAAAACGATATAGCGGTTTTAAGGCTATCATCAGCAATAGACTATCCGAATGCCAAACCAATTAAGCTGGTATCAGCATCCGACGTAGCAGAGGGAGCAACGGTTCCCGGAGTGATGACCTGGGTAACGGGCTGGGGCTTAACAAGCGTATCTCCAAATGTTTTTCCTGCAAAACTGCAGAAAGTACAGTTGCCTATTGTTACAAACAGCCAGGCCTCTACAGTCTGGAGTTCAATTCCGGCTTCCGACATGATGGCAGGCTATCTGAACGGGAACAAGGATGCATGCTTTTATAGCTGGCGATTTGCTTCATTCCCATGTGTTTGTCGATGTATTTGAAGTCGTTCTCCTGGATCCAGCGGTTGAAGATGAGCCAGACGATTTCCTTGGCGGAGCGCTCCAGATCGTCGGTGAGGACGGCGATTTGGGCGACCTTGCCCTCGGCGTTGGTGGCCCGCACGATGAGTTGGCGCATCGCGGGGTTGTGGGCCCATGGCTGGTCGATGACGCTGAACTGATAGAGCCGCACGTCGCGCGAGTTGTTGCGGGGGCGCTCGACCCCGAAGCGGGTGGTGGCGCGGGTTTCATCCCAGAGGCCGGGGGTGAAGCCCTTTTCCCAGGTGATGAGGTGCAGGCCGGCATCGGCGGCCACCAGGCTGAAAAGCTCGTTGCTGTAGATGCCCCGGTCCACAACAATGGTCAGGGTGCGCGGCGGGGCTGGCGGGTCGTTTTCATCCAGGCCGAGGGTGGCCCGCATGCGCTCTATCAATGGCCGGAAGCGCACCCGCAGGTCATCGTAGTTGTCCACCCACTCGAAGTAGATGGGATGGCCTTGGGCGGTGTGGATGAAATCGCCGTGCATCACCTTGTCGGCCCAGCGGATGGAGGCGCACCACCCCTTGAGCACGCGCTGCATGCCGGTGTAGTGTTTGGTGTGGGGATCGAGGTAAAAGTCATTGCTGCGCATGACGGGCGCGCCGAGTTGCTGGAAATTCCAGCGCAGCACCGCGGCGACGGTTTGGGGGGTGGCGAGCGTGCCTAGCAGTTCGCGTTGCGGCGCGGGGAAGCACACCGTGGAGCCGAGCAGCAGGCCCAGATCCGACCAGTTGAGCAGCTTGGTTTGTTCGATGTTGTGGGCACCCAGCAGGGTGCTGGCAAGCCATTGCGCCAGGATGGGCTGGGGCGGATCCACCACGGCTGGCAGGCTGGCCAGCGAGGCGGCGAAAATCATGACTCCGGCATGGTCGCAAAGCGTCGCTTCCCCCGGTTGGGGCTGCCAGGGCGAGGGATCGAACTTGCTCGCAAACCAATCGGGAACGGGTGGTTCATTGCTGTTTCCAAAAGGCTCGCAAAAGCCGGTGGAATCAGGGATTTGCGGCTCATCCGGCGGCGACTCGCCTGCCCCTGGGCCATCCCGCGAAACGCAAGTCCACTCCCCGAAACCGGAGTTAGGGACGACCTCGACGACCTCGTGGGTTTGAGGCGGGCACGGGGGTGCGGGCGCGGGCTCATCCGCCGGTCCGCACGGGGCCTCGAGCGCAGCGAACAGGTCGGGCTCAGGCGCGCCATCCCCGCCGTGCGACCCGGGGTCGGAGCGGGTGTTGGCTGGCGGCGAAACCTCCGGTACCGCGGGTGTCGGCGCTTGCGCTCCGGCCGGCCCGCCGGTGAGTTGGTTCATAATGATGCGCAACGACTCACCGGAGAGATTTACTCCGAAGTAGGTTTTGATCTCATTTTGAAGCACCTCGCGATGGTTGCGGCAGCGTTGGGCACGCAACTGTGGCCAACGCTGCGCGATGAACTCCCTGATGGCGGGTGTGAGCTTGCGCGGCACTCCGAAAAGCATGCGCTGCAGGGCCTCGGGATCACCCGAGTCAAGTGCCAGCCCCCAACTGCGGATCGTCTTGTGATCCAGGTCAAACAACTCCTCCAACACGGCAACTTTCACATCGGCGTTGTAGAGCCTGGCCACCAACATCCGGTGGGCGGGATGATCCGCGGCGGCGGGAATAATCTCCAGTCGCTCCACTCCATAGTAAACGTGGTGAAATCGACCGTCATCGGTCTGGTAGAGGGTGAAGCAGGGATTGCGCTTGTCCGTGGGCAGGATGAGTTGAAGCGAGGCGTTAGGCTGTTCCATCCGGACACTATGCCCGCAACGCCAGCCCTGTCGATGCAGGAGGCGCGAATCCGCCGGGCGCGGGCAACATCTCGATCTGCCGCCCTTTCAGGGAATTCAACTTGCTCGACTCATTGGCTCTTTTGAGGTCGAACGCTGAGTTCTGAGCATTGCGGCAACGGGGTGATTTTCGAGCAGCAGGCCGCCACCCTGTCGGTGCCCCATACCCGCCAGGGCATCCGCACCCTCAAGGTCGCCCGACCATTTGTCGGCATGGCCGCGCTGCGCGAGAAATTCGCCAATGCCCTCGCCGGCGTGCGCGCCGTCGCGGTCACGCAGGACCAGGCGCTGCA
>CAIKDP010000326.1 GCA_903826205.1 Akkermansiaceae bacterium
AGGCAAGGCCTTCCTCAAGCTCGCCACCGTCGGCGGCACCTCGAACGTGCTGACCCTGACCGTCGCCGCCCGCTCCGGCGCCACCTTCAGCGCCGACGGCAACAACCAGAAGGCCGTGGTCGCCAGCGACGCCCTGACCTACCTCATCGAAGCATCGGCCACCTTGGGCGACTGGGGTATGCCGGTGGTTACCGAAGTCATCGGCGCAGACGCCACCGCGATCCAGGCCACTCTGACGCCGTCCGCGCCAGACACCGGCTGGACCTACCACACCTTCCGCACCGCCGGCAGTGCCGCCACCCATGCCAGGGAGTTCATCCACGTCAAAGTCACCAGTCCGTGAGGAGGGCATCAATACACCCGAACAGCCCCGCGAAAGACGCGAGGCGCAAACCCTATCGAGAAGCTCGGATAATAGGGTGGATGCCGCTTTTATGCGGTGCCTTGGTCCTTGTCATGCCGGTCAATGCCGAAGACCAGGCGGCACGCGCGTTCCTGTGTACCCGCAGTCTGGAAACCGGCTGGCTGCTCAGTTTGCAGCGTGCGGAGGATCCCGGCCGCGTCGAGTTCATCCGTCCCGGGCAGACTCTTGGCCCGGTGAAGCTGCGCGTTCGCACGCCGGGGGTGCCATGGCGTGATGTCAGTCAGGGGGATTCGGCAGTGGAAATTCGTTCCCGGTTTGTTGCGCGTGACGAGACATTGCGCTGGGAAATCACCGTAAAGAACACCGACAGCGGCAAAGCACTGGAAATCGGTGACCTGGCATTGCCGCTGCCGATGAACGCGGATTATGTCGCGGACAGCGAGGAGACCTTCCTGCGCCGCGTGTTCAGGCACGCCTATATTGCCGGGAATGGGTCGTTTCTTTACTGGCTGCCGGTGCAGGGCAGCGGTTCGTTCCTGGTCATGATGCCGGAGGACAACACCCAACTGGAATTTTTCACCTCAGAAGGGATGGATTACGCAACCGGCAAGGATAAGTATTCCGTGTTTGTCCATTCCAAAGCCAGTAGCGAATCGGACCCGCGTGGCACTTGGCATCAGCCGCAGACCAACCGCCTGCTCAAACCAGGCGAGGAGGTTGGCTATGCCTTTGGTTTCCATTGGACAGATTCGTATGATGGGGTGCGGGATATTCTCTATCAGAATGGCGGTGTGGATTTGCATGTCGCCCCGGGCATGGTCGTGCCGCGCGATCTTGAAGCACGCGTTGCGCTGCACACCAAGCAGAAGATCTCGGGCATTGAAGCCGGGTTTCCGCAGGAGACGACCATCGAACCTGTGAGCGGCGGCGGGAAAGATATGCATATCTTTCGTGTCAAGTTCAAGCGGCTCGGCGAAAACCTCCTTACCGTTAGATATGCAGCAGGGCATACGCTGCCGCTGGAATTCTTTGTCACGGAACCGCTCGAAACACTCATCAAGAAACGCGCCGCGTTCATTGTGAAAAACCAGCAGCATCGGAATCCGGAGAAATGGTATGACGGCTTGTATAGCCTGTGGGATCGCCGCCAACCCGAAGGCATGAATCTGTTAGGACCGGATAACCCCGGCGGTCAGCCTCCCTACGCCGTTAGCGGATCGGACGACCCATCCAATAGCAAATGCTTGCTGGTTGCCGAGAAGAACGTGGCCTTTCCGGACGCCGGCGAGGTGGCATCGCTGGAGTATTTCATCAAGCACTTTGTCTGGGGCAAACACCAGCGCACGGACAAGGAAACGCCGTATCCATACGGCATCTATGGCTCGGATTCCTGGAAGGAGAACCGCTTCACCGGCCGCGATCCGCTCGACAAGGGAATCAGCCGACCGGGTGGCCCCAGCGCGTGCAAGATGTGGCGCACGTTTGATTACACGACCTACTTTGCGCTCTACTATGACATGTATCGCATCGCGAAACAGCGGCCCGATCTGGTGAAGGAACTCGATGCAGCCGGCTATCTGGAGCGCGCTTACGGCACGGCCCGCGCCTACTTCGAGGTTCCCGCGAATATCCACATGGAAGGCTGCTGGGCGTTCACTGGCTGGGTCGATTGGCAATACAAACAAGGCAATTTCCACGAAAAGTATCTGCTGCCGCTCATTTCATCGCTGGAGGCAGAAGGCCAACAGACCAAGGCTGACTTCCTAAGGGCGGAGTGGGTAAAGAAGGTGAAATACTTCTGCTACGATAATCCCCGCCCGTTTACCTCGGAAATGCCGATTGACTCGACGGCCTACGAGTCCACCTACGCCGCCGCGAAGTATGCGCTGGAAGTTGGACTGCGGCCCGACACGAACCTCTGGCAGGACCGCAACTCGAAGCAATGGTTCTCGCATCCGGTGATCGACCCCAAACGCCATCAGGAGTTCCTGCTCCGGCAACACCTCGCGAATCTTGCCTGCCGGGGTGTGCTCGAAACGAACTATTGGTCCTTGGGCAGCGACTTTCGCGGCTGTGGCAGCGCCAGCTACACCCTCAGCTACATGTCGCAGATGGGCGGTTGGGCCGTGCTCGATTATGCGCTGCACTTCGACCCTCATCCAGCGGCCAATTTGCGGCTCGGCTATGCTTCAATGCTGAGCACCTGGGCGCTTATGAATACCGGCGATGCGCAATCAGGCTATGGTTTCTGGACGCCGGGCGCGCGACACGACGGGGCCATGAGTTGGGGCTTCCAGCCGCGCCGCGTTGGCACGGAATGGAATCCGGCCACCCGCGACCTGCCGCGTGGCGCCTGGCCGGTGGACGGCGAAGTCGATCATGGTCTGGCCGCTGCCATTGAGACCGCGCGCACCGTGCTGTTCGATGATCCGATCTTTGGTGTGTTTGCTTATGGTGGCGAGGCCATACGGAAAGGAGAGTCTATCGAGGTAATTCCGCGGGACGGCGTGCGCCGGCGATTCAGCGCGGTCATTGGCGCAAAACGGCTGCACCTTGATCTGGACTGTGATGGTTTCGCGCAGTCCAAGTCGCTGCAAGTCGCCGCCAGCTTGGACCGTATTCGATTCACCCTGGAGAACCGTGGAACGTCGGCCCACAACACACGGCTCCGGGTGGAGGGATTACCCCAGGGAAACTTTACGCTCATTGTGAACAACGAAAACAAAACCGCGACACAGTTTTCAGGGGGAGCGCCAGTGGTTCTTTCGATTCCGCTGGCCCCCGGTCTAACGAGGGCAGTGGAAATCAAACACACGGAACTGAAATAGAACCTGTTGATGCCAATGGCCCGCAGCTTTATCCCGGAGGGATTATGAATCAAAGAGGGCATCTAACTTGCTCGACCCAGTGGCTCTTTGGAGGCCGACAGCTGAGTTCTGAGCTTTTCTGAGCTTTCCGCTTTCAACTTTCCGCTTTCAACTTTCCGCTTTCAACTTTCAGCTTTCAGCTTTCAGCTTTCCGCTTTCCGCTTTCTCTGAAAGTTTGTCACCTGTTTGTCACCTGTTTTTTGTGTTCCCGGTTCGCCGCCGCGCCATTACGCTGGATGTCGCTGAGCCACGGCCCCCCAAAAAAAACCGACAAAGAAGCAACAACTCATGAAGACAACCATCAACCAAGCAGAGGGCCATGTGAAGGCCAAGATCAACATAAAAACTTCCCGCACTCCCGCAATTCCGGAGAAAATCATGACAGCTCGCCGCATCGCCTTGGGCGCCGGCCTGTTGGTCACATGGCTCACCGCTGCCCCGGCCCAGGCGGATCTCACGTGGACCGGCACGACCAATGCCGTATGGGCCACTGCGGATAACTGGACGCCCGCAGGAGGTCCTCCCGTCACGGGCCAAACCGCCATATTCAACGGCGCGGGCAATGGCAACACGACCGTGAACCTCGGCACCGGCGCGACTGTCACCGGCATCACGTTCGACACGGCGAGCGCGGCGGCTTACACGATCGGCGCGGGAGCCGTGGGAAGCCAGACGCTTACCCTGGACGCCGGCGGTTCAATCGTCGTCAACCCTCTCGTAACCAACCAGACAATCAACGCGAACGTCGTCCTTGGCAGTGCCAGTGGGGACAGTGCTTATACCTTTACCAACGACAGCACCACGGCGAACCAACTGCTGACCCTGTCCGGCGCACTGAGCAGCGCCACGACCGGCGTCAAGACGCTGACGGTCAACGGCGCGGGCAACACCCAGATCAGCGGCAACATCAGCAATGGTTCGGGAACGCTGGCCCTGACCAAGTCCGGCACCGGCACGCTGACCCTCAAAGCCGCGCAGACCTACACCGGCGCGACGAGCATCACCGGCGGAACGCTGAAAATTGGCGTCACTTCGACTGTGGGAAGTCAAACCTACACTACCGGAAATGGCACCTGGACCGCTCCCCCAGGGGTAAGTAGCGTCACCTACCTGGTCGTGGGCGGCGGCGGCAGCGGCGGCGCAAATAATGGCGGCGGCGGCGGTGGAGGCCAGGTGCTGCAGGGCACAATGTCAGTCACTTCCGGGACAGGCTATTCATATTCGATTGGTGCCGGTGGGGCTGGCGTAAATAGTAATAATAAAGTTGGAAAAGATGGCACCAGCTCAAGCTTTGCCACCATCTCTGCGTACGGCGGCGGGGGCGGCGGATATGCCGGTAGCGGGAGCAGCAACGGGAGAGGCGGTTCGTCAGTCGGTTCGGCGGGTGGTGGTGGAAATTCCACCAGTGGTGGGATCGCGACTGTCGGTCAAGGCTACAATGGCGGCAATGGATTCACTTCCGGTCCTCTGGTTGCTTACACCGGCGGCGGCGGGGGCGGCGCTGGTGGTGCTGGTTCAAACGGGACCGCTACCGGCGGCGGGGGCGGCGGCATTGGCGTGCAGTGTGCTGCCAACGGCTTGTGGTACGGTGCCGGCGGAGGAGGCGCCTACAACTCCGGCAAAAACCCGGGAATTGGAGGCAGTGGCGTTGGTGGAAACGGGGGGGGGGACAACCTGGGGGGTAATTATTTTGCGCCGACGAGCGGGTCAAATGGCAGCGGCGGCGGTGGAAATGGTGCTACCCCTAACACTAGCGGGGCGGGCGGACCCGGTGCCGTCGTCCTGTCGTGGGGTTCTTCTGCAACTTTGCCCAGCGGCACGGCGGTCTCGATTGCGGCCGACTCTACCCTGGACCTCAGCGGCGCCGCGCAAACCGTTGCATCCCTGAGCGTTGCAGGCACAGGCGTTGGAGGCCAGGGCGCGGTGATCAACAGCAGCGCCACGGCGGCCACTCTTACTCTTACGTCCGGCATCACCCTGAGCGCCAACAGCACGATGGTCGGCACCGGCAGCAACCTCACCATTGCCCTGGGCTCGGGACAACCGATCAGCCTTACCTACGATGGTTCGACTCCGGCGCTCTCTATTTCCCAAGGCACGTTGTCCTTGAATAACAATCCTTTCACGATCGATGGATCATCGGTGTTAGATAACGGCGACTACGATATCGTCACCGCCACAGCCATCACCGGCACACCCAATCCGATTCCCACCGGAACCGCCCTCACCGGCAAGACCGCCTACATCACGGTTAGCAGTACAAAAGTGGTTCTCCACGTTTCGGGCGTCCACCACTTTGAGGTCACGGGCATCGCTTCCCCCCCCCCCAGACGGCGGGCACGGCGATCACCGGAGTCACCATCACGGCCAAGGACGCCAGCGACAATACGGCGACGGATTTTACCGGCACAGTGGTCTTTTCCGGCACGGCGGGCATTACAGGCACCTCGGCGGCATTTACCGCGGGCCAGTTGACGGGCGTGAGCGTGACGCCAATCACGGCGGGCAGCGCCATGACCTTCATTGTCACTGGTTACACCAAGACCGGCGACGCGACCTTTGGCGTCAATCCGGGAGCGGTCAGTGCGGCGAATTCGACGGCTACGGCATCCCCGACCACGGGAGTTTCCACGGACGGCGCGACATCGACGATCACGGTGACGGCGAAGGATGCGAACAACAACTTGATCGCCGGCGCCACGGTGAGTGCGAGTTCGTCCGGCACTAACAACACGCTTTCCACGCCTGCCGACACGAACGTCAGCGGGCAGACCACCTTTACGATTGCCTCCACCAAGGCGGAGACCAAGACGCTGACGGTGACCATTGCGGTCACGCCGATCACCGCGCAGCCGTCGGTCACGTTTGTGGCAGGCACTGCGCTGGCGATTGCGTTGACATCGGGCGACAACCAGATCGGAACCGTGGCAACCCCCCTGGCGAGTCCGTTCGTGGTGACGGTGACGGATGCCAATGGGAATCCAAAATCGGGAACGAGCGTGGCATTCGCCGTGACCGGGTCTCCCAGCGGCGCGACGGGCCAAACAATCCCCAATGCGACGACGGGTGCCAACGGTCAAGGGACGAGCACTTTGACGTTGGGGAGCGCGACCGGGAGTTATACTGTTACG
>CAIKDP010000327.1 GCA_903826205.1 Akkermansiaceae bacterium
CAGCGGTGACCGGCTTGGGTGATCCGTCATAGGTTTGGGTGAGTCCGGTTAATTCGATGGTGGCGACGGCCTTTTCGATGACGAGCGTGCCGGCGGCACTGCCCGTGTGATCCGGATCGGTCACCGTGGCGGCAATGGCATAACTCCCGGCCGCGCTCGGCACCGTCGCAGAACCATCGTAGGTGACAACCACGGCGAGACCGGCCGGCGTGGTGGTGACCGGTTTGGGTGAACCGTCATAAGTTTGGGCAAGTCCGGTCAGTTCGATGGTGGCATTAGCCTTGCCGATGATGAGCGTGCCGGTGGCCGTGTCATGATAGTTAGGATCATTGATTGCAGCGACCACCGCGTAGGACCCGGCATGCGCCGGTGGCGTGGCGGAACCGTCATAGGTGAAATCCACGGCAAGCCCGGCTGGCAGGGTCGGAGCGCTGACCGGTTTTGGCAACCCGTCATAGGTCTGGCTGAGGCCAACCAACGCTAGGGTGGCCTTGTCAACCACCAGCGTGGCGGCAGCGTTGCCAGAGTAATTCGGATCGGTCACCGTGGCGGTGATGGCATAACTACCGGCGGCGCTGGGCACCGTGGCGGTGCCATTATAGGAGATGGCAACGGCCAGCCCGGCAGGCGTGGTGGTGGCTGTGACATAACATGGTGAGCCGTTGTAGGTTCGCACCAGGTTTTCCAAGGCAATGGTCGCCGCCGCCCGGCTCACCGTGACATTGGCGATGTTGGAGAAGCCGCCGTAGCTGGCGGTGATGACATAGGGACCACCTGCGGTCGTGGCAGTGAAAATCCCGGCTGAATTGATAGAACCACCGCCGGAGCTTGCCCAATCAAAGGCAGCTGGCTGGCTGTCCATGGGCAGGCTGAATTGGTCCAACAGGGAGGCACGGAACCCTTGGGTGGCATTCACTGGCAAGGTGGCTTGAACCGGGCTGATGATGAGACTGGAGGTGGTTTGCAGCACCCGCACGTTGACCACACTGCTGACCGCCAGGCCTTGGGCGTCGCGGACTGATACCGAGAGATGATAATCGCCGGCGGCCTCAAAGTTGGCAGTGGTGCTTTTCGCGGCACTGGCTGCGTTGGGAGCAAACATCACAGCACCACCGGTGCCGCCGCTAAGCGACCAAGTGTAGGTCAGGGCCGCGTCCCCGCCGTCGTCACTGGCTGCCACCGCCAGGTCGATCGAGGAATCCCGCACGATTTGATAGACGGTGGTGTCCGGGTCGGTCACGGTTTCCGTGGCGGTGGAAGTGGCGGCGCTGGTGATGATGGGTGCCTGGTTGGTCTGACTGGCACCTCCGAGCAGCACCATGCTATCCACATACCAACCGGTGCTTGATTTGCTGTTATTGGTGGCAAGGATCCAGCGCAGACACAGGTTTTTACCGGCGTATTTAGCGGTGTCGGTCAGGTTGACGATGGTTTCAACAAAGTTGCTGACGCTGCCAGTCCAGGCGGATTTGCCATTAAATTCGCTGGAACTCGTGCTGATGATGCTGACGTAGCCATTGCTGGCAAAGGCGGCCCCGGAGCCGGTGGCGTCCACGCCGAACCAGGTGGATCCGGCGTCGGTTGAAAGCTCAAGCCTGCCGCCATCCCTGCGTGATTCCAAGTTATAGAGGTGCCAGAACTTGAGTTGGAGGTTGATGGCACCCGCAGGGATAGGGATGCTTGGCGAAGTGAGGATGGTGGTCGATTTGGTCGATGGACCGCTGGCAAAATAGGCATAACTCGCCGTTTGGCTCTTGGTGGTGACGCGGTTCCATTTGTTAGTTCCGGTGGTGGCCTGAGAGATCCAGCCGCTGGGGGTGCCGTCGAAGTTCTCGCTCCAAATGGCACCGACGACGGTGAAGGCGGCGGCAAGGGTGGCGGTTTCCGCGCTTGGATTGGTGGCGACCACGTTCCAGATGCCGGCGGCGGCACCCGTGAGGTTGACTTGGCATCGGAGTGATGCGCCTATCAATTGGACGGCGGTGGCGGGAATGTCGCCCTGGCCGGAGCGGGTCAGCTTGACGGTGGTATCGGAACGCATCCCGGTGCCGGTTAGATCGAGCGTGACGGTGGCCCCGGCCAACCCGCTGGCAGGCGAAATGGCGGTGAGGGCGAGGGGCAGTGGCTGGGCGGAGGAGCCGGAGAGCAACAGCGAGTAATTCTGGCTGGTATTGGTGAGGGTGCCGGAGAACGAGATCACTGCCTGATAGGTGCCGGCTCCCGGCGGGGCGGTGATGCGCACTTGTTCGACGTTGTCGGTGTTGTTGATCCCGGTGGTGGCCGCCATGTCCATGGCGGCTTGGGTCCAAGTGCCGACAAATGGCATCACGAAGGGCAAAAATTCCGATCCGTTAGGGGCGATGATTTTCAGGTTGAGGTTATTGACCAGGCGGGCGCTGCGGGAGTCCGATGTGGTAAGGGCGGCGGCGGCCGGATCAGTCCAACAGAGCGTGGCGGATATGGGTGAAACCCCGTCCCAAATAAACGAATGCGTGCGGGTGACCGTGGTGGTGGTGAGTTGGCCTTCGCTGATGCGTTGCTTTGCGGGAGACGCTTGGTGGTCCAGAATGAGATCGACCGCCGCCTGCGCGTTGAGCAGGCCCCAGCCGTATTTGTAATCCGGGCCGGGATTGCCAAGGTCACTGGCGGTGTGGATGAGCAGACCCTTGAGGGTGCTGGCACGCATCGCCTGGCCGGGGAACGAGTTGCCGTATTGTTGGATCAACAGTGACGAGGAACCCACCGCGTTGGGGGTGGCCATGCTGGTGCCACTGTAGGTGCCGTAAGCCGTGTTGCTGGTGCCGAGCGACGAGTATAGGTTTTCGCCGTTGGCAACCACATCGGGTTTGATCCGGCCGTCGTCGGTGGGCCCCCAACAGGAAAAGGAACTCACGACGGCTTTGGAAATATCCCGCACTCCATTGGTGACGGCATCACTGGCGGAGCCAATGGTCATGACATTTTTGGCGACGGAGTCGAAGCCGATGGTGTCGAACCCGCCTCGATAGGTGCCATCGCCGCCGGGATGAATGCTCGGATTGTAGGCGACGACCGTGGTGCCGCCAGGGGAAAGCGCGACCGTCTGGCCGGTGGATGGGTTGTCGCCGCGGTCATTGCCGGCGGCTCGGAAAATCAGGTAGTAGGGAGCATTGAAAGCCAACGCGTCGTCGTCGCGGGCGGAGGTGTTATAGAGGCCGAAGTCACTTTCAATGGAGGTGGCGGCGGTGCCGGAGCCATACCATTCCCAGACGCGGGTGGGCGATCCGCCGTTGACATAGTTCCAGCCGCTGACGATGCCGTAGCTATGGTTGGAGAGATAGATTTTCCCCGGTTCACCGGCGTAGGTGGCACCGCGTCCGGTCATCTCGGAGATGTCGCTGTTCCAATCATAGGAATCAATGGTGGCCGCGTCCGCCATGCCGTGCGCTGCAGTGACGATGCCGGTGGCGATGAGGGTGCCGCCGACGTGGGTGGCGTGGTCGATGGTGGCGGCTCCGTCCATGACGGTGACGCGGCCGGCGAGTTCCTGATGGGTGGAGCGTGCGGAACCGCCGTCCCAGAGGCCGATGGTGACGCCGGCTCCCGAGAGGGAATAAGGGGTGGCTCGCAGCAAATTGGCACCCGTGGAGATGGCGGCGTTGACATTGCCAGTGATGAAATAGCGGGGCCGCTTGCCGTCAAAACCGCTGATTTCCTGGACGCGTCCGTTAGGCAGGGTGGCACGCAAGGGCAGGCCGAGCAGGGTGGCGCGGGTGCGGGCATTCTGGCGCCGCGCACCCTCGATTTGCGCCATGCGGGTGACCACCCGCGTGCGGTCGGCTGGGCGCGAGAGATGAATGGCCGGATCGTCGAGCACATCGGCCAAGGTTTCCTGTCCCGCAAGCGGGCAGGCCTGCCCCACTGCCCAGAAGATTGCCAGAATGGGGATGTGGAATCGCATACGCGGGATGAATATAGAATCTAAGTTCTGGAATGCGAGCAAATCTGCAAAAGGCTTGTGCGACGGGCCGTGGCGGCGTATCACCCGGCCATGCCAATTGAGACCTCCCTCGTATTACTCAAGCCGGACGCCCTTGAAAAAGGGCTGATTGGTCCGGTGCTCGCACGGTTTCAAGCCGCCGGTTTCCAGATCCGCGGCCTTAAGATGATGCAGCTCAGCGAGGCCCTCCTGCGCGAGCACTACGCCCACATCACCCACCTGGCGGTTTTTCCACAACTCATCCGTTTCATGAGCCGGTCTCCGGTGGTGGCGGTGGCCCTCGAAGGCGAAAATGCCATTGCCAAAGTGCGCGAATTGCTGGGCCCCACAGATTCCAGGGAGGCACCCGCCGGCAGCATCCGCGGCGATTGGGGCGAGGATAAAATGGTTAACGTCTGCCATGCCTCGGATTCCCCGGAATCGGCGTCAATGGAATTGCAGCGCTTCTTCAGCGAGGGCGAGCTTTTCTCATTCTGAGCCTCACTCCGGCTTGATCCAGATGTTGGCGAAGTCGATGGCACCACCGTGGTGCTGCAAGGCAATCGCGCCGCGGGCCGGCACTCCGGGCAGTGCGGCGTGGTCGATGACCACCCGGCCATTGAGTGACACGGTGAGCACCTCGCCCTTGAGCGTGATCATCATGCGGTTCCACTCGCCCAGCGGGCGGTCGGCCTTGACCTTGGGAGTGACCGCAGCGCGGGTCTCCGCGGAGCTGTCGCCGGCGGTCCGGTAGCCATAGACCTCACCGGATCCGACCGGCCAGTTCCACAGGTTGATCTGGCTCTTGGAATTGCCGCGCAGATAGATGCCGCTGTCGAGTTCCTCAACTTCGACGGTCTCGGTGGAGCCGTCGGGTTTTTTCTTGTCGGTGCCATCGGCAAGAATAAGCGGGCGTTGCATCAGCGGGCCGCGACCGCTCCAGCGCCAATCCATCACCAGAGTGAAATCCCCATACTCCTTCTCGCTCCACAGGTCGTTGATGTCGCCCTTTTTGCCGTTGTGCTTGAGAATGCCATTGGCGGCGGACCAGTTGGTTAGATCGCCACTGCCGTGTTTCCAGCCGCTGAGGGATTTGCCATCAAACATCCGGGTGAAGCCGGCGGCCATGACCTGCGCCTCGTTTGCCACCGGAGGAATCTCGGCAATCTGAATGTTGCGGAATGCCACGCGGTCGCCGTGCCCAAGCCATGCAAGGTGCCCGGCGCGACGTTTCGCCCCTTGATGCTCTGGGAATTGCTTGTTGAGGTCATCCAGGTTGGTGCGCAGGAGGATCGTGCCATTGAGTTCCACGAGAATGGCCGGCCCAATCACACTCACGCGTTGGCGGTTCCATTCACCCACCGGCTTGAGGCCGGTCTTGGCTGCCGGCGCCAGCGTGTAGAGCGAACCATGGAATTGATAGTCCTTGAGGTCCTTGTATTTCGGGTCGCTATTGTCCAGAATTTGCAACTCCATGCCGGTATAGGCGGAATCCCCCTGGCCGGGGTAATGAATCCCCAGGCCATTGTTGGCACCCGGCGACAGTTTGAATTCAAAATCCAGGATGAAACTCGAAAACGTCTCCTCAGTCACCAGATTCCGGCCCTGCGGCGTGCACACGATGGCCCCGTCTTCCACCACATAGCCCGCCCCGGTCCAGCCGCTCAGATCCTTGCCGTTAAACAACGGACGCATTTGCGGCTGCGCCGCCCGGATTGGCGCTGCCAGCATCACTGCGGCTATCAAAAGAAGGTGGAATTTCATGGTTCGAACCTTGAAACGGTCGGCCCAGCGCAGATGTTTCACCCCCATCACGCGTTTCCAATAAATTACGGCCCGCCCTGCCGGCAACCTCACCCGATTCCCTTCTGCAAATCCCTAACACTCCAGAGGGTGCCGGCGGCGGCCGCTCCACTGCCCCGCAATTTCCGCGCCCCGCTCGTGCGCTTTTCTCCAAAGCGCTCCCGGCACG
>CAIKDP010000328.1 GCA_903826205.1 Akkermansiaceae bacterium
CGTTCAAGGATCATCTGGCGGAACGAAAACCGCCTGTCAGCCTTGGCAACCACGAGCCTGACACCCGCGCCGCCGATCTTGCTGGAATCCGCCGCGAACTCGAACGGGATCATGCCAAGTGCTGAATCGCGCCGCAGATGCTCAAGGAAACCGGTGAATGTTGGACTCGGGCGGTTGGACTGGAAACTGTCCAATGATTCGTCAGGCTTGAGGGCAACCAGCTTGCCGCCGACGATCTTCTGGAGCGATACCGGGTCACTCGCCTCGCCCGTGCCCCCAGCCCCGCCCACCACGAAGTCACCGTTGTCGTCGATTTCACCCCGTGCCGTTTTGAGAATGCGGGACACGTCGGCGTTGTCCTTGACCGCGTGTTTTTCCAGCGCCAGCAATTCCATCTCGTCAAGGACGTGGTTGATGGAATGTTGGATCGTTGGATGCGCCCGCACGCCGCCGGCCCATTCCGGTTCGAACAGGTGCAGCAGCGATTCAGCCGGGATGTCGCGGGATTCGCCACTATCCTCCAACACGCGATAGAAGATGGGAGCGCCCCAGGCATCAAGTCCCACGCCGTCGATGGTTTCCTTTGAGCCGAATCCATCGCCAATGCGGTGGGACTCGATCAGTTGGATGCGTGGCTCGCCATCCGCATCGCGGGTCTTGTGAACGAAATATTCGCCGTCGATGTCGATGCCACGGCAAACAAGCGACTGGCATTCCTCGAATGAAAACCGGCGCGTAACCTCGCAGCGTGCGGCCCACAGGGAAAAATAATCCTCGGCGGCACGGTTCCATTCCGGTTTGGCGGATTGCGCCTGCACGCGGATGCCGTCGCCTGTGGAGTAGATCGCCATGTTGCCGACCAGTTCCCTGACAAATCCGCTGTTCTTGTGTAGGTAGCGCGACTTGCGGACCAGCTCGCTCCGCACGCCCGGCGTCAGGTCGTTGCGGGAATCGGTCGGCGCTGACCCCGGCACGGTGCCGCGGCGGGGCGACCAGTTGGCCGACTCAAAGGGAGAACCCCACGCCTTGGGAACAAGGATTGGGGGCAGCAAACGCAGGGCGACGTGTTTGAGTCGGTTCATTTTGGGAGATGGCCGTCGATGAATGAAGTAACCGCGATGCGGGGCCTGCCGTATGTGGCCGGGTCAAGGATGCGCAGCGCGTGGGCACATTCCTCAAGCACCTGGTCCACGGGCATGACGAATTGTTTTGAAACGGAGGTATCCGCGTCGTTCCAGTTGAGGATTGTCTTGCCTTCTAGCAGCATTTCCTTGGCCCGCCGCTGGATGGCGAGAACCTCAGCGACCGTAAAACCTGTGATGAAAAGTCCGCGTGCCATGATTTACTTCCACCAATTGCCATCCTTCACGCGTTGCCGTGCATCGGCCAGGGTGCAGCCGGTTTTGATCTGGATGTGCGGGGTGTCCTGAAAACTTGTCCAATGACCGCCCCATTCAAGACCTAACGATTCAGCGATCCTGCCGCATTTTTCCATCAGCGGGCTTTCCCACAACGGCTGACCCTTGGCGTCGAAAACGACGAAATCCCAACCCACACCAAAATTGTGCCACGAGTATCCGGCTGGGGCGTTGGTGACTTTCGGTCCCGCCGTCGTGCGCCCCTTGGCATACAATGCCGTCTGCTCCTGATAGGTGCGGGTGCCGCAGATCACCTTCACGTTGATGCCCGCATCCAGGCACTTGAGCAACCACTCGCGGGCCTTGGCTTGCGCATCGGGCCTGAGCGTGGCGATGTTGCCTGCGGATCGTGGGTCGATGGTCATGGATTACTTGCCGGTGCGGGGTTCGATCACGATTTCAATGCGACCTTCGGGGGTGAGTGTTATCCGCCCGTCCTTGTTGGCGACGGTGCCGTTGACCGGCGGGAGCGTGGTGCAAGCGGAAAGCAGGGACAGCGCGGCGAGGAGAATCAGCGTTTTCATGGTGTCCCGTCCGGGGTGTCAACCGGGGCACTCGCCACCGCCTCGCGCCCGATGATCTTGAGCATGGTGGCCGCGGTCGTCTGCATGGCTTCATTATCGAAATAATGGTTCGGTCGTGACCCGATCTGCTTCCACATCCACTGGCCCTTTTCCTTCACCCGCTGCTCGCTCTCCATCTGGGCGAGGTAGTCGTCGTCGATGTCGTCGGGCACCTCCCATGTCGGCCCCTGCCTGGCGTCCTGGTTGCGGCGCAGGCGGGCC
>CAIKDP010000329.1 GCA_903826205.1 Akkermansiaceae bacterium
GATGGCAGCGGCTTCCCCGGCCTCTCCCAAATGGTCACCGCCGGCATGACGGTGGATGCCACCGGCAGCACCTCCGCGTCCGGCAGCTCGGTCTATCTGGTCTTTGCCGGCGAGTTCGGCGTCCAGTACATCTACGGCGAAGGGACCACCTTCGAGCTTCAGCCGTTCTACGATGGCGAAGGCGCGGATGCCACCGGTGCCAAGTTCCCGGCTCACATCAGCTACCTCAACGCCCGCCCCGGCCTGAGCTGTGCCAGCCCCTACGCGGTGGGCAAGATCAAGAACATCTGCGCCGCCAGCGGCAAGACGCTCACGGATAGCCTGCTGGCCCAGGCGCTGGAAAAGTTCCCCACGGACGTGTTCCCCACCCACATCCTGATGAACCGCACCCGCCGCGGCGAGCTCCAACGCCAACGCACCATCACCCTCAACGGCAACGGCAAAAAGGGCGACATCGGCGGCGACGCTGGCAACATCGCCCCCATCCCCACCGAAGCCTTCGGCATCCCCATCATCTGCACCGATAGCATCACCAATACCGAGGCGATCTATTGAGCCAACTATAACCCCCCGCGCTGGCAGACCGCTCCAATAGTCTGCCTCCCTCTTCTCTTCCCAATAACCTATAACTTCTAACCTTTAACTCCCCATCCCCATGAGTTCCCCATCCTACGCCCGCAATCTCCGCGACGCCGCCTTTGTCGCCGCTATCGCCCTGCCCGCCGCCGCCGCCACGGCCTACACCCCGTCCCTTAACATCGGCCAGACAGTCGATCAAAATCTTGAGGCGATGGAATTTGAAATTGCCGTCCCCGCCCTGCCTGCCCTGGTGGAAAACAAGACGGTGACCATCAGCGTGCAAGACAGCGCTGACAACAGCTCGTTCGCCGCCATTGACCCGGCCATCTCCACCGTCATCACCGGTGGCAGCGGCAACGGAGCGGCGGCCAAAACCGTGCGCTTCCGCCTGCCGTCCACCGCCCGCAAATACGTCCGTCTCAAGATCGACGTGCTCACTGCCGGCGGCGACAACACGGGCGTTTCCGCCACCCTCAGCGCCCTCTTCTGATCTCCCGCTGGTTAGTGTCCAACCGCTGGCAGACCGGGCCAATAGTCTGCCGCCTCCGGCTTGCGCCGGAATCTGAAATCTCAAATTTAAAATCTCAAATTCTTTTGTGTCCGCCGTCCTCACTGCTTCCCAACTCAAAAGTGCGCTGACCGCCGAGCAACTCGCGGCGGCCCGCTCCAAGGGCTTGCAGCCGGGCGACCTGGACCCGGTTGCGGAGGAAATCACCGCCGCCCTGGCCAAGGTGGACACCTACGCGGCCGGTCGCACGGTGGCCGCGGGCCTGTTGACCGGCTGGGCGCGGGACATCGCCGCCCACCAAGTAGCCAAGCGCCTCGGCTCCGCCAACGAAGATCAAATCCGCGCCTACGAACGCGCCCTCAAGGAACTCGAAGATCTGCGCGACGGTAAATTCGCCAACCTAACCACTACCGGCAAAGTCCTCTACGGCGGCCGCGAAAAAATCCTCTGATTTTTCATCTTCCCTAGTGACCATTGACCAGTGACTTCCCCATGATTTCTTCCGCCACCATCCAAGCCGCCCTTTTCGCCAATCTGGCGGACAGTGGCTTGTTTGAGCGCGTCATCACCGCGCTGGATGCGGATCTGGAATCCGCCCTGGACAATTTGCGGGATTCCCCGGTTTCCCTGGCCGTCATTACTCCCGGGGCCGACACCATCACCCATGACCTGATGGACGGAACCAATCAACCGCTGGTTTCTGAAATCCGCTCCCGCTGTGAAATCATCATCGCCACCCGCCGCCTGGACATGGCCCCCACCGGCGACCCCGCCATCCTCACGCTCAAAGACTCCGTTCTTGCCCGGCTTCTCTGGGACAGCCTCGGCGTACCCGGCCTGCTCTGCCTGCCCGCCTTCTGCGAGCCTATCGTTCTCCAATTCGCTGACGGCACCGGCCGCGAAGCCTGGAAACTGACGCTGGACCTGCGCCAGCTCATCACCGGCTAGAATCTCAAATCTCAAATCTCAAATCTCAAATC
>CAIKDP010000330.1 GCA_903826205.1 Akkermansiaceae bacterium
AGCCGGAATCGGCACGCGGAGGCGACCTAACCGCCCCAGATCGCCGGGACCTCGCAAATCAGGTAACACATTGGATAGCAAAGAGTTAGCTAACAATTGTTCGGGGGAGAAAACCATGCATGTGGCTTGCTACGGGTACAGGTGGTATGACCCGCTAGCAGGTCGTTGGTTATCACGCGATCCGATTGAGGAACAAGGGGGGGTGAACTTGTATGGGTTTGTGGGAAATGATGGGACAGGAAAAATTGATATACTGGGGCATGGGTTTTGGGATTGGATCCGGCGCTTGTTTGATTTTTCAGATCAGACACAAACCGCACAAGCCCGTGATATCTGCCTCGCAACTGGATCCGCTGTATTAGCAGGAGAATGCATAAAAGCTAGAAATGCTTTAATGGAGTGCATCAACAAGGGTGGAAATTGTGATATTGCTGCTGCGCTAGAATACCGAGACAGAGTATGCAGGGTTGCAGAGAAAGGCTGCTGTGCTGCTGCTGGATCGGATTAACTATGATACGTTATGATATATAAATACACATTTCACTGTTTCATGTTCATCGTGCTGGTTGTCTCAGGTTGCAAATCTTCCAGTTCCGAGAATAAGTCAAATTGTCTGAAAACTGCCGGAACAACGGTTGTGAATATCGATGGGGAGCAAAAGCTTGCCATGATGATCAACAAGCCGGAAGGGTTGGTCTCGTATGAAGGACCTTCAGGGAAAATCTCAATAGGGTGCGCTGGAAAGCGAGAGCCAAATGTGATGTATGAACCTGCAAGTGGTCCGTATTCCGTTATTATAGATAACAACGGCGACGGATTTCCTGATATAGGTGTGCTTAGAGAGACAGGAGCTCGCGTTAAGTTTACGGTCAAAGAGAGGCAACAATGAATCTCTGAGGACCATTCAAGAACATCACAGGGTGGGGGTATTCGCTAGCCTCGGACCATGCCTTTTGCAAATCCACCCCGGACTCGGGGACGGTAAGCGTGGTCCGAAGCGCCATTGCATATTCATTGCACCGGCGGATTCATAGCGGCCATATTTGCCGCATCAATGTAAGCGTGGTCCGAAGCGCCATTGCATAGTCGTTGCACCGGCGGATTCATAGCGGTCATATTAGCCGCATCTATGACCGCTATGCTATCAGGCTACCATATGAGGCGGGCTTGCCGCTGCGTGCCTTGAGCCAGTTGGCCAGGATGAGGCTGGCGGCTTCGCTGGCTTTCATAACGGGCAAGCGCGTGAGCACGGCGGCGAGGAAGGCTGAGGGTTGTGGCCATGGCGGGCGCATTCCTCCCCCACATCACTTCCCGCTTGTCCCCGGCCAGCCACCGTGCTATCAGACATGCACGCGATGACAACCGCCCCACCATGGCCGACCGCCGCCACCTTCCCGGTGTCCGTTCGGCGTCGTGAAGCGGGCCGAATCCAGGGCGAAACACCCGTCTGCGGCGGCTCCAGCGGCGGTTTAGGGTCGGTTCGGCGTCTGACCCGCCCTAGGTCGCCGGAACCCGTATATTTGCGTAAGTCATTGGCTTACAAATGGATAGCTAACAATTGTTCTGGTAGCAAAGCCATGCATGTGGCTTGCTACGGGTACAGGTGGTATGATCCTTTGACGGGTCGCTGGCCATCACGTGATCCGATTGAGGAAAAGGGCGGGGTGAACCTGTATGGGTTTATCGGGAATGATGGGGTTGATAGGTGGGATATTCTTGGTCATACAGGAGCGGGCAAGAAATGCTGCCCAAATGAAACGCAGAATTCCAAGATTATTGATTATCTGGGTGATGCCACAAATTTGATTGGCAAAACTATGGACATTGCACAAATCATAGACGAGGGAGGCGGAAGCGTTAGAGACTTTGGGGGTCTATTTACAGGAATTGGCAACGCGGTAAATGAGTATGGTATCCCGCTCGTTGCGCTCTATCTTCGACAAAAAGGTATTGAATGTGACGCAAAGGCGCTGCAAGACGGTAATTTTGAATTATGCGCTAAAGACTGCCAGTATATCCATTGGCTGGCCGCAACAATATCAACATACTACAAGCCATGAAGGCCAAATCGTTCATTTTGTGCATAACAAGCTTTTTGGCAGGAGTAGCTGTTGTCGTGCTGTATTTGTCACATTATTTCGTCTATGAAGGAAAGCGCACGATTCGCATTAAGGAGTTTCCTGATTGGGCGTCAACGATAGTGTATAAGTATGAAGCGGCTACTGTTAGTGTATGTGAATTGGGTTGCCTTATGGATTGCGATAAGGAAAAATATGGCAGGCTGGAAGGCGTGCCCCAAAACGGTAAATTTTGGTTTATTTATAGTGGTTCAGGCTCGACCCCAATAAATAGTGACAAATAATAAATGCTGGTCTCTCATTGGCGCCCCATGTCACATGATCGCAAGCGCCCAATGAGTGGGCGTTGGAAGCTGCTGGCCGGGTTTGCATAGATTGCATACACATGTGTGTATGTTACCTATGCGTCAGCTCACATCAGCTCAGGCTACGATTCGATCCCAAACCTGATCTCACTTCCCCCCTTGTCCCCGGCTCTGTCGTGAATCGGGCCGATTTGGGGGCCAATCGCCCGTCTGCGGCGACTCGGCTATAAACCCAAAATCCAGGAGCATGAAAAATGACCTTGATCGGCAGCGAGGTTGTGGCAGAGATGTGTCGGATGGTGGAATTCCACACGGATTCCACACAAACGACGGGGTCAAGCTGCATCATCCTGCGTAACCCCGGAAAACCAGAGACGCAAAGAATGCCATGAAATCAAGGAATGAAGCAGAGTGTGCGGGGGGCGAACCCTGTCCGCCAGAGACTAACTTGGCAGTGTTTCGCGCTTTTCGTGCCGACTCCTCGCGAAGACTTTGCAGGCAACTGTGTTTTCAGCGTTTCGCCGGCACTGTGGCGATGGACCTGACGACCACCTCGCCACCATCCGCAGGCTTGTCCGCGAGCCAGACGGTGACTTGGGTGATGAGCCCCTGATATTCCGGATGCGCGGCGAGATCCACCTCCACTGTTGCCGCCTTGCCCTGCTGTGGAATTGGGAAGCTGACGCTCAGGGGATTTGCAGGCTGGTCGTTGCCCTGCTGCTTCCAGGTCACATGGCCGGTACCGGCCAACCCTTTCCAGATGCCGGTGATGCGGAGTTTGGGAGCGGTCTCGGCGCGGAACGGATGGATGGGGCCTTCGATGCGCGGCTTGATGTCCTTCCGGGTTGTGAGGCGACAAGGTAACGTGCACCACCCCCAGGCGTGCGAGCCATAGCCTGGGGGCGAAAGCGTGGCATAGTGGCGGCGCTCCATGAGCGTCGCTGTGAATGAGATGGCGCTGGTAGGCAATGCGATTCATTGGTGGTTCGGCGGTCATAGTCCGCCGCTACAATCGTCCGGTCTTCATTTTCCCTCGATTTTCAGAATCCCTTCACCCTTGATGAACTTGGGAGTGGTCGCCGCGCTATAGATGCCGGCAGGTTGGGGTTTCCCATCAAGAATGAGTTGGGTTATGCACATTTCCCCTTTGAAGTTCAAGGCAAGGGTCGCGCCGTCGGCAACCGAGACTTCCGTCTTCTCGCCCATGCCCTGCGCATTCGTGAACGACAGCGTGCCCTGCTTCACGGTCGTCGGGCCGGAGTAGCTGTTTTTGCCCGAAAGTGTCCAGGTGCCGGTGCCTGATTTGATGATGGAAGTGTTAGCCTTGCCCTTGCGGTCATGGACGTCATCGATGTTAAAGGCGAGTTCGCCGGTGCCTGCGCTGGAGCCGGCGAGGATGATGGTTTTGTTATCCGCGAAGCCGGACATCACGAACGGGTTGGTGAGTTTGAGCAAGCCGGTGCCGGATTGATCCAGGGTGATGGTGTCGCCGCCGCCGGGCAGGTTGAGGGTGCGGTCGGTGGCCTCACCCGTGCCGGTATACCGCAGGGTGCTGCTGCCACTGATCAGGATCTCGGCATTGGCATCGGTTTTGGGCGCGCCCAGGCTGCTGTTGGGCTTGCCTTTGGCCACGCTGTTGAACGAATCGATGCTCAGGGTGCCGCCGGTGAGAATGGTCTGGCCGGTGTAGGTGTTGGTACCGGAGATTTTGAGCGTTCCCGCGCCGCATTTCTTGAGCGTCACGCTGCCGCCGCCCGGACCTTCGGAATCCGCGATATGGATAGAGAGATCCTGCACCGTCGTGGCCTTGCTCGTATCCAGCCCGAAGGTGGCACCGGCCATC
Source organism: Akkermansiaceae bacterium (assembly GCA_903826205.1). GTDB lineage: Bacteria > Verrucomicrobiota > Verrucomicrobiia > Verrucomicrobiales > Akkermansiaceae > Luteolibacter. Next base: position 4,227 of record CAIKDP010000330.1, read on the forward strand.
AGACCGTTCCGGTTGACGCCGGTGGTGATGTTCTTGAGCAGGGTTGCGGCCTGCGCGATGGTAAATTCGCCTGCGCCGCCGACATGCAGTCGCAGTTCGCCCGCGGCGCCATTGACGCTGATATTGGCCGGGGTCCAGCGCGCGGGATCATTGTTGTAGAACGACGACATGATCTCCAGAAGTCCCATCTCAACCTTGGTGGGGCCGGTGTACGTATTGCGTCCGAGAAGTTTGATCGCCCCGCTTCTGATCCCGTGGTCAACGGGATGCCCGGTCTGCGTGAGGCCACCCGGCCCGCTGATCCCGCCTTCCTTGTTATTGAATTCCAGGGAATCGTAAGCATGGACTTTGGTATTCCCATTCAACTTCACGGGCCCGTTCCAGTGGGCATTGCTGCCGCCGGAAATGCAGCCACCGTTAGAGGTGAGCGCGTTCGTCACCGGTGGACCGTCGAAACTGATGGTCCCGCTCTTGTTCATCGTTACAGGGCCTGTCCCCAACCCCTGCTGCTGCATGGAGAGGCAGCCGTCATTGATGATGGTTCCGCCACTGTAGGTGTTGGCCGCGTTGGTTAGGTAGACCGTGTGCGGGCCGTTCTTGATCAAGGCGCCGGTGCCGGAGATGACGCCCGGCAGGAAGACGCGCGTGTCATCGGTCTCGAGCCCGTCGATGGTGAAATCGGCATCGAGCCTGAGCGGTGCCTTGAGGGTGACCTCCGCGCGATTCTGGCGGTTCATATACGGCAA
>CAIKDP010000331.1 GCA_903826205.1 Akkermansiaceae bacterium
CCGCCGGCCGTGCTCGGCATCCTGCCGAACACTCTTTTGTTGATCGAGTATATTAGTAGTGTTCATACGAAGAATTATCATTTCCCATGGGGGAAGAAGCGTTCGGCAAGATGCCGAATGCAGCCGGCGGGACGCCGGCGCTCCCCGGATTCATTTGTCCAGCATGTTGATCACGTCCTTGGCGCGGGTCTCCGGGGTGACTGATAGTTTCTCCAATTTGCCGTCCTTGAGGACGCCCGCGACGGTGGTGTGGTATGGCGCGTGCAGTTTGAACTCGCAATCCCAATCCCTGGGCCAGGCGGGAAAGAGCAGGATTTGTTGGTCGACGCATTGCAGCAGCATGTCCTGCAAGCCGACCATGGCGCAGCCGCCGTGATCGAAGTCCGGCCGCTCACAAAACCCGAAGGTGTCATAGAACACCGGGTAACGCATCCCGGATTGCGCGCCCTTTTCGCGCGTGGGCCACAGCAACTTCGCCATGGCGAGCTCGCGGGCCTGATCCGTTAGTCCGAGGTCGGCGGTATAGATCAGGCTTTGATACCAACAGAAGTTGCGTTTCTGGCGCGGATGTTCGAAGCTGAACTCCCAGGTATCGCGGGCCAATTCGAGCCCCGGACGGCCGACGCCATGGATGTGGAAGGGAAAGACGGAATACATCTCCGGCAGTTCGATATTATCCCAAGTGGACACCGACTTCCATGATTCGGCTGGCGCCAAGGTCTGATGTCCGCGCCGCTCGCGGGTGGGCAGCGGTGGCAAGGTCTTGCGAAATGCCTCACAAAACGCGCGCTGCTCTGCGGTCAGCAGGTTGGCCGGCAAGTCCAGCACGGCCTTGCACAGCGCCACCAGTGCGGAGATGGTGCAGGCGTCGTTGCGCGTTTGCTGATACATCTCGATGGCATTGCCGGGAAAGATGACCAAGTGGCCGTTGGCATCGAGTTCCTTACCCGTGAGCTTTTGGGTTTCTCTCCGATAGAACTGGTCATGGTAATGCAGATAGCCCAGCGCGATCGGCAGATAGGGCCGGACATCCGCGCCGCCATAACTGCCCGCTTCCAGCATCATGATGGCGAATTCAATGCCGCTGACCTTGTGGTAGGTAAGGTGCCCGGGCCCGCCGTGACCTTGGGGATCGGGGCCCCAGTCCGCGCCGTAGATGCCCATGCCTTCGTTGAATGCCAGGCCGTTCACATTCCAGAAATGTTTGGCCCAGGCGGTCTGCAGCCCGGTGCTGCGCCGGTAATACTCGAGTCCGACATTGAGCAGGTCGAAGTCGCCGCTCTTCAACATCGGCCAATAGACGAGCCGTTGGTTCTGCGCCATGAACTGGCAATCAAACCAGTTGCGCGTGTCCGGGTTGGGCTCACAGGCGAAGTGGCCGCCATTAAACAATGTCGGAAACTCGCCGGTGCGGTTGCTGGCTAACAGAGCGCGGAACAACTGATAGTTGCGACCGGTCTGCCAGGCGGGATCGTCCGGCCCCTTGCCCGGGTTGATCACGATGCGGCTGCGGTCCCAGAAGCCCCGCCACCAAGCGGTGGTCGACTGCCAATCCGCCTTGGCGGTCGCGCGTTTGGCGGCCTCCAACATTTTCACCTGAGCCTGCCATTCGTCGAGCGTGGCGTCCTGGGCGATGCGCAGCGACGCACGCAGATCGAAGTCCTTGATCGGTGTGGAAGATTTCAATCCAACCGACTTGAATTCCCGGCCGTCATAAGTCCCCTGCCCCGTGCCGTCGGCCACAAATCCCGCGCCGGACAGCCGGCCGCCCATGGTTCTGTTAGCCATGGGATTGGGGAGCCACTCCGCCAGCGCCTCGACTTTGAACCTGCGGATATACTCGTTGCGGCCCTCGTCGATGGCCGGGCTGCGCTCCCACCACTCGAGCGCATCCCCGTCGATGCGCCCCTCCCTCACCAAGGGGCCGTAGGTCTGGCCCGGATTGTGCGGAGCCATGGCCGGGCCGGTTGGGAATTCGATTGCCACCGCAGCCTCCAGCGGGCTCTCCGATTGCCCTTCGATGTGTACCACCGGTTGCATGGCATCGATCCACACACGCATTTGGATCGCCTTGCCGTCGGCGGATTTACCACTCAACACGATCGAATTGCTGGCCACATCCAATTCCTGACGGAAATCCTTGGCCCATGGCACCGGGGACAATTTCAGTCGCAAGCGGCCGAGTTTGGTTTGCATCTGGGTGTTGAAGCCCTTGCCCCGGTAGCTCCAGGAATCCGGGCTGCCAAAGTAAATCAGCAACTCGTCCTTTTCCACCCAGACGTTGAGGCCGATGTTGCCCGCCCCGATCGGCATCGAACCCCGCGCATCCGCACTCTGGCTGGTCCAGATGATTTTATAGGAGTCAAGCCAGGCTTGGTCGGACGCGGCGCGGAGCGAGCCCGCACCTAGCAGAAGAGATGCGGTCATCGGGATAAGGTATTGTTTCATATGCTGGCATTGCCTAACTTTTCCCCTCCGGGAAAGTGAGTTATAAATCCTTGGACAGTGGCTAGGGAGTCTTGGTCAGATCCCTGAGGATCTTCTTGGCGAGGATTTCATTGATCTCCTGGTGACGCGGGATCGGTTGTGAAACCCCAGTCTGCGGGTTATGATAGATATCATGCCGTCCGCCATGACGCAGGATCGCGCAACCGGCTGACTCCAACTGTTCGATCAATTCGCGCCTTTTCACGCGACCTCCAATTCTTCTTCCTTTTTGATTCCTGGAATGGCTTCAGCTCCGAACACCTGAAAGAGGTCGCGAAGATGCGCTTTCAAATCGTCCAAGTCCTCGCCCTGCGTCCAGTGATCCGGGTAATCGTTCAGATACCCCAGCCAGTATCCGTCCTGTTCCCGCCAGTATGTGATTTTCGCTTTCATAGGTTGGTGCCGGTTGCCACAGTGTCTTTCCGCCGGGAGGATGGACCGGAAAAGGGCTACCGTCAAGACCTGCAGGTGCTCAAACTGTTCGCCAGCCGACCCAGGCAAAGTTTATTGTAATTGCCTCGAATTTGCCAGTTTCACCAGTCATCGGTGCGGAAGGGCGACGCCGGCAGGCCTTCGTTGTTGTAGAGATTGCAGTCATCGCCGGACATGGTATAGGCATAGCGGACGGCGACCGGCTTGGGCACCCCGGGGTTGGATACGACCACTGTCTTGCCATCGATGATGGCGGTGGCCCAAGCCCACTTCTTGTCCTCCCCGGCGATGGCGAAGCGCTTCAGTTTGCCCTGCGCCTCCTTGACCACGGGGGCGAAGCCGTGCTTGGTGGCCACGGTCAACCCGGAGCCAACGCTGTCGAAAGCTATCCGGATCTTATCGCCATCAATCTTCATTTCCTTGTACAACGGACCGCTGTAGACCAGATCCTTCTTACCATAATCCTTGGCCAGAGCCCACAGGGCGAGTCGCTCGCCCACATCGCGCTTGTTCTTGGGATGGATGTCCCCGGGCTCCCTGACATCGGCCAGATCCATGACCACCGCCATGCCCGTGTGCGGGATGCTGAGGGCTTTGAATTGGGCCATGCGGATCTTCGCCCAGCCATCGCCACCCGCAGGATTGTCGGTCGGCAGTCCCCTGCCGGCCAACTGGACAAGGTAGAACGGGAAGTCGCCTTCCCCCCAGGCTGACCGCCAGCCACCGATGAGGGCCCGCAGCTTCTGATAGTAGATCTCGCCCTCGTCGCCATTGGACTCCCCCTGATACCAAATCGCACCCTTGATCCCATAACGGATGAGCGGATGGATCTTGCCGTTATACAGGCAATGCCAGGTCGAGGGATAGCCGCCGTCGGACTTATACTCAGCGGGCAGACCGGTCACGGGAGGCAATTCGGGCACGCTGGCCAAGCCAAGCGGCGAGATCCACGGTTCGATGCGGGTGCCATTCCATGCCGTCTTGATCAGGCCGATTGGAACTCCGGTTTCCAGCTGCAGCTTGCGGCCGAAATAGAGTCCGACGGCCGTGAAGCGGTTGCCCGTGGTCGGCTTGCAGGGAAGCCAGGCGGCGCTTTCTTCCGAAGTCCCATTGCCGCGATGAACTTTCACATCGGTCCCCGGGCGCATCGACGGATCGTTGACGAGATGGAACTGACGCAAGAGCGGAACATCGAAATCCTTCTCATCGTAGGGTTTGGGGTCAAGGGCGTTGTGGTAGGCGCCGGGTGTGAAATCCATGTTAGACTGACCGCTGCAAATCCAGACATCCCCCACCACCACATCGGTAAGGGTCAGCGTGTTCTTGCCACTCACCGTCATGACGGCCGGGTTTGTGCAGGTTTTCATGGCGGCGAGCTTGACACTCCAGGCGCCCTCTTTGTCGGCGCTCGCCGACTGGGTCTGGCCGGCGAAGGCAACTGTGACATTCTCGCCGGGATCCGCCGTGCCATAGACTGAAACAGGAATGTCCCGCTGGAGAACCGCATGGTCGTCGAAGATTGGGTTTAGCTTTACGTCCGCACTGGCGGACACTGCGGCTAGTATGAATGCCGCCTGAACTGATAATGTTTTCATGTTAATTATGCCTTTCATTGCCGTCTTTCCTCTACATACGCAAGACATCGACTTCAAAGAGGGACCACACCTGTTTTTTCGTCCCGGTCTGCTCGATCTTGATGTAGCGCCCGGTTTCCATCGGGAACGTGGCGGTGGTGATCCCCCACCGTTCTCCGACGCCGGTCGCCACTGGCTTGCCCCAGTTGGCCGTGTCGTCGGACACATAGATGGCATACCCTGCAGGAATGTCATAAATCGCCCAGACCGTATCCATGACGATTTTGTTGAAGCTCTGGCGCTGCTTCATGTCAATGACCACCCATTGTCCGGGGACTTGATCCGTCATTGTCCGCCATCCTGTCCAATGATCACCGTCAATGATATTGGCCGAGCTTCCATCTGTCGTCAGGTTGACGTTGCCTTTCCCGCCATTCCATGGACCGGCCTCGAATGTTTTATTATCCACACAGGCTGACACGGTCCATGATTTCTTGTTCAGTTCCACGCCGGGCTTGACGGGAACGGCAGGTTTTTTCGGCGTTGTCATCTTCACGCTGCCCTCACCGACGAACTTCCACGTTCCGGGCTTCACCTTGAATGTCACATACTTTGCATCCTCGCCATTGAATGAAACACCCTCAACGCTGCCGGAAGGCGAGCCCTTCCAGATTGCCGTTCCGTTGACCTTGATGGAATCCAGCTTCGTGAACGAACTCTTGGGAATGCCGACGATGGCCGTCGTGTTTGAAGGAGAGGTAACAGACAGGCTGTATTGTGCTGCGGTTTTTTTGATGGAAACCGCCACCTTCCCCTGAACCGTCGGGACTACGGTATCGAGGGATGTCAGGAACGCCTCCTTCGGCAGCACATGATAGAGCGTCCAGCCCGGACTTACCGGAGCCACTCCCGCAATGAATCTGGACAGGATGGTGTTGGGGTTGTTCCAAGCGTGGTTCAGCGTCAGATAATTGACAGCATCCGTGCCCGTTTTAATATCAAAGCCTCTCTCCATATACTCCCATAACGTCGTGAAAGTGGCATCAATCTGCCCCCGATATCGGTTGGCCATCCTGAGCAGGGCTTTCTGCTGCTGACCCATCACACAAAGCGCCTCCATGATCCAACGTTCAAAGTAGGGGCCGCTGGTGCCTTCTATTCCTCCTATCAGGCCGGTGATCACGCCATACTTCGAACTGTCCGCAAGCCCCGCGCATACCGCCATCGCGTTGGCCCGTTCGTCAAGAATCGTCCCCGACCTGTACCCGTCCTCTTTCCAGAATACCCGGTCGAAGTTCTTCTTGATGCTGTCGAGCTTGGCGTCCATGGCTGGGATATCCTCGGTATGGCCGGTCGCCTGCGCCATCTTCTTGAGGGCGGATAAGGCACCGTAATATTCTGCGGCCTGGGTCACCTTGAAGTCCTGTTTTCCCGTCCCCCAGTCATACCAATCATAGATATC
>CAIKDP010000332.1 GCA_903826205.1 Akkermansiaceae bacterium
AGTATCAGTTAGTCCATCGTTAGACAATGAAGGAATCTATTGCAAACAGATGACTTACGCGGGGTCCTCGCCACCCGTGTCCATTTCCCGTGGAATGTGCCAACACGACTTCCCACATAGGCGGATGGGAAATTTCCCACTTCCGGGTTGACTCGCCGCCCCGGTCAAATGGCCGGCTCCAAGCTCGAATCACAGTTTCTTTTCCTCTGGCGGGTTGCGCAGGGACCGCCCCTGGAGCGCGAGTTCCGGTTCCACCCGTCGAGGAAATGGCGCGCCGACTTCGCACATTTGGAAAGCCGATCGCTGATCGAGGTCGAGGGCGGGATCTTCATGCGGGCGGGTGGCCGGCACACACGGGGCAGCGGCTACGCCAGCGATGCCGAAAAGTATCTCGAAGCCGCCTTGGCGGGATGGCGGGTCCTGCGCCTGACCGAACGCCAGTTGGAGATCGGCACCGTCGAGCGGATCGTGGAGATGTGTCGCCGGTGACATCCCAGCGGCGAATTTGCGCTGCCCCGACGGATGGCGATTCGGCGGTTTACTTTTGGCCCCTTACCCGCTATACCTCAGGCGTTGTGCGAACTTGGGATGACATACCTGATCGGATCTGCCGGCAAGTGTCGGATTGCCAGCGTCAAGCGGTCAATCTGCTCATCGGCAATGGTTACGAGATTAGGCTGGCTTGGCCTGATCTCAACTTTGAGGCGCTTGATCGAATCATCATCATGACCGAGAAAGAGATCGATCCTGGCAAAGTGGCAGAAGCCTACGTCGATATTGAAGGCCGCGTGAATGGTGTGGACCCGCATCTGTATCTGGCGGAGAAGGATTATTGGTGGAAAGAGCTTCCTTGACCAAAGGGGACAGAAGTGCGCATGCGCCGATGAAGCGTTCAATACTCCTCAGGCAGCAGAGCGCACGTTGAACTCCGGTCCCATTCAGTGATGATGTAGAGCCGTCGGCCTTTGCCGACATGGTAGCAACTCAGCAGGCGGGTGCCATCTTTGAGCGAGTTCTCGTTGGCCTGCTTGTCCTCGTCACAAAGACCGTCGCCCCAATCGCCGCAGTGGTGGCGACGAAGGTAGGCGGCAAGGTCGATGCCGAGTGCGAGGGCGCCGGGCGTGGCAACCGTCTGGCCCAGCGGGAAGCGGGGTGTCATGATGTGGTATGGCATGGTGTTGGTGTTGGGTGAGATCGCTTAGAATGGCTCCTCGTCATCGTCGAGGGTCCAGAACCCGGAGGATGATAGGAAGTAGTCAGACGTCCTGCAGGCGGGAAGGAAGGCCAGATTGCTCACCTTCATTCCGCCCCACTCGCGCCAGTCACCGAATAACTCGGTGCCGTCGCGGTCGAACAGGGCATACTTGCCGGGGAGCCGGTTCAAGACCTGCGGCCCGAGGTGATCGACCAGCGAGGCGGCAACGCGGGAGTCTGACACGAGCTTGTCGGTGATCCGGTGGCGCGGCATCCTGGCGAGGGCATCGCGCCAGCCGGTCCAGGTGCCGTTGTGGAAGAGGACCGCCCGGGCCCTGCCGGTGAGCCGGGTGGTGGCG
>CAIKDP010000333.1 GCA_903826205.1 Akkermansiaceae bacterium
GGTTCAACTCCCAAACCATGCTTGGCCTGGCCGTCACGGCCGCCGTCATGTTGACACTCGCCACGACCCTTGAGTTGCGCGGTCGCGAGCCGTTCATCGACCTCAGGTTGTTAGGTCGGCGCGAGTTTGGCGTTGCCTGCTTGGTTGGCGCGGTGTTTGGCCTTGGCATGTATGGGGTGATGTATCTGCTGCCGGTCTATCTGGCGCAGATCCAAGGCTACAATGCCGGCCAGATCGGCCGCACCATCATGTGGAGCGGCGTGCCGCAATTGCTGATGATGCCGGTGGCCGCGGCTCTGACCAAACGCTGGGACGCGCGCCTGCTGGTGTCGGTCGGCCTGGCCTTGTTCGCGGCCAGTTGCCTGCTCAACGGACGCCTCACGCATTGGACCGCGCACGACCAATTGCGCACCACCCAACTCATCCGCGCGTTGGGCATGCCGCTGGTGATCGTGCCACTCACCACCATGGCCACGCGGGGACTGCCTGCCATCCGTGCCGGTTCCGCCTCCGCGTTGTTCAACATGTTGCGCAACCTCGGCGGCAGCATCGGCATCGCCCTGCTGGCCACCCAAACCGATACCCGGGAAAAATTCCACTCAGTCCGCCTCGGCGAGTCTATCAGCCTGTTCAGTCGCGCCACCGTGGAGCGCCTGGACGCCATGACCCGCCATTTCAGCGCGCTCGGTGCCGACCCTGCCACGGCCGGCACACGCGCCCTTGCGGCGCTCAACCTCACGGTCCGCCGCGAGGCTTATGTGCTTGCCTTTGGGGACGCCTTCACATTGTTAGGGTTGATCCTGCTGGTCACAATTCCCCTGGTTTGGCTGGTTCGCGGCAAGCCGCAGGATGGTGCCAGGTGACAAAATCGTCACCTGGGCCGCCTCACCCGTACCGACCTTCGATGTATTCGGCAGTTTTCGGGTTTCTTGGGCTAACGAACAAATCCGCCGTGCGTGAGTGTTCGATGAATTCGCCCATCAGCATGAAGATACACTCGTCGCTGGTGCGGCGGGCCTGGGCCATGTTGTGGGTGACTATGACGATGGTGAAGCGGCCCTTGAGCTCGAACATCAACTCCTCAATGGCACGGGTGCCCTCGACGTCCAGCGCGGAGCAGGGCTCGTCCATCAGGATGATTTCCGGCTTGAGCGGCAGTAGGCGGGCGATGCAGAGTTTTTGTTGCTGCTCCAACTGCAAGCCCGTGGCACGCTGGTCCAAGCGGTCCTTGAGGTCCTTCCACAGACCCACTTCGGTGAGCGCCTTTTCAACGGCGGCATCCAGTGTGGCACGGCTGAGTTGGCGCCGCTCGTGGTGAACCCTCAGACCGAAGACCACGTTTTCGTATATCGAGATGGGCAGCGGATTCGGCCGCTGAAACACCATGCCCACCGACTTGCGCAGCTCCACGAGCGAAACGTCCGGGTCGTAGATGTTCTTGCCTAGCAGCTTGATCTCACCCTTGGTGGTGACATAGCCGTAGCGCTCGTTGACGCGATTGAAGCAGCGCAGGAGCGTGGTCTTGCCGCACCCGGACGGACCGATCAGTGACGTGATGATCCCGTGCTTGATATCCACATTGATGTCGCGCAGCGCCTGGAACTGGCCATACCAGAGGTTCAGTTCACGGGTGGTGATGCTGCATGCCGTGGCGTCGTTCATGGAAGTCAAGGAATTTAAAGTTGATGGGTGCAAGTTTCAAGTTCCTGTCTAACCGAAAATCCCCATCACGTAGTCATACGTCCGTTTGTCCTTCGGCGCGTCGCCGAAGATGACGTCATTGATGTCCAATTCGATGATCTCGCCGTTCCACAGAAACATCGTGCGGTCGGCCAGGCGCCGCGCCTGCTGGGTCAGGTTGGTGACGAGAATAATGGTCATCTCCTTGCGCAGTTCCTTCAGCACGTCCTCAATGCGCATCGTGGTCACCGGATCGATGGCGATGGAGAATTCGTCAAGGCAGAGGATTTCCGGTTGGTGCGAGAGGGCGCGGGCGATGGTCAACCGTTGTTGCTGGCCGCCGGAGAGCTTGGTGCCGAGCGAGTCCAAGCGGTCTTTGACCTCATCCCAGAGCGCGGCCTGCCGGAGGCATTTCTCAACCAAACCGTCCAGGTCGCTTTTGGCCTTCATGCCGGCACAACGCGGCGCGAAGGCGACGTTGTCGTAGATGGAAAGGGGCAGGCCCACGGGCAGCGGGGCGACCATGCCGATCTTGCGGCGGAGTTCATACACGTTCCTGACTTTCTGCACGGATTGCCCATCCACTTTCACCGTGCCGGACACCGTGGTTGCCGCGGTGAACTCGATGGTGCGGTTGATGCAGCGCAACAGCGAGGTCTTGCCCGACTGGGCCGGCCCGATGATGCCGAAAATCTCGTTATGCCGGATGTCAAAGGAAATGCCGTGAATGACCTCCCGCGTGCCGTAACTGAGGCGGAGATCCCGGACTTCGATTTTGGGTTGCGAGGTCATCGTTAGGTTCACCATTTCTTGCGGGAGCGAAGGTAGGCACGCACGCCAATCGCGGTGGCATTGACCACCAGCACCACGCCGAGCAACACCGTGGCAATGGCATAAGGCAGCGAGTGCGCCGCGTTGTTCGCCTGCGTGGCTATGTAGTAAAGATGCATCGAGAGGGCCATGCACTGGTCCGTGAGCGGGTTGTAGAGAAAGAGCCCGTTGCTTTCTATCGACTTGAACGTGGCCACCCCGGTCAGCATCACCGGCGCGGTTTCGCCGGCCGTGCGGCTGACTTGCAGGATCACCCCGGTCAGGATGCCGCTGATTGAATTGGGCAGCACGATGCGCCGGATGGTTTGCCAGCGGGTGGCTCCCACATTCCAGCAGGCTTCGCGAAAACTGATAGGCACGGCGGACAGGGCTTCCTTGGTGGAGGCAATGATGACCGGCAGCGTCATGATCGATAGCGTGAGCGAGGCCGACAGGATGCTTTTGCCCATGCCCGCCGCATAGACGAACGCGCCCAAACCAAACAACCCGTGCACGATGCTGGGCACGCCGGCCAGGTTGACCACCGCGAGGTTGACGATGCGCGTGAACCAGTTGTCCTTGGCATATTCGTTGAGGTAGACCGCCGAGAGCACGCCAATGGGCGCGCTCACGCAGAGCGAAATGGCGACGATGTATATGGTGCCCACCAACGCCGACCATATCCCGCCGCGGATGCCGCCCAGCCGCGGATTGGTTGTTAGAAAATCCCAGCTCAGGGAGGGCGCGCCTTGGACGACGACGTAGCCGACGATGAGAATGAGCGGAATGACCATCGCCGCCGCCATGCCGCCAAAGAAGCACTTGGCGATGAATTCGGAGCGCCGCTTCTTGCGGACAAATGGAGTTTCGGTGAACACTGCGTTGATTTATTTCTTCTTGATTCCCTTGACGATCAGGTCCGCCGCGAGGTTCACGACGAAGGTGATGCTGAAGAGCAGAATGCCTATCAGGAACAGCGACTGGTAATGGTCGGAGCCTTTGCTGGTTTCGCCCAGTTCGGCGGCGATGGTGGCGGTGAGCGTGCGCACCGGGTCGAAAATGCTATGAGGAATGCGCACGCTGTGGCCGGTGGCCATGAGCACGGCCATGGTTTCGCCGATGGCGCGGCCCACGCCTAACAGAACGGCCGCGAGCAACCCGTTTTTGGCGGCGGGCAACAACACCCGCCAGATGAGTTGCCACTTGGTGGCACCCATCGCGATGGCGGCTTCACGATAGGAGTCAGGCACGGCCTTCAAGGCATCCTCGCCGATGCTGACCATGATGGGCACGCTCATCAAGGCGAGCAACAGCGCGCCATTGAACATGTTGACCCCGATGGGAACCTGGAAGGTCTTGATGATGATGGGTGCCATGACGGTCAAGCCGATGAAGCCCCAGACCACGCTGGGAATGGCCGCCAGTAGTTCGATGACCACCTTGAGCGTTTCCTTGGCCTTGCCAGTGCAGAACTCAGAGACAAACACCGCCGCTCCCAAGCCAAACGGCACGGCGATGACCATCGCCAGGCCGGTCACACTCAGTGTGCCCACGATGAGCGCCCCCACGCCGTATTTGGCGTGCGTCTGGGAGGTGGGAAACCACTCGGTGGAAAACAGAAACTCGCCGAAGTTGAGCTTGGCCAGAAACGGCGCTCCTTCGCGGAAGACAAAGAAGAAAATGCCAAACACGAAGATGATCGCGCTGAACCCGCACAGGTGAATCAGCACCTCGATGGCACGCTCGCCTAACATCTCCATCCGCCCGCGCTGCTGCTTCAAGCGAGTGGCGGCAGCCGAGCCTGGTGCCGCGGCCTTCTGGTCAGTCACGTTGGCTTGCATCCGGTAACAATGGCGCGTGTTTCGGCGGAAAAACGCTTGCTACTTCGGCAGCGGCACGTAGCCGGTTTCCTCGACGATCTTCTGACCCGCGTCGGATATGATCCAATCGAGGTATTTCTTGATCTGCGGTGAGGGATCGCCCGCGGTATACATGAACATCGGGCGGGCAATCGGATAGCTCTTGTCAAGCGTGGTGGCAATGGTCGGCTCGACCGCCTTCTCACCTTTTTTCTTGGAAATCTTGAGGTGCTTGACCGCTGGCGTGGCGTAACCCATGCCCGAGTAACCAATGGCATTGGGGGTTTTGGAGATGAGGTCGACGACGTCCTTGGAGCCGTTCATGTCCACGGTGCCAAGGCGCATTTCGTTCTTTTTCCCGACGATGGCCTCGCGGAAGTAGTGATAGGTTCCGGAGTTGTTCTGGCGGCTCACCAGGATGATTTCATCCCCCTTGGCGCCCGGGATATTGCTCACGCCCAGATCCGACCATTTGGCAAGCTTGCCGTCTTTGGCATACATCTGCTGCAACTCTTCGATGGAGATTTCGGTCATTGGATTGTCCTTGTGCACAAAAACAGATAGGGCGTCATAGCCGACCATCAATTCCTTGGGTTCCTTGCCGGGATGCTTGGCATCGAAGTCGGCGATTTCCTTTTCCTCGAACTTGCGGGAGCAGTTGGCGATCTCGCAGGAGTTGTTGATAAGCGCGGCCACCCCCTGGCCGGAACCCCCGCCATTGACTTCCACGGACACGCCCGGATCCACCTTCGCGTAGGCGTCGGCCCAGGCGATGGCGAGGTTGACCATCGTGTCCGAGCCGATATTGGCGATGGTCTGCTTCTTGCCGCCGCCGGCACCGCCGTCATTTCTGCCGCAGCCCGTGAGCAGCAGCAGGGTGCCTGCGGTCAGGAGGGTGCCCGTGCGGGTGGCCTGGTTCAAAAGGGATTTGGGGGTCATGGTGGTGGGTGTCAGTCCTGTTGCTTGTTGTTGGATTCTCCGAGGATGGCTGCGACGAGGTCACTGATGTGCTCGCGGATGAATTGATAGGTGCTTTCGTAAGCGGCGTGCACTTCGGCGGGCGTCCCCTGGGTCTTGGACGGGTCCACCACACTCCAGTCTAGCAACACCTCCTTGCGCGGCTTGTGGGGGAACGCTTTCCGGGCTTCCGGAGCCAGCACGATGATGACGTGATAATGGTCCAGATTGGGCACTTGATTGATGGCCTTGGGCACCATGCGCGCCACATCGAAACCCTTTTCCTTCATGAAACCGACGGTCGCCGGATGGATGGGCTGCGGCTCCAAGCCGGCACTGGTGAAGATGAACTTGGGCTCGTTGAGCGCATGGGCGATGGCCTCGGCCATCTGGCTCTGGCAGGCGTTGTGATCATCGACGAACAACACGCGGAACGCCTCGGCGCCGGAGTGTTTGACGTATTCGCCAGTGCACATGTAGAGCGTCTCCATGCAGATGTTGCGGGCCTGATCGGAGACCCGCTCGAAGCGGCGGCAGATCATGATAAGCGGATTGAGCGCCTCAAAGGGCAGCTTGTTCTCGCGGAACAGCGCGATGAGATGGCGGTTCAATTTGCTCTTGAGGAGATCCACCACCGCCTCGGTTTCAATGGTCAGGCGAGCCAACTCCGCGTCCTGATTGACGAATGCACGGGTGGCGTCACGCAGCATCGGAATGGATAGGTCGGCAATTTCCTGAATGCGATCAATGGGAAACTCCACATCCAGATCCAGAAGTTTGAGCGTCTGGCGCGCGATGCTCTCGGCGTAATCCCCCACGCGCTCCAGTTCGAGGTTGATCTTGATAGTGGCGTAGGCGAAGCGCAGCAGACTGGCCACCGGTTGCTGGCGGACGATGAATTCCAGACAGAGGCGGTCCACTTCCCGTTCCAGCTCGTCGATGTATTGATCGCGCAGGATGACTGCGTAGGCGGTCTGGCGGTCGCGCTCGGCCAGCGCCTTGACGCAGGCCTGCAAGGCCTTTTCGCCAAGCATGGACATCTCCGTGAGCTTGCCGCGGATGCGGTCAACTTCACGCTGCAGGGATTCTTCTAGATGCGTTGACATGTTTTCAACAATCCTACTCCGACCAATTGTCGGCTATGTTATGGTTGATTGCAATTGCCATGGGGGGCTGAAGCGAAAGGGAAATGGGGAATAGAGAGTGGGGATACTGGAAGCGTGTCGGCTTAGTGAGTGGTCACGTGGATTATAGCGGCCCGCCCCACCTTGTCGATGATTCATTTGAAGAACATCGCGATTTCATTGTGACAATTTCGTCACCATGATCCCATTGAGGGGGGCTGGGCGACAGCGCAATGCTGCGGGGTGCCCGGCTTGCGGGTCACAGGCATGATTTTTCTTAACATTAATACCGCTTCCACATCGCATTTGATGCTTGCCCGTACACTGGCCGCGTGCTTGGCCATCGGCAGTTCGGATCTCATCCTAACGGCTCAGGAGACCGCCAATTTCTACATCCGTGAATACCGGATAGAAGGGGCGCGGCGCCTGAAAAACCTCGAGGTTGAAGAGGCTGTCTATCCGTTTCTCGGGCCGGGCAGGACTCCCGCCGATGTGGAGTTGGCACGGGTGGCGCTGGAGAAGGTCTATCGGGACAAGGGGTTTCAGACCGTGTCTGTGCTGGTGCCACAGCAGGACCCGCGCCGCGGCGTGATCCGTCTGGAGGTTGTCGAAGGCAAGGTGGGCCGCCTGCGGGTCAACGGCGCACATTTCTTCCTGCCCAGCAATGTCAAGCGCGAGGTACCATCGCTGGCGGAAGGCAAGGTGCCGGACATGAATCAGGTCAGCCGGGAAATTGTTGGCCTCAACCGTTTGGCGGACCGGCGGGTGACGCCGGTGCTGCGTCAGGGCGTGGAACCGGGCACGGTGGACATCGACCTCAACGTGGAGGACAAGCTGCCGCTGCACGGATCGCTGGAGTTGAACAACCGTTACAGTTCCAACACGACGGCGACGCGGCTCAATGCCTCGTTGAGTTATGGCAACCTTTTCCAAAAAGGGCACACCGCCGGACTCAGTTTCCAGCTTGCCCCTGAAAACACCAAGGACGCCCTGGTGTTCTCGGGTTACTATCTGGCCCGGGTTTCCGATGGCGTGAGCCTGATGCTTCAGGGCACCAAGCAGAACAGCGACGTCTCCACCCTCGGCGGCGCGGCCGTCGGCGGCCGCGGCACTATCCTCGGCCTGCGCGTGCTGCGCGACCTGCCATCCACGGGCTCGTTCTATCAGAACTTCAGCGCCGGCATCGACTACAAGAACTTTGACGAAAACATCGTCATCGGCCAGGATACCCTCGCCACGCCGATCCAATACTATCCGCTCAGCGCCAACTATGGCGCCACCTGGCTGAGGGATGCCAGCTTCACCGAGTTCAACACCTCGCTCAATTTCCACTTGCGCGGTCTCGGCAGCAACGGCCAATATTTCTCTAACAAACGCTACCACGCGGACGGCAGTTATGCCTACATTCGCGCTGACCTCGCCCATACCCGCGACCTCCAGGGGGGCTCCCAGGTCTTCGGTAAACTCCAGGGCCAGCTCGCCAGCCAGCCGCTGGTCAACGCCGAGCAGTTCGCCGGCGGTGGCTTGGGCTCGGTGCGCGGTTACCTCGAGGCCACCGCGCTGGGCGACAACGGGGTTTTCGGAACCGTCGAGTTCCGCAGCCCGTCGCTCACCGGCAAGCCCGCCAAGACCGGCATCCGCGCCGATGAATGGCGGTTTTACGGTTTCGCCGACGCCGGGATGTTGGGAATCCGCGACGCACTTCCAGGGCAGGCGCGGGACTACGGTTTTGCCAGTGCCGGCATCGGCACGCGCTTCAAAGTCAAAAGCCACTACAACGGCTCGCTCGATGTGGCGGTGCCCTTCATCGACCAAACCGACGCCAGCGCCGGTGAAGTGCGAGTCACATTCCGCGGCTGGGCCGAGTTCTAACCAACACCAAACAAGCCATTCACCATGCAGAAATCATCCCCTCTCTCATTCATCGGCAGCCTGTGCTGCGCGTGCTCATTGGCCGGCCAGTTGCACGCGGCCGACGATGCCTGGTGGAATCCCGCCTGGACCCTGCGCCAGAAGCTGACCCTCAACACCGGAACCGATGGTGCCGCCATTGCCGATGCCGCGGGCGGCTCTACAGTGCTGGTGCGCCTGACCGACGCGAACTTCCAATTCGGGAGCACGCGCGAGGATGGCAGTGACCTGCGCTTTGTGGCGGCCGACGGCAAGACCCTCCTGCCGCATCAGATAGAGAGTTATGACGGAGTGCTCAGTGAGGCGTTCATCTGGGTCAGGCTGCCTGAGGTGAAGCCTGCATCCAAGGACAGCTTTTATGTCTATTTCGGCAACACGGATGCCGCCATGCCCGCCGCGGCCAAGCCCGCCGACGCCTACGATGGCGACACCACGCTGGTCTATCACTTTGGCGGACGCGGCACCGCCCCGCTGGATGCCACCGGCAACGGCAACAAGGCGGAAAATTCCGGCGCCACTGCCGAGGGCTCGCTCATCGGCAGCGGGCTGAAGCTGGCTGGAGCCACCCGGCTGTCCATTCCCAACACCGCCACTCTGGAATGGAAACAGGATCAGCCGTTGACCTTGTCGTTGTGGATCAAACCCTCGGCTCTCCAGGCCAACGCGGTCATCCTCAGCCGTGCCAATGGGAGTTCCTCGTTGCGGCTGTTGCTGGATCAAGGGGTGCCGGTCGTTGAATTCACACCTACGGGAGCCCCGCTGCGCGGCCAACCCGCAGCCCCGGCGGCCGCCGGTGCGTGGAGTCATCTGGCGCTCGTGGCTGATGGCAAATCCCTCCGCATGTTCCTCAATGGCACGCTCTGCGGCAGTGTCGATGGCGGCCTGCCCGCCTTCAACACGCCACTGCTCCTGGGCGGCCTTGCCACCGAAGCTGCGGGGACCAACGGCTTCAGCGGCGAACTCGACGAGTTCACCATCTCCCGGGTCGCCCGGCCCGCCGCATGGGTCAAACTCGCCGCGGTCAACCAGTCTAACAACGATGTCGCCCAGCGCACGCTCTCGCTAGGGCAGATGGAAGGCGACGTTGCCAAGGCGCAGAGCAAATTCATGGAGCATCTGTCGTTGTTCAAGGACATCGCCGCCAACATGATGTTTGACGGCTGGATCGCCGTCGGCATCTGTGTGCTCATGATCGTCGTCGGTTGGACCGTCGCCATCCGCAAGTTCATCTATCTGAACGCCATCGAAAAGGGCACCAGGGTGTTTCTCAAGCAGTGGAAACACCTTTCCACCGACCTCACCGCGCTGAACCCGGACGACACGTCCAGCGTCAACAGCCTCGGCGGGCAGATGAGCGCCGGCGACCTCGCCCTCATTGCCAAATCCCCGCTGCTGCATATCTATCAAATCGGTTCCGAGGAAATCCGCCACCGCCTCGACCGTGACAACAACCGCATCCATGGGCTCACCGGCCGCTCGATCCAGGCGATCCGCGCCAGCCTTGATGCCGGGCTGGTGCATGAAACCCACCGCCTCTCCGACGGTCTCATCTATCTGACCATCAGCATCGCCGGCGGCCCGTATGTTGGATTGTTAGGAACCGTCGTCGGGGTCATGATCACCTTCGCCATCATTGCCCGGTCCGGCGAGGTCAATGTCAACTCCATCGCCCCCGGCATCGCCTCGGCGCTGCTGGCCACTGTCTTCGGTCTGGTCGTCGCCATCCCGGCGCTCTTCATCTACAGCTACCTCAACGGCCGGATCAAAAACTCGTTGAGTCTGATGCAGGTGTTCATTGACGAGTTTGTCGCCAAGATGGCCGAGTTCTACCGTCCACCCCAGGAGCCCGATCAACCCCATGGCCGCAGCTGAACCCGTAAGTCTTATAGGACCTATGGGACTCATAAGATAGACAAGCCCTCTCACAAACCACCCCACCACACCCCATGGCCTCCGCTGACGAAAAAAATTACGATGACATCAATGTCACGCCGATGGTGGACCTCTATCTGGTGCTGCTGCTCATCTTCATCATCATGACCACTGCCAGCGTGCAAGGGGTCAAGGTGAACCTGCCGAGCGCCAGCAAGGCGGCCGCGCCCAAGCTCGACACCCCCAAGACCCAGGCCATCACCATCGACAACGAGGGGCGCATCCGCCTCAACAACCAGCCAATCACCCTGCCGGAACTCGAAACCCGGCTCAGCCAGATCAAGTCCGCCACCCCGGAGGTGCCGGTCGTGGTGCGCGGCGACCGCCAGAGCCAATACCAGGGGATCATGGACGTGCTTGATGTGTTAGGCCGGGTGGGCATCACCCAGATCGGCCTCGCCACCCAACCGCCGGCTGACGGAAAATGATTTTATCGCCATGAAAATCGATCCCCAGCCATCCGCCGCTACCCGCAAAAGCCGCCGCATCATCGGCATCCTGCTTGCCGTTGTTTTGTTAGGAGGACTCGTTTCCCTGTTCAAATCCCCCGCGGGAAAATCCCGGCCAACAGCCAAAAAGGAGCTGATTATTTCCATCACGTTGCCGCCGCCACCGCCGCCACCGCCGCCACCGCCACCCAAAGCCGAGCCGCCCCCCAAGGACGAAATGGTCGAGCAGGAGCCGGTTGATAAGATCGACACGCCGGAGGAGGCTCCTTCCAATGCCCCTCAGGACGATGCCTTGGCCACCAACGTGGCGGGCAATGGCCCGGACATGGGCTTGCGTGCCGGAGGCGGCGGCTCGCGCAATCACATCGGCGGCGGCCGCCGCGGTGGCAAGTGGGATAGCTTCGCCGTCAAGGTTCAAAACACCCTCGCGGAAACCCTGCGCCAGAATGCCGGCACCCGCAACGCCTCCTTCAGCGTGAAGGTGCGGGTTTGGGCGGATGCCAATGGCCGCATTACCCGCGCCATGCCGGTCGCATCATCCGGCAATCCGGCTGTCGATCAAGCCGTCAAGAGCCAAGCAGGTCTGCAACTTCCCGAGCCGCCGCCGCCCGGCATGCCCATGCCCATCCACATGCTCATTTCCGCCCGCAAGGGGACTTTCTAACACACACACCATGCCACCCTCCCGTCCGTTCCTCCTTATCGCCTTGCTCCATGCCCTCAACCCGCTGCGGGCTGAGGAAACCCTGGCGCCAGCCGAGCCTGTCCCCGACGCGCCTCCAGCCACCGGCCTGCCTGCCACGCAACCCGCGCCCTCGCAGAACGTCACGGTCAATTTGATCAACCGCCTGGTGCAGAAAGGCATTCTCACCCGGGACGAAGCCACGGCACTCATCCAACAAGCCGAGGCCGACGCCGCCACCGCCGCGCAGAATGCCGCCACCGCCGCGTTGCCGCCGCCGGCGGCCGATGACATGCGCGTCACCTACATTCCCGAGGTGGTTCGCAACCAGATGCGCGACCAGATCAAACAGGACCTCATGGCACAGGCCCACGAGGAAAAATGGAGCGAAAAGGCAGCCCCCGATTGGACGTCGAGAATCCGGCCGTTTGGTGACTTGCGTGTCCGTTACGAGGGAACTTTCTTCCCCGGCGGCAACGACAACACCGGCGCCTTTCCTAACTTCAACGCCATCAACACCGGTGCCCCCCTCGATGTCAACGGCTCCCAATTCTCCCCCCAATACAACGTCGACCAAAACCGCAACCGCGCCCGCCTGCGTGCCCGCGTCGGTGCCGAGATTCTGTTGGGCGATGGCTTCAACGGCGGCATCCGCCTCGCCACCGGCGACACCAACTCACCCACCTCACCCAACCAAACCCTCGGCGGATCCGGCGGCAATTTCTCCAAATACGCGATTTGGTTAGACCGCGCCTTCCTCAGCTATGAGGCCGGCCCCGGCGATGGCGAGGAACTCACATTCCTGCTGGGACGCTTTGACAACCCGTTTTTCTCAACCGAAATCCAATGGGACGATGACCTCGGCTTCGACGGTCTGGCACTGCGCGGGAAAGTAAAAGTCAGCGACCGGGCCACGACATTTTTCACGGCCGGTTGTTTCCCGGTTTACAACACCGACTTCAACTTCGCCTCCAACCAACCCTCCAAGTTTTCGAGCACCGACAAATGGCTCGCCGCCGCACAGCTCGGCATCGACTGGAAAATCACCGATGATCTAACGGCCAAATTCGCCGTCGCCTATTATGACTTCAATGGCATTGAGGGACAGCTTTCCTCGCCCATGTACACACCCACCGCCAGCGATGCCGGCGACACCGACACCACACGTCCCGGCTTTGCCCAACGCGGCAACACCTACATGCCGTTGCGCGACATTTTGGACGACCCCGCCACTCCCGCCGGTTCCATCCAGCCCAAATACCAGTACTACGGCCTCGCTTCCAGGTTCCGCAACCTCACCTGCACCGGCAAGCTCGATTACGACCACTTCAAGCCGGTCCGCATTTCCTTGTTAGGCGAGGCCACCAAGAACCTGGCTTTCGACCGCTCCGCCATCTCCCGCAAAGCCGTCAATAACTATGGTCCCGCCGGCAGCTTCGATGGCGGCGACACCGCCTGGTATCTCAACTTCCAGATCGGCAACCCCGCCTTGGAAGCGCTTGGCGATTGGCAGGCCGGGTTTGGCTACCGCTATGTGGAAACCGATGCGGTGGTGGATGGTTTCACCGACTCCGACTTTGGCGGCGGCGGGACCAACGTCCAGGGCTTCACGCTGGGAGCCAGCATGGCCCTAACCAAAGCCGTGCGCTGCGGCCTGCGCTGGATGAGCTCCAATGAAATCACCGGCCCGCCGCTCAAGTCCGATATCATCCAGCTCGACCTCCACGCCAAGTTCTAACATCCAATGAAAATCCCCAGCATCCTTCTGGCAACCGCCGTGCTAACCGGTCTGGCGCATGCCGCCGAGGCCCCCGATCCCACGCAAAAACTCCGCGGCCAGTTGCGCACTGTCATGCTGCAGTTGCGCAGCGCCCAGACCGAAAGCGCCAATGCCCAGGCCGCCCAGGCCGCCGCCGAGTTGAAAATCACCGAACTCACCTCCAAGACCGCCGACCTCGAGAAACGCAACGCCACCCTCACCAGTCAGGCGACCGCCGACAAGACCGCCTCCGACAAGGCGTTGGCCGCGCTGGAAACCAAGGTCGCCGAGCGTGACAAGCGCATCGGCCAATACACCGAGGCACTTGAGAAGTGGAAGGCGGGCTATCAGCAAGCCGCGGACGCCGCCCGCAACAAGGACGCCGAATGCATCAAGCTCAGCGCCGAAGTGCTGGAGCACAAGCGCAGCATCGCGGATCGCGAGACCAAGAACCTTGCCCTCTTCAATATCGCCAACGAGATCCTCAAGCGCTACGAGAACTATGCGCTCGGCAAAGCGCTGGCCGCCCGCGAACCGTTCATCGGCACCACCCGGGTCAAGGTCGAATCCCTCGTCGAAGGCTACAAGGACAAGGTTCTCGACAACCGGATCAGCGCAAAGAAGACCGGTCGCACGCCATGAAGCCCAAACCTATCTATTTCAGGAAAACCCTCCTGTTCGGCTCGCCGCTCCGTTATGGCGTGCCCGCCTTTGTCGGCTTCACGGTTCTCATCAGCGGCCTGAGTGCCAACGCCGGCGACATCCTGCGCGGCGGCAGGGGCGGATCTAACACGAATGGGATTCCCAACGCAACCGGCGGCGGTGGCGCGGCCACCCCGGCTGCCACTGATGCCGCCAGGGCCAACGCACTCGATGCCCTGGCCCGCACCACTCGCGCGCTGGATGCCGTGCGGACCATGCAGAACGCCGCCCGCAATGCCGCCATTACCGGTGCCAACTCGCTGGGCAAAAACCCGGCGAATCAACTGCTGACGCTGCCCAGTGTTCCTAACGGAATTGCCGCGGGCGGTCTGCAAGTGGCCCCAGTGGTCGCCACGGATCCCACCAAATGGAGCGGTGCCCTGCTCCCCGCGCAGACCAGCGCGGCCGATGGCGGCACGAAAGTCACGGTCCAACAGACGACCCAGCAGGCGCTGCTCAATTGGCAAACCTTCAACATCGGCAAGGACACCACCCTCAGCTTCGACCAAAAGGCCGGCGGAGAAAACGTCAGCCAGTGGATTGCCTTCAACAAGATCAGCGACCCGACCGGCAATCCCACCCAGATTCTCGGCTCGATCAAGGCCGACGGCCAGGTCTACGTCATCAACGGCAACGGCATCATCTTCGGCGGTTGCAGCAGGGTGGATGTTAGAAGCCTGACGGTTTCGTCGCTGCCGGTCAACGACAACCTTGTCAAACAGGGCCTGCTCAACAACCGCGATGCCCAGTTCCTGTTTTCCGGCCTGAGCGTGCCCGGTGGTTCCGATGGCACCCCCAACTTCGATCCCGGCCCGGCACCGGCAAGCGGACGCTATGGCGACGTCACCGTGCAAGCCGGAGCACTGCTGGAAAGCCCCGCCGGCAGCGGCGGCAACGGCGGCAGGATCATGTTGGTAGGACCTAACGTCACCAACGCCGGCACCATCTCCACCGACTCCGGCCAGACCATCCTCGCCGCCGGCATGCAAGTCGCCGTGGCCGCTCACAATAGCAGTGACCCGAGCCTGCGCGGGCTGGATGTGTGGGTCGGGGCGCTTGGTGACTACGCCGGAACGGCCACCAATTCCGGCCTGATCGAATGCCTAACAGGAAGCGCGTGGCTCAGCGGTCGGCAGGTCAACCAACTGGGCGTGATCAACAGCAGCACCTCGGTGAACCTCAACGGCCGCATCGACTTGAGAGCGAGTTACGGTGCGGTTGGCAACCCGAATTTTGACAGCACCACCGGGGCGGGTGCCGGCGGGCCGATGTTTTTCAATCAGTTCACCGGTGGGGTGACGCTGGGCAGTGGCAGTGTGGCGCAAATCCTGCCGGACTACGCGAGCAGCAAGGCGGTTCCGGGCACGGTGCTGCCGACGCGTTCCCAAGCCAACATTGAAGGGCTCTCCATTCATTTCGACAAGGACTCCGTACTGTTCGCTCCCAACGCCGAGGTCTCGGTGAGGGCGGGCGTCTGGCCCTACAAGGATGTCGATGGCAGTCGCACCATCTTCAACGCCAGCGGAACCGTTGAAACCGGTCTGTCCAACTACTACAGTGGTGCCAACCAGCGCTTCTATTTCAATGGCGGACAGATCTATCTGGATGATTCCGCCATGATCAACGTGGCGGGCAGTGTGGATGTGCTGGTGCCGCTCGCGCAAAGTATTCTCAGCGTGCAGTTGCGCGGCCCCGAGTTGGCGGATTCACCGTTGCAGCGTGACAGCAATCTGCGGGGAGCCAGCCTCACCGTTGACATCCGCAATACCGGAACCTATGACGGAAGATACTGGATGGGCACCCCGCTCGGTGACGTGACCGGGTTGGCGGGACTCATCGAACGGAATGCCGCGCAACTCACCGCCGTGGGCGGCAATATCACCCTGCAGTCCGGCGGCTCCGTCGTCGTCGGCAAGGGCGCGACACTTGATGTCTCGGGAGGCTATTTCCAACATGAGGGCGGCTTGGTCAAAACCTCGGCGCTCATCTACGACGGCAAACTTGTCGCGATCAAGGATGCTATACCTGATAGGGTTTACAACGGGGTGTTCACCGGCGACGCCTCCTATACTAACGAAAAGTGGAATGTCTCGGCGAATTTCGACTCACCCTTGTTCACCGGCACCGTCGAGGACAGCTACGCCGAGGGAGCGGCCGGCGGCAGGTTGTCGATCACCGCGCCCGGCATGGTGCTCGCCGGGGACTTGCGCGGCCTGACCGTGCAAGGGCCGCGCCAGCGGGCCACCCCGCCTGCATCAAGCGCGCTGCTGCTCAACTTCGAGGCGGAGAAAACCCTGCAGGTTCCCGGCAGCTCGATCATCAACTATATCAAAAATTCGCCGACTCCGCCGGCGATCACTTTTGCAGATGCGGCCGATGGCTTGGCGGTTCCCGCTTTCGCGTTGGCGGGCGATGCGCCGGTGGCGTTGCCGGCCGCCCGGTTGGCAACGGTGACTCTTGCGCCGGATTTGCTGGTATCACACGGCTTCGGTTCGTTGGGAATTATCAATCCGGACGGCTCTATCACGGTTCCCGCAGACGTCAGGTTGGAGGCGATGCCCAAGGGGTCGATCACCTTTGCGGCGGCTAACATTTCAATTCTCGGCGAGGTCGATGCCGCGGCCGGTGCCTTGTCATTCACCACCTACAACATCTCACCGTCCGCAGTCACCGAGTACAACATCGTCAACCCGGCTGGCAGCGTGGCCTATCCAACACCTTCCGCAAACCGCGGTCATTTCACCCTGGCAAGCGGAGCCAGCCTGTCCACGGCGGCCATGCTGGTGGACGATGGCGGCGCGGCAGCCGACCTAACGGAAACCAAGGCGCTCGACGGGGGCTCCATCACGATCAACTCCTATCAGGCATTGCTGGCCGGCGGCGCGGCGCTGGACGTGTCCGGCGGCGCCTACATTTCGAAAACCGGGAAAATCACCTATGGCAAGGGTGGCGGCATCGCCGTGCTGGCCGGCAA
>CAIKDP010000334.1 GCA_903826205.1 Akkermansiaceae bacterium
AGCAAGATGAGCAGCCTGCCGGTCCTCTTCTTCGAGTTCCAGATCACCAATCCTGACGAGACCGAAAAGACGGTCTCGCTGGCCTGCATGATCCCGAATCCCGAGTGCGACAACGGCAGACATGTTAGAGAGAAGGGCGGCCAGGTCGATGGGCTTCTCTTGCAATCCAAGCGGGCCGGCGGCGGCACGCTTTGCGGGATGATCCGCAACGATGGCGTTGGTCAGGTCACGTGGGGCTCCGAGTTCACCAAGGGCAAACTCAGCGGCGCGAACGGGAACCTGCTGGCGTCTTCCATCACGGTGCCCGGGAAGACGACGCGGCACATCGTGTTCATTCTCGCCTGGGATTTTCCGGTCTATGTTTCCGGGGACGGCAAAGCCTGGCCGCGCAAGGAACTGGGACACTATCACAGCAATTTCTATCAGGGTGCGGACGTGATCGCGCGGGATTGCCAGCAGAGGTATCCGGCCATCCGCGCCGGGGTGGACGCCTGGTTCCGCCGGATGTGGGACGACAGCAATCTGCCCGAGTGGATGCGCAAGCAGATCCTCATCAGCACATCCCACATGGCCTACAACGGTGTCTTCTTCAAGAACGGACAGGCCGCGCAGAAGGAAGGCGATGGCTTTCCTCTTGTTGGAACGTATGACGAACAATTCCACTCCTCTTTCTGCGAGCTGCTTTTCCTGCCCGAGGCCGAGTGGGGCAACCTCCGGATTTTCGCCGAAGCGTTGACGCCGGATGGCGCGATCCGGCACGACCTCGGCTACATGTGCGTCACCGCTACCGGCACTTCGCCCGATCACAGCCCCGACGGCTATCCGGGCAAACGCGGTGAGAGGAAGAAAGTCACGGCCGGCGGCTTCGATTGGTGGGATGCCGGCGACAACACCCCGGAATGGATGCTCGATCTGTACCGCGACTACCTCTGGACCGGCGATGTAGCGAGACTGAAGGCCTTGTGGCCGACTGTCCGGACGTGCTGCGCCTACATGCTGAGCGGCGACAAGGACAATAACGGCCTCTATGACGATCCAAAAACGTACGATTGTTTCGGTCCCGTGCCAGAGAACATGTACATCAACGACCTGCAGCGGGCGGCGTTCCAGGCCGCGGCGAAAATCGCGGCGATTGCGGGCGACACGGCCGCCCGCGACGCCTACCAGGCCCGTTCCGAGCAGATGGCCAAGGCGATCGAGCGATTGTGGAACCCGAAAGGGTTCTACTCGATAGGCCGCTCGATCCCGGACTGCCTCATCTCTAACGGACTCTATGGGGAACACAGCGACGACTTGCTGGGGCTGCCCAGCCAGCGCAGCAGGGAGCGTGTGAAGCAACACCTGAAGTACATGTTCGCCCACCATTACAATGGCAAGACCTTCCTGGTCGCGCCGGGCGTGGGAGGCGGCGCATTGATGGCCAATACGGAGGGTTTGCGCGACTTCACCGCGCTGGCCTTGTGGCGCGGTATCCCTGAAGAGGCGATGACGGTGGCCGAATGCTTCTACGAGGTGATTTTCACGCATCTCCAGCGGGAGTGGAATCAGCCGATGCTGATCAATCCCGACCTCAATCCGACCTTCGGTAACCACTATCAGAGTGTCCCTGGCGCGTGGCACGTGCTGCTGGGGCTTGAGGGGGTCAGGTGGGATGTGCCCGGAAAGAAACTCTCACTCCGACCGAACCTGCCGGCATCCTTCCAGGGCAAACTCCGCACGTTTCTGCCGGGGGCCGTCACCTGGGGCGGCCTGGATTACTCGAGCGTCGAGCCGGATTGCGACCAGAAGTTTGTGCTGACCTTTGAACGCCCGTTCGAGCTTGAATTCCTCGGGGTCCGCAATTCCGGCAAGCCGACTGTTAGAGCCACCCAGGGCGGCAAGGCCGTGCCGTGCTCGATCAAGGCCGTCAATGCGGACGAGTACGAAGTGCGGTTCACCAAGCCGCTGAAGTTGGACGGGAAGCCGCTGGAGGTGCGGATCGGAAGCAAGTAGCGACAAACAAGGGAAGCATCAGGGAGAAAAGAACGAATATGAGAATATCGGTTTTGATCGGGTTGTGGCGGGCTCCAAAAGATCTGCCTCGCTAGCGTCTTTCGCCGCGATCCTGCTCAGCTTTTCTTGCCTGCCTGCGACGGATGCCTGAAGCCCCCACCACCGGTGATGAATGTGGCGGAACTCGCCTGCCAAGTTGGGTCCACAGCTTGGCCTGGGGCGCAATCGTAATGGTGGCACTGGCCTTGGCCGTGATCTCCCGCTCCGGACGCGACCGGAACGTTTGGGAAGGCTGGCGCGAGAGTCGTGAACTCCGCCGCCCCGGTTATGCGGAACGGGTCTATATCAACGAGGTCTTTCGCACTCGCGCCAACACTTGGTCCAATTTGGCTTTCGTCCTCGTGGGCCTCTACGGCATCGCCATAGGCTGGCACGATCTGCGTCACCCGAGTCCAGGCGGAGCGGGATACCTTGTTCAGACGCCCGCTTTGAGCCTGACGTTCGGACTGGCCTGTTGCTTTCTCGGTGCGGGGAGCGGTCTTTTCCATGCCTCGTTGACCCGGTTCGGTCAACAGATGGACGTGGCCGCGATGTATCCGCCGTTGTTGGCTCTTATTGCAGTGACCCTTGGCCGCTGGATTCCCTGCCTGCCGCGCGGTGGTCATCGTCGAAGTCTGCCAACCTGGCCGATCTGGATCGCACTCGTCGGGGTTGCAAGTGTGCTCCTGTTTCTCTACAAGTGGTCCATGTCATCCTTGAACGTGCTCAGCACCCTCATTGCCTGCGTCGCATTGTGCGCGGTGCCGGACCGGCGAAAGCTCGACCTGCGCTGGCTGGGCTGGAGCGGCGCGGCTTTGATTGCGGCCGTGATCTGTCGGCAACTCGACATCGCCGGACGATTTACCGGTCCCGACGCCTGGCTGCAAGGCCACGCCCTATGGCATCTGCTTACGGGGCTGAGCTTGGGCTGCATGTATTTCTACCACCGCTCGGAAATGACCATCCCGCTGGGCCGCGCCGCGTTGGAGACCACCTCTACGATTTGGGCATGGATGCCAAGACCTTTCAAGTCGTTCGCGACGGTGTCCCGCTGGCCGAGGAACGCCATGGCAAATCCATTACCATCACCGAGCAAGGTGAAGTTCGGCTGGATAAGTCAGGGTCAGGCCTGGAAACCGAAAGATAGACTGGCTGATTTAGCAGCAAAACCACATAACAATAAGAAAGACACACACTATGCAAGACTTGAATCGGCGGGACTTTCTGGGAGCCGGCCTTGGAGCGATGATAGGAGTGCCGGCGCTTCTCGCGCAGGCAGGCGCGTCTCCCGATGCGGAACTGAAGCGCGGGGAGGTGGCCGAAACGATGGTGCTTGAGAATGGCGCCGGCCTGAAGTGGGAGTTGGTGAAGACGACAAATGGCTGGGCGCTGGGAACGATCTCGCTCCATGGCAAACCGGTGGAACAATCGGCATCCAACGGCTTGCTGGCCTTGCGCAACGTGACCAGCGGAGAAGTCCGCTGGCTCGCGGCGTCGCAGGGAGAGAAAAGCGGTCCGCGCACAGCCCGGTTCTCTGGCCAGCAGGAGGTCGCTGGCGTGAAGTTGTCATGGGCGGTTGACGTGGCCTTGCGTGATGACCTGCCTGCGGCAAGTTTTACGCCGAAATGGTCGGTGGACAAGGCCCTCGACGATTGGGAAGTGTGCCTGGCGTATCATGATGGATTCATGAACGACTGGCGTGTGCAGAGCTACCCGTGGGCCGGCAACAGCGAGGAAGCTTCCATTGCGCCGATGCGCTACTGCGGTGTGCCCGGCGCGTTGCTATACCGGCCGGACCAGTCGCTGGTGTTGTTGTTCGCCATCGACAGCAACTCCGACTACCTCAACCCGACCACATGGTCTGGGAAAACCGGTTTTCAATTTGCCAATCACCGGATTGCCCCGCAATTCCGCTTGGGTGGAGGCAAGCTGGTTGTCGGGACACATTACGAGGTACCATTGCAGTTGTTCCTGAGCGATGCGGGCAAATTCGCCGATTCCATCACGGGGATCATGCAGGCTTGGGTGAAGGTCAATGATTACCGGGTGGATGATTCACTCACGGTGCGCACACCACAGGAGGCTTTCGACCTCGCCCTTGAGGGCCGTCGGAAGATGGGGAGTTGGGTACCGGGCATAGGTTATGAGCATCACAAGGGGACCCCATTCATCTATGTCGGCAATAATCCCATGCTCGCGTATTACGAATACCGGCTCTACGAAATCACGGGGGACAGCCTGTGGAGGGACCGCGCGTTTGAGCAAATTGACTTTGCCATCAAAGGGCAGCAACCCGGCGGGATGTTTCATACGAGTTACTATTTCCGACCGAATGGCGGAGCCACGGCACCTGGTTTTTGGAGCTGGGACTGGGGACATAACGGCTACAAAGTGGACATCAACGGGTGGATGGTCCGTTACCTTCTTGTGACCTGGCAACGCGTTAAGGAAAAGGAAGGCTTGGACCGGCAGGACTGGCGCAAGGCCGCGATGAAGTCGCTTGATTGGGTGCTGGCACAGCAGAATCCAGACGGTGGCTTCCCGCAAGTGGTTGAAATTGATTCGGGCAAAAAGTCTCAGTCGGTGGTATGCGGCCGGATTCTGGTAGGATTGCCGATCATCGCAAAGATCACCGGCGACGAGCGCTGCCTTCGTGCCAGCGCGGCTCAGGAGCGGTTTTTGCTAGAGCAAGTTGAAGGACGGTTCTGGTACACCGGGCAGCATCCGGACCTCCCCCCCGAGGATTTCGAACAGGACAGCATCTATAACGTGGTCGAGTATTGGCTGGACAAGCACGACCGAACGGGGGATAAGGAAAGTCTCGCCCACGCGGTGGCCAATGCCTATTTCGCCCTGTTATACTGGTGCCCGAAGCAGTTGAGCTGGGTCAAGGCTCCTACGCAGGGCGCGCACAGCGAGCAGCAGCATTTCAACCAGTATTCCGTCTATTGCTACCATAATCGCAAGGTCCAGTGTCTGGACCGCTTGTTCAAGAAAACCGGCAATCCACTGTTCCACCAGCTCAAGAACCGTGTGATGCAGCTTAATTTCCACACGCAAGTTACGGACGGCCCGTATCAGGGTGCCATCACCGAGGCAATTGCCGATCCCTGGCTGGAGCGCAATAAGGGATTTGAGTGGCGCGGCAGTCCCTATACCAGCGAATTGGTCGCCGACCTGATGCTGCAACTCATCGACATGGGATTGGTAGCCAGACCTTGACCCGAACAAGTATCGCCAGGAGAGTTCAATGAAAATCACCATTCGAAATCACAAGGCCAGAAAGGCTATTCCTTTATTTTGTCGCCGTGCCGCTGAGGTTCAATCTGGCAAAGCGCGGAGATGCCGCGTTAGCTCATGGGGCCGACATATTCTGACTGAGGCGCTCGTTGCCGCCTGCGCTTTTGGAGCGCTATCGCTCCATGGCAAGCCCGTTGAACCAGCGGCTCAACCGCTCTTGCTCAAATCCGAGGATTTCAGGCATTACGTCGATGAGTTCAACCGCAACGATGAGGAACTTTACCAGGGAACCATCTCGAACGCGGCGGCCTGGGATTTTCTGAAGAACAACATTCCGTTGCTCGACTGTCCCGATGAGGAGATTCAGTCAATATACTACTTCCGCTGGTGGAGCTACCGAAAACACATCAAGCAAACGCCTGCCGGATTCATTGTTGACGAATTTCTGCCCAATGTCGGTTGGGCCGGGAAGTATAATTCGATTAGCTGTGCGGCAGGACACCACCTTTACGAGGGGCGTTGGCTCCGCGACCCGAAATATCTCGACGACTATTCCCGTTTCTGGTTCCACGGCGGCGGCGAACCGCGGCGCTACAGCTTCTGGGTCGCCGATTCAATCTGGGCGCGTTACTGTGTTACAGGTGAAAAGAGACTGCCGCTCGATCTTCTGCCGGAGCTTATCCGGAATTACGAGGCGTGGGAGAAGTCAAATCTTGATGCAAACGGACTCTTCTGGCAGATAGATGATCGCGATGGCGGGGAGATGTCCATTGGCGGCAGCGGCTATCGCGCGACGATCAACAGTTATCAATTCGGCGACGCGCTGGCCATTGCGCGGATTGCAGAGCTGGCAGGCAAGCCTGATGTCGCTGGTTGCTATCGGGATAAGGCGGCATCAATCAAGAAGCTCGTCCAAGAGAAATTGTGGGATACCCACGCCAATTTCTTCAAGGTTTTACCACGGGGTGAAAACATGAAGTTTGCGGATGTGCGCGAAGAATACGGTTACACGCCCTGGTACTTCAGCATGGCAGACCCGCAATTCGCAGTTGCGTGGAAGCAGGTTATGGATCCGCAGGGTTTTTATGCTCCATTCGGTCTGACTACGGCTGAACAACGTCATCCAAGGTACGTCATTTCCTACCAGGGACATGAATGCCAGTGGAACGGGCCATCCTGGCCGTATGCAACCGCGATTACGCTTACCGGTCTGGCGAACCTGCTGAATGGTCCGGCGCAGGAAGTGATCGGAGCAAAGGATTACTTTGAACTGCTGAAGACTTACACTAAGTCGCACCAGTTGAAGCTCGATGATGGCCGGGTTGTCCCGTGGATAGATGAAAATCTAAATCCGACGAATGGCGACTGGATTTCCAGGACGCGCCTGAAGACCTGGAATAACGGAACATGGGATGCCGGAAAAGGTGGCAAGGAACGCGGCAAGGATTACAACCACTCGACGTTCTGCGATCTCGTGATCAGCGGTCTGATCGGCCTGCGCCCGCGTGCCGATCAAACCGTCGAAGTTAACCCGCTCGTGCCTGCCGGATGGGATTACTTCTGCCTCGATCAGATCCCCTATCACGGCCAGACGCTCACGATACTGTTCGACAAAACCGGGCAGCGCTACGGCCATGGCAAAGGTCTTCGCCTATTCGCCGGTGGCAAAGAAATCGCCGCGTCGGAGCAACTCATGCGTCTCACTGGGCAATTGTCGTCCCCCACTCCTCGCGAAACGTCGGGGGGCTGGCAGAAATACGAGGGTAATCCCGTGATGGGTGGGCAGTACGGCACATGTTTTGATATTTCGGTGTTGCGCGAAAACGGCGCGTACCGAATGTGGCTTTCTTGGCGTCCAAAAGCATCGGTAGCACTTGTTGAAAGCAAAGACGGTATTCATTGGAGCGAGCCGCCTCGGGTTGCGCTTGGTCCACGCGCAGAGACTGGATGGGAAGACGATATCAATCGTCCCTATGTGCTCAAACGGGGCGACACCTATCACATGTGGTACACCGCCCAGGCCGGTGGCCAATCCCGGATCGGCTATGCCACCAGTTCCGACGGTGTAAAGTGGAAGCGCATGAGCGACAAACCGGTGCTATCCCCCGATCAACCATGGGAAAAGAAGATTGCCGTCATGTGTCCGTCGGTGCTGTGGGATGAATCGGCGCAGCTCTTTCGGATGTGGTATTCCGGCGGGGAACAAAACGAGCCGAATGCGATCGGTTACGCCACCAGCCCCGAGGGTTTGAACTGGACGAAGCATGGGGGCAACCCTATCTTCGTTCCCAAGCCGGACAATCCTTGGGAGAAACACAAGGTGACGGCGTGCCAGGTTGAGAAGCGCGGCGATTGGTATGTCATGTTTTACATTGGATTCCAGGATGAACCCACGGCGCGGATCTGCCTCGCCCGCAGCAAGGATGGTATCACGAATTGGCAGCGCCATCCCGGGAATCCAATCATCTTTTCAGGGGTTGACAAATGGGATCACGACGCGTGCTACAAGCCCTTCGCCATCTTCGACGGGTCGAAATGGCTGCTCTGGTATAACGGTCGCCACGGCGGACTGGAACAAATCGGCGTCGTTCTTCATGATGGCGAGGATTTGGGATTCGATGAGACCGACGGAAGAAGCTTACCTGGCAGGAAATGAGACACGGGAGAATCCTCATGAACAAACCAACGATGAACTACGCGGCAGTCTCCAGATCATCTGACTCGCTAGTTCCTTTCGCCGCGATCCTGCTCACCCTTTCTTGTCTTCCTGCTGCGTATGCCTGAAAGCTCCACCACCGTTGATGTATGTGGCAGAACTCGCCTGCCAATTTGGATCCACGGCTTCGCTTGGGGCGCGATCTTGCTGGTGACACTGGCCTTGGCCGGCCTCTCGCGCACCGGGCACGACCGCAATGTGTGGGAAGGTTGGCGCGAGAGTAGTGAACTCCGACACCACGGATATGCGGAACGGGTCTATATCAACGAGGTCTTTCGGACTCGCGCCAACACTTGGTCCAATCTGGCTTTCGTCCTCGTGGGCCTCTACGGCATCGCCATAGGCAGGCTTGATCGGCGTCACCCAAGTTCAGACGGAGCGGGGTATCTTGTTAAGACGCCCGCTCTGAGCCTGGCGTTTGGGCTGGCCTGCTGCGGTCTGGGTGCGGGGAGCGGTCTGTTTCATGCGTCGCTGACCCGGTTCGGTCAACAACTGGACGTAGCCGCCATGTATCCCCCGTTGCTGGTGCTCATCGCAGTGACCCTTGGTCGCTGGCTTCCCTGCCTGCCGCGCGGTGGTCATCGTCGAAGTCTGCCAACCTGGCCGATTTGGATCGCAGTCGTCGTGGTTGCCAGTGTGCTCCTGTTTCTCTACAAGTGGTCCATGTCATCCTTCAATGTTCTCAGCACCCTCATTGCCTGCGTCGCATTGTGCGCGGTGCTGGACCGGTTCCGAACCTCACGGAAACTCGATCTTCGCTGGCTGGGCTGGAGCGGCACGGCTTTGATTGCGGCCGTGATCTGTCGGCAACTCGACATAGCCGGGCGATTCACCGGTCCCGACGCCTGGCTGCAAGGCCACGCCCTATGGCATCTGCTTACGGGGCTGAGCTTGGGCTGCATGTATTTCTACCACCGCTCGGAAATGACCATCCCGCTTGGCCGCGCCGCGCTGGAGAAACAACCAAACCAATTGCAAATATGAGAAGACAACCCGTTAGACCAATCTTTGACGCCGCCGCCGCCGTGGCGCAGCTCCTGTGGTGTTGCTGCACCGTGTCTGAGTCCCTTGCAGGCGAGCATCTGACGCCGGACTTGCTGGCTATGCCGCGCCGACAAATCTCGCTCAAGGGCACCGATTTGCGCCTGTTCAACGGCCGCGGTTCGTTGACCTTCCGAGAGCGCACCGTCACCGGCATTGCTGAGCTATTCATCGCGCCCCGGGCGGTCAGCCGGGTGCCCGTCTCGTTCAATCTGTCATTCCGAGAGGAGACCCTCGGCGCGCTAATCGAGGATAATCAG
This sequence comes from Akkermansiaceae bacterium, assembly GCA_903826205.1. Lineage (GTDB taxonomy): Bacteria > Verrucomicrobiota > Verrucomicrobiia > Verrucomicrobiales > Akkermansiaceae > Luteolibacter. The sequence continues at coordinate 9,289 of CAIKDP010000334.1, forward strand.
GATGAGTGGGGCGAAGGCACGCTGAATGTCTGGCAGCATTGGAATCCGTCCAACAAGGAACTCGGAATCTACAAGGGCTGGGGCGATGCGTTGATCCTGCCGTCACAGCGAGCCACGTGGGCGCCGGACGCATAT
>CAIKDP010000335.1 GCA_903826205.1 Akkermansiaceae bacterium
GCCTTAACCTCGAAACGGGAGAGGAAGAAAAGGTGGAGCGAAAGCCTCAGAATCGGCAATGACTTGCGGATCATGCCCAAAATCGAAAACCTGTCATGTCGTTAAGATCGCTACATGGGCGACAGAGGCGGAGGGAAGAGGACTTCGATGTTTCAGCAGGGGCAGGGCGTGGCGGCCTCGCGGTTCGTAGCTGCGGCTACCAGCCCGCGCGCGAACTGGTGCGTGGGACGGCTCATCCGCGTGCCCTGGCACCGCCCGTGCGGGCGGACAAGTCGGCGGACCGGGCCGGGCCGCCCTACCCTCGCGGTTTCTTGCTGCAGCACCGGGCCGCGCCAGCGGCAACCGAAGCTCTCATCCTTCGCGGCCTTCGCGTGAGGCCATTGTTAGGGTGTCCGGGGCCAGGAAAACCGCTGCTAAGATGAAGTTGGCTAGAGAGGCAAGTGCCCTCTGCGGGCATCCGTTCTTTGCAGTGGTTTGCTATAACCCCTTCACCTCGCCCCCCGCGTTGTCACCAACGCGCCTACGGAGGAAAATCCGAAATTCGAAATTCGAAATCACCCACCGCCCTTGACGCGGGCGATGATAGCGCGGCGGTTACGGACGTGGAGTTTGGCATAAATCCGCTGGATGTAGGTATTGACGGTGGAGACGCCGATGCCGAGTTCGGCGGCGATTTCCTTTTGCGAAAGGCCATTGACGATATGATCGAGCACGACTTGTTCCCGCGGCCCCAAGCCGGCGGCCTCGCCCGCCTCGCCCGCGGGTCGGCTTGGTGCGGGCACCGGCACGGGCCGCAGAAACGCGTCGATGATCTTGCAGGCGATGGGCGGACTCATGGGCACCGCACCGCAACAGATGCCGCGCACTGCCTCCAGCAATGTCCCGGGCATCGCGGGCTTGACCAGATACCCGTGCGCGCCGGCGGTGAGCGACTTGAAAATCATCTCCACATCCTGATAGATGGTGAGCATGATGATTTTGCAAGCGGGCAGGAGCGGGGCGATGCGGGCGACGCATTGGTCGCCGCTGATATCAGGCAGGTTGATGTCCATGATGATCACATCGGGCTGGAGTGGCGGGATGCCGGCGATGGCCCCGGCACCGTCAGGAAAAACCCCGACACACGCGCAGTCGTCGGTACTGGCAAACACCTCTGCAAGCACCTCGCGCAGCCGCGCATCATCCTCAACAATTGCTACTTTGATCATGGCAGGGTGAAAATACTTGAGCAGCCTCTAGCAGCTCGGAGGCGAAGTCAATGCCTATCCACTTGCACGCAAGGGCGCGATAAACTTGACCTTGGTGCCAGCCCCGGGGTGGCTGTCGAGGTAAAACCGCCCATGAATTTCCGCCATGCGCTGCCGCATGCCCGCCAGACCCTCATGGATGCCTGCCGCGTCCGGCACATCCGGCACAAACCCGCAACCGTCGTCCTCGACCCCGATGTGCAATTCTGCCTTGGCCACGCGGATGACGATGCGGACCATCTCTGCGCGGGCGTGTTTGGTCACATTGTTCAATGCCTCGCGCACCGCCAGAAACAAACAATGCCGTACCTTGCCGGAGAGCGTGACGGCGGGCAAGTCCGCGGGTATGTCAAACCGCACCCGCTGTTCCGTCGCGTCGAGAAATTTCACGCTCGCTTGTGTCAGGTAATTGACGAAGCGCTCCAGTGTGTCGTTGGCTGGGTTGAGCGCCCAGACGATCTCATCGATGCTGCGCGTTAATTCGGAGGCCGACTGGCTGACGCGGTCGATGCGCCGCAGCGTGTCGGGTGCGCCGTGGTGGGCGATGTCACGGCCCACCCAATGGCTCTGCATGGCAATCTCGGTGAGGCCGGCACCGATCTCATCGTGCAAGTCGCGGGCGATGCGGGCGCGTTCCGAGTCGAGCCCGTGCAGGCGTTCCAAGCGCACAGCCACCCGATAGCGCCACATCCCAAACCCCAGGCTGGCCACCACCAGCGCCACCACCAGCCAGAACCACAGACGACGCGTGACCGGCAGCTGGATTTCCAGATCCACGCGTTGCGACTGGCCGTGTTGGCGGTCCACCAGACTGATCCGCCAAACATTATCACCGGCGCTGACCACGTCTTTGAGCGCACATCCGCTCGCTGCTTTGAAGACCAACGGCCAGCGGCTGTAAACCCACAGGTCGCCATCCCGCGCCCCGGCGTCAGTTAGATCGATCCGCATCGCGCCGCGCGAGCAGGTGACCCGCTGGATCTCGGCCGCCCCGCAATAGATGTGCAGGTTGGAGCCAATGAGCACCGGCTGGTTGGGCGTGCGATCCAGATCCGTGAAGCACAGATGTTGGGAGGCGGATTCGGCCAGCACCGGCGTGGTCCACGCGCCGGTGGCGATACCGAGGAATTGGTTGTCCCAGAACGACCAGACCGCATAGCGCTTGTTAGGGTCCATTCCGGCGGCGGCGAAATTAAACCCGTTTTTGTGGGCGGGTTGCTTTTTACCGGCATTCCACACCAGGACGACGGTCGAATCCCCCCAGTCGCGGCGGACATGATTGACGAGACCGTTCCATACCGCTGACGTGCCGAAGCCCAGCACCCGGGCGTTTTCCGCGGCCGGCGGCGTCAACACCTCGGCATTGCGCCAGCTTTCCCTGAAGCTGCCCCAATACCATGGGTCGGCGGTGATGGCCGCGCCACCGGACAAGCCCACCAGGCTGCGCCATGTCTGCACCGCCAACGGGCCGCCGGCCACCGCCATGCCCTCTGCGTCCGCCGCCAAATAATACACGTCGTGGTCGACTGCGAACCAACGGCCGTTGAGTAGGTCGTAGGGCCGCAGATCGAGAATGACCGCCGGCAGCGTGCGCCGCCCCGCATCCGGGCCGATCCGACTGGCATCCACGCAACCGACCACCGCGCGGTCAGGCTGCTTGGCACCTCCGCAGTAGAGGAGATAGGCCTCCTCGCCTGCGGCCTGGCGGATAGCCGACCAATCGGCCCGTTGGATTTCAAAGGCGGTGCGTTTCTCGCCCACCACCCGCTTGGCCGCAGGCACGCAAGAAATCTTCAGATAATTGAAGCCGCTATGCACGGCGCGGCGGACCGTGGCGGCGACTTCGTGGATATCCACCGGACTAGCCGCCACCTCAGGATTCGGATTTTGGTCGAATGCCAACCGCAGGCCGAAGCGCGCGCCGATCCCACCGACGCGCAGCGCCACCTCCGGCGACCACGGCGCATCTATCACCTCGCGGCCGTTGGGCGACATGTCTTCGATCTGGATCACCCCGGGACGCAAACGTCCGCCGGACTCGCGCACCGCAGCCACCACGTCGAGCACCTCTTTTCCGGGGTTCTTATGCTTGATGAAATTCCAACTGTTCCAGCCGGCCAGGGCACCCTTGGACATGCGCGCCCTGTGGCTCTTGCCCACCCATTCCGCCCAGCGCGCCAGCGCCTGATCCGGCGGCTCCACCCATAGCACCCCCTGCTGACCCCAGCGGGTTTCCCCGGGATCCACCCGCGCGCCGCTCATCTCCGATGTGAGATGGAAGGCCACCCTGCCACCGGCCATCGGCGCGAAGCCGCCGTTGACGTAGGCGGTCGGCGCGCCGACCGCGCCAAACCAAAAACCCTTGCCCGAGCCATGATAGAAGCCGCCCGCCTCACGCACGTCCAACGGCTGGGCCAGTTCGTTGAGAGCGGTGACCTCCGACACCGGGTTGTGGAAACCGGTGATCAGCCAGCCCGCCGGGGGGCCGTCCGCCTTGATGGATAGATCGAGCGCCGTCAGGCTGACCAGCTCTAACGACTGCTGGCCGCCGTTGCGGATGCCGGCCTGCGCCAAGACCCCCGGCACGCCCGGCACCCGGCCCAGACGCAACAACAGGTCCACTTGTTCTTTTTCAAAGCGCAGCGTCGTCTCCGCCACCGCGGCCTCGCCGTAGGGCGTTGCTTCCGTTAGATTCCGCACCGACCCCACCGCCGCGCCGGCGGCCGAAGTCAGCTCGCGAGTTTCGCCAGCGACCCTGATGCATGCTCCAAAGCCACCCTGCATCCCGCTCCATCCCGGCGCCGCAACACTAAAGCTGCGGCCGTCGGCAGCGAGCATCGCGCTCACTGCGGCGGCGGCATCCGGCTTGGCACAAGCCATCCCGCACGCGGCCAGCAGCGCCAGCGCCAGCAATCCTGAGGTACAATGGGCGTGTTTCACTGTGTCATCACTGAGCGAGCGCCGCGGCCAATGCAAGCGAAAGTTAGGAGAGGCGGGAAAATCATGGGTCCGCACATGCCAAGTGTCGTCTTCATGCATGTCCGTCGCTTCGTAGGCGCGTTCGTGAGAACGCGGGGATTGGGGGTGAAGCGGGCTGAGACAACCACTGAAAAGAACTGATGCCACTGAGAGCACTGAAAATCATAAAATCTGTTTTTCAATTCAGTGGTTCTCAGTGTCATCAGTGGTTGTACAAAAACCTCAGCCACTGACTTGGACATCCAACATCCATAAAAAAATGTGGCTAGTGGTTAGGGGCTGAAGCTTGCATGGCGTCCCCTCACGGAATCGTGCGCACCCGGAGGCGGCCGGTTATCTCCGCTGCGCTCCGGGTCCTAGGGTGGATTAGTAAGGAGCCACCACATTCCTGTGGTGGTGGCGAAAGCATGGTGCATGAGTCTGCGCCGTGAGCTCTGCTCATGGGATGTCCTTCCACACGACGACAAGAATGTCGTCGCTCCTTAACTCGCACCATCGGAGCCAAGTGAGTCGGGAGGTTTATTGGATCGGCAGTCTTCCTTCACTCCGGCACAAGCCACTCTGCTCTCTGTCCTCTGTCCTCTGTTGTCTCCGTTACCTTCTGTTCAAAATCCATGAAATCTTTCTGCCCATAATTCTCCTGACCTAACATCCAGCATTCAAAATCAATCAGTGCCATCAGTTCTTTTCAGTGGTTATCTTGTTCCGCAGCACCGCAACCCCCGCGTTCTCACGAACGCGCCTACGAAGACCCGCGTTCTCACGAACGCGCCTACGGAAGAAAATCCAACATTCGACATTCAATCCCCTACCTCACGGGACCTTGCCGGAATTGGCTGCCGCAGCGCGCGCCGGAATCACCTTGTTGACCTCGCGGTCATAGGTTAACAAGCCGTTGCATTCGGTTTCCACATCGGTGATCTGGGTGTAGATCACGGCGGACAGGCCGGCCGTGGCATTCAATTCCCAAGCTTTGGCGAGGAGTTTCTCATAACCTTGGGTCAAGTCCTCGATGTTTTGGGCGCCCTCATAACTCCAGGTTTTCTTGCTCCAGGTGTGACCGTCCACGGGCAGACCCAGCCCGCCGAATTCTCCTAACACCGCTGCGCGCCTGTCCTCCGGCTTGGGGGAATCAGGGCCGGGATAACTGTGGACGTCGATCACATCGCCGCAATTCTTGTCGGCCCCGCCGCTGGCGTTGCTAACCAACCGTGATGGATCGAGTGCCTTGACCTCCGCCACCAAGGCCTCCGTGTCGTGCTGGCCCTGGGCCTCGTTGAAAACCACCCACATGATGATGGCCGGGCTGTTCCAATGGTTTTTCACCATGGTCACCAACTCGCTCTTGAACTGTGGCGCGTCGATCGGCGGCCGCACCGGCTGCTTGCCAAGGTAGGAGTTGACGCTGGGCATGTCCTGCCAGACTAACAACCCGAGCTTGTCGCACCAGTAATACCAACGGTCCGGCTCGACCTTGATGTGCTTGCGGGTGCAGTTGAAACCAAGCCGCTTGGTTTCCGCCACATCAAAGCGCAGCGCCTCATCGGTGGGCGCCGTGTAGATGCCATCCGGCCAGAACCCCTGGTCGAGCGGCCCGACCTGAAAGACAGCTTTGCCATTGAGCATGATGCGGGTGACACCCTTGGCGTCCTTGCCCAAGGCGATCTTGCGCATGCCGAAGTAGCTGGTCACCTCGTCGACGGTCTTGTCGCCTGATTTCAACGAAACGCGCAGGTCGTACAATTGCGGTGAGTCCGGCGACCACAGCTTCGGGTTGGGGATGGCGAGCTTGAGTTCACTGCCCGCTGCGCCACTGGCTTGGGCCACCTCCTTGCCACCGTCGCTGGCGACCACCTCCACGGTGCCGGATCCAATCACTGTTAGATTCAGGCAATTGCCATCCACATCCGGCATGATTTTCAACGCCTCAATGTGGTTAGACGCCACCGGCTCCAGCCAAACCGTCTGCCAGATGCCGGTGGTAGGGGTGTACATGATGCCTTTGGGAATCAACTTTTGTTTGCCGCGCGGCTGGCCGCCATCATTGGTTGGATCAAACACCTCGACCGTGATCTCCTGAACCGTGTTGTCCTGCAAACCCTCAGGCTTGAGCGCCGCAGTGATGTCAAAACTGAAGGCGTCATAGCCACCGCGGTGCACGCCGAGTTCCTTGCCGTTGACTGACACCTTGGTTTCCCAGTCCACCGCACCGAAGTGCAGCAGCACCTGCCGGCCGGCCCATGCCTTGGGGACCTCAAAGCTGCGGCGATATGTTAGACGGTCCGTATGCTTCATCACGCCCGACAAGGCCGACTCGATGGCGAAGGGCACAAGGATCCTGGCCTCTGTGCCATCTCCTGTCTTGATGTCCCACACGCCATTGAGGTTGAGCCAATCCTTGCGCACCATTTGCGGCCGCGGATATTCGGGCAGGACGTTTGCGGGTGACACATCCTTGGCCCAGCGCGTCTTGAGCGGCCCGTCGACCGCTTGCCAGTCAGCGGCCAGGGCGGGCGAGACAACCAGCAGGGCAAGAACCGTCTGTCTGAGAATTGGGGAGCGCCGGCATCCTGCCGGCTGTGTTCGGCATCCTGCCGAACATTCTTCCCTGCGCCGGCATTCAGGCATGGGATTGCCACGTGCCTGATACTCATCAATCGCTAGAGTGGCGACCCCTGTGCCAAAGATGCTGTCGGCAAGATGCCAAAAGCGGCCGGCGGGACGCCGGCGCTCCCCGGTGTGACAGATTTCACTTGTGCCATTCATAGCCATGTCGCGGATCGTGTTCATTGATAGATAGATTGATTTCAATTGAGTTTACAGAATGTTCTAACGATCCTTCTCCTGCATCGGCACCTCGCAGAACGTGAGCGCAGCGATGCCGTTTTTGCCGTAGAGCAGGGTCTTGGAATCCCATCTCTTGTCGGTGATATAAGTGATGGTTTTCGCGGTGGCGGGGGCGGTGAGCTTGAGGGTGAGCACATTGCCGGAGACCGCGCCGGAAGCAACCTTGCCCGCCTCCCCGTCCAGATAGAATTGACTGGCCAGCGCGTCAATCCAGGCCACCGGCTGGTCGAACACGAGTGCAATCTCATCATTGTTGGAGTTTGTGTAACCGGCCTGCTTCAGGTCGGGCGCTGTGATGGGTTGAGGCAAGACCTTGCCGTAATGGTCGCGCTCGACCAGTGGAATCATCAGCCGGGCCATTTCGGCGTAGCCGGCTGCTGGATAATGGCAACCACCTTCCGGTTTGATGCCGAGCGTGGACATCACACTCATGTGCGCATACAGGCGCGGCAGGCGCCGTTGCACATCCCGCAGCCTGTCGCTTTGCAGGGTACCCCCCTGGCTGCAGGCATTGGGCCAGATCTGATAGAGATAGTAATGCTGGAGATTCGGCATGTCCTGTTTCCACGCGGCGGTCATGTCCACAAAGTATTGTTGATAGGTCTCCCAACCGTAGCCGCCATCCGGACCGTCGGCTCCCTGGTCGGCCTCCCCCTGATGCCACAGGACGGCACGGATGCCGTGGGTCAGCCCGGCTTGCTGGACGCGCGCCAACATCCGCCCGTAAATGGTCGCCGGATCCGTGCGGTTGCTGGAACTCGGCTGGTGTTGGTCGATGCGGGTTCCGCCGACCGCACCATTGATGATGCAGATCGGGGTTTTCTGGGTATCAACCAAATGTCTGGCAAAGTCCATGCCCCAATAGCCGATCTGCCAGCGGCCGCCCTCACGCCGGACCGCGTTGCCCCAGCCCTTGCTGACATCGCCCTCCATGGATCCGAAACTGCGGATCCACTCGCTGGAGTAATCGGTCTTGTCGCCAGCCCAGTCGGTCGACACCGCATTGGACTGCCCGTCGATCAGATAGGCGTCGCCGCACACCAGATTGACCACCGTGTGCAGGACGGTTTCGGTGGTACCCGTCTTGGTACCGAACTCCACCTTGTACTTGACGAGGCCGGGCTTGAGTTTGACGGCGAACGCATAGGCTTTGTCCGCCTTGGGCTTTTGGATTTCGCCTTTGTAGGGTTTGTCATCCGCATAGACTTTGAGGAACACCGCGTCGGCCGAATCCGTTAGATATCCGTTGTAATAAAGTGTGCCCTCGTTCGTGTCGTCACGGGCATAGAACTGGTTGTCCGAGGGTTTTTCATCCTTGGCGGACACCCGTTGCACCCAGACGTCCTTGGCCGGCTCCTTGACCGCCAGCATGGTCGTGGCCGCGACCTCCGCCCCGCCGTTGCTTAACGTGAGCTTGACGTTGAGTGTGCCGCTGTTTTGCGCCCGCTTGAGCAGGAGTTTGCCGGGTGCCACCTCCTTGATCACGGCTAGTCCCGATGCACTCCAATGATATTTCAATTCACCGACGCCCTTGGCCTGCAGCGCCTGCAGATTGGCGATCTGCGGCAGTACCTCGAGGGTCTCACGGCCATCCCAGGTCGCCGGTGCTTTCAAGGTGACTACAGGTTCCGGGATATCCTCCTTGATGGTGACGGGTATGTCCGAGGTCTTGACTTGATCGGCATAGACCGCCTTGAACTGGAGGGTCAGCGACGCATCGCCCGCGACGCGACCCGCATCCAGCGTGTAGGCAAAGCGATCCACCGCCACCACGGATTCCCGGCCGTCGCGTTTGATGATCCAATAGACTTTCTGCGCGCCGCCGGCCTTGGCTGTTAGGTCAGCGCTCTTGCCCTCCAACAAGGTGAGTGTTTTCGCCGAGACCGCAAAGTCGGACCCTGGTTGCACCAGCGGGCCGACCAAGGTTTGCAGGGGCTTTTGGTTTTCATACTGGAGTTTCACCCAATCGGCGGAGCGCGTGACCTTGGACAGGCGCACCTCATCGATGTCGCCGACAAACTGGTAGTTGTCATACCAGCCGCCGATATACATCCGGGCCGGGCTCTTGATGTTCAGCGGGGCGCCGGGATTCGTCGAGACGCCGTCGAGCACGCCATTCACATAGACGCGCGAATCGCCGTTCTTGTAGGTGTGGACCACTTGCACCCACTCGGCCGGTGTGAGGGAACTGCCCCCCTTGACATCCGCGCCGGAAAAGTAACATTCAACTTTCATGTGGGGCGGACTGAAATAATGCAGGATCACCTTGCCCTGCCCCGCTTCATTGCCCCATCCCAGAACCAGCGCATTCGGCCTCTCGGCCCGGAACCATGCCTCGGAGGTGTGGGGCGCGGAGCCGGTCGGATAGGTGGCGATCTTATCGCCGCAGCTGATCCCCTTGCCTTGCACAAAACGCCGGCTTTTGCCAATCATCCCCGCGGCCGGCGTGGTGCCCGTGTCCTTGGACTCGACCGTGCCGACCTCATCCTTCACCGGATCATCCATGTGCCAGACGCTCAGATACCCGTTGGACTCGTTGAACACCGCCTTTCCGTTAGACTCACTCACCGCATCGGTCTTGCCCCAGAACATTTTCAATTCCTGACGCGCGTTGCCCTTGATCACTGGAATGCGCACCCAGATGCTCGCCGTGCCATCCACCGCGTCCCAGTTCTCTATCTGATAAGATAGCGCCTTGCCCTCGGCTGCAAACCGGACATCCCCGCCCGTAGCCTGCGCCTGTTTGAAATCGAACACCCCCTTGTCGAGCCGCACCAGCAACGGGAAGTTTTCTTCGGTGGCCGAGGCGGGCAGGTTCGCGCCTCCGGGCGTGGTCAGGATATGCAGGGATCCGGAATGCTGCCAGCCCGGGTATTGGGCCGGAGCGGATTGAAAAAGCGCCAAAATGGCGAGGGTGCCGAGGATGGGGGATCGGGTCATGGCTATATTTCTGATTGGATGGAAGGGGGCGGTCAGCGCGTGCCTGTCTGATAGCACGGCGGTTGGCCGGAAACAAGCAGGAAGTGCCGACCCGCGACACGATCACTGAGCCAAGACCCGCACGAAAAGCTGCGACGCGGTGAGAGGTTTGGGGCCGCTGAGGGAGACCTCCACGGTCTGCACGCCGGAAACAGTTTGGGTGACGGTTTGGGTCGCTGCGGCATCCACGGACCAGATGCTCAGGTCGGGCGATTTCTCCACTGTGTAACCGAGGCCGGTGGTTATTGGATCAGGCCGGCTGTAGCTGAAGGTTCCACCGGCTTGAACTAGCGGCACGCGGATCGGGCTGACCGATGCTCCGCTGTTAGGATCGAGACCAAAGGCGTATTCCTGCTGGTTGGTCATGCCATCGCCATCCGGATCGTGGGTCGGATAGGTGTCGCTGAGGCCGGGAACGCTCGCGGCCCATGTCAGATAGGCGGGCGTCACGACGGCATCACCGACTTGGATGACGCCCTGGCCGGTGATGGCGCCGCCGGTGTTGGATGCTTGATACAGGCCCTCGGGCTGGGGCACGCCGCCGAGGACCAGTGCGAAAACCTTGTGGATGCCGCCGCCTGACAGGCTGAGCACGGCTCCGCTGGCGATGCTGAGCGGAGCGGCGGGGCAAAAGTTGGGGTTGGTCACGCTCAGGGTGCCGGCGGTGACCGTCGTAGCTCCGCCGTAGGTGTTGGTGCCGGTTAGGTTTAGCGTGCCTGAACCTGCCTTGATGAGACTGCCACCCGCGCCAGTGATTGCGCCAGAGGTCGTGCCAGCACTCACCGTCAATGCCGTGGTGCCAAGGTTGAGCGTGCCGCCATTGAGCGTGGTGATCGCGCTGGTGGTGCCATTCAGGTTCGCCGTGCCGCCCGACATCGTTCCGATGGTGACAGCGCCGCTCACCGTGCTGGTGCCGCCGGTTTGACTGAGTGTCCCGTTTTGAACGATTGAATCCAAGGTCAAGGTTCCAGCGGACAAACTAACCGCTCCGTCCCAACTGTCACTTCCCGCACCGCTGCCGTTCAAGGTTGCGGTTCCGCCAGTTACATAGAAGGAATTTCCTGTTGCGATAGTTATCGCTGCATTGGAGGCAAAAGTGCCGCCGCTCGCAATGTCAACCTTGTTGCTTTTATGTGTGGCGTCAAGTATTACATTTCCGCCTGTAATGGAGCTTCCCGTGCCCAATTTCAAGGTCGAACTGTAGGTTAATAATGTGGTGCCGTTGTCTTGTGTAAAGTATGGCGCTGTACTGTTGCTAATACCATATAATGTTAAATACCCGCCTTGACCCGCGGCAGCGGATACGTTGACTGTCCCGTGCCAATAATCAGTGCCTGTTCCACCGCCATTCAAGTTCACAATTCCGCCTGCCACATTCAGGGTGTTTCCCGCGGCAATGGTGACGGAGGCGGCATAATCCAGGCCGATGACTCCATCCAAGGTTCCGTTTGTCGAAATCGTCAGACTGTTCCCTCTGTCGGCCGCGCTGGTGATTCCACCGATATTCACTGTTCCCCCGGTGATTGTGCTGTCCATGGTGGTCAGCGTCAAAACGGAAGGGGTCTTATCCGCATTTCGCGTCAGGTCTAACACCCCCCATGTTTGGTTATATGAGCCATCCGCCGAGTTGTGGGCAAATCCACTCGAGGTAATCGTCCCGTTCTTCAATTTGACGCTTCCGCCGGCCCAATTTGTCATCGTGTTGCTTAAGGTAGCCGCCGCACCGGATGACAGCAATAGTGTGTTGTTAGTCGTTAGATCCAAAGCGGCACCCAATGTTCCGCCAGCCAGCTCAAGGGTGTTGCCGCCACCTGAAAAGGCCAATGTCCCGCCGCTCATGACGCTGCCGGCCTCCAACTTCAGGAGGAAACCGCCTTGGAGGACAAGATTGCCGCCGGTTTGATTGAGTGTCCCGATTTGAACTGTTGAATCCAGGATTAAGGTTCCGGCAGCCAAATGAATGGTGCCTGCCCAAGTGTCGGCACTGTCCAGGGTTGCTGTGCCGCCGCTCTGCATATCAAGAGAATTGTTTGCATTGATTACAACCTGGGCTGATTGATCCAACACGCCATTATCCGAAACTGTTAAGGAATTGCCGGATGAGCCGGTGGTGGTGGTGCCGATATGAACCGTGGTGCCGCCGCCTGTGATGTTACCATTAGACATTGCCAAAGTATTCCCCGTAGTGCCCCCAATACCAATATTCACTGCCGTTGCCGCACCCGATATTGAACCGCTGTTCATTGTCAGCGTATTTCCATTGGAGGAGCCGGCGCCTATGTTTACGGTGGAAGGTGATGCTGTGGTTGAATCTATCGTGCCGCTTGACAGTGTGGAGACTGAACCGGCTGCCAAAATGAGCGCGCCGCCGGTTTGTACATAGGATGCGCCTGCCGGAGTCGTCATGTTGTCCAATGACAAGGTGCCTCCTGAAACATTGACCTTCCCGTTCCATGTGTCTTGTGTGTTGGCCGGACCTGAAGCGTTTAAAGCGGCGGATCCGCCAGATACGTTCAGGTTGTTACCCGCATTCAGCACAACCTGCGCGCTTGCATCCAAATTGCCGTCCGTGACATTCAAGGAATTTCCCGTTGTCGTGGCGGTTCCGACGTGAATAAGCAATGAGTCACCTGCGGCCGCGGTGGTAACCGTACTATCCGCAGAAATTGTTAGTGAACTTGTGTCATTTTCTGTTGCTGCGCCGATATTCACGGTTGTTGAACCGCTGCCGCTGGTTGATAGCGAGTATTGGCCGGTCAGGCTTGAGGCATGGGTCAAATTCAAGGTGCCGCCGGTTTGACGAAACGCGACGGTGCTATAGACGAAGTTATCCAGGGTAAGAATCCCCGTCCCTGACAACCCCAACTGCACTACGGTGCTCACTAGTGCATCGTCCTTCTAATTGGTGTGCATATGCTTTTGATGGGACTTGGTAAGTTCAATGATCTTCTTTAACTTGTCTGGCCCCTTTGTCCACACGAAGGGACCGCACGTTTTGTTATATTCTCGTGCGAAGTCCTTGA
>CAIKDP010000336.1 GCA_903826205.1 Akkermansiaceae bacterium
AATTTGACCGAGGCGGGCAACTTCACCGGGACTTTTGCCGCCGGCAACTCTTGGGATCTGTTCGACTGGACGGGCACGGCCACGGGTGAATTCAGCTTCCTGAATTTGCCAACCCTCAGCGGCCTGAATTGGGATACCACCAGCCTCTACACCAGCGGCGTCGTTAGCATCGCTTCCATCGGAGCGCCGATCCCGCAACTCGTCATTACCACTCCAGCCAATACCCGCGTGTTGGCGAATGCCAGCAAGACCATCGATGGGACCTATGGCAACAGCGGCACAGCCAGTCTAACCGCGACATTGACGGATAACGGCGGCGCCTTGACGGTCGCCAGCTTCAGTCCTTCAGGCAGCCAGACGGTGGGTGCCGGAACCATCGACCAGCCATTTACCGGCAGCATCAGCGATGTGGGCACGGTGGGCACGGGCAAGACTTTCAATGTCAAGTTTGATTCCGCCACCGCCAGCAGCACCTTGGATGTGGTCGATCAACGCAGCTTCAGCGTCGGAACACCGACCATCGCGCTGGGCACAATCCATGCGGGTGCCGTCTCGACGGGCACCACGGCTATCAGCAGCGCCGGTGCGAACGCGGTGACCGCCAATGCGAGCTTGGGCAGCTTTGCCGGAACCAACACCGGCAGCCTGACTCTCACCACCAGTGACTCCACTGCGTTCAACGGTGCGACGACCCAAACGGCCAACTACAGCCTCGGCGGAAGCATTGCCGCAGGTGTCCTGGGCAGCGCGAGCTTCTCATCCACCGTCAGCGCAGAGTTGGGCTCGATCTCCCCCGTGGTGGTCAATGTCACCGGCAGCGCCACCAACGGCCTCGCCACTTGGACTGCCGCCGGCAATGGCAACTGGTCGGCCAATGGCGACTGGACCGACACCGTGGGTATCAACGCCGCGCCGGGCACCTTCGCAGGCTTTGGTGGTGTCGATACCGCGACGTTCGACGCCGGCGGCCATACCGTCACCGTAGACACACCAGTCAACCTCAATGCGCTGAGTTTCACCGGTGCCAGCAACTACACGCTGGCGACCGGCGCTGGCAGCCTCAGGTTGGCGGGTGATTCGCCCGGCATCACGGTTGCGGGTACGCAGTTGATCAGTGCGCCCATCACGCTGGCCCAGAGTGTGGCTGTCATGGTGACGGGAAGTGGCGACAGCCTGACGCTTTCCGGCGATATCAACAGCGGCCTCTTTAACTACAGTCTGGCCAAGAATGGCGCCGGCACCCTCACGCTCTCCGGCGATAACACCTATCACGCGGGCACCGTCGTGAGTGGCACCTTGCTGGTGAATAACACCACCGGCAGCGGCACCGGCGATGGTCCGGTCAATGTCAACACCGGCTCAACCCTCGGCGGCACCGGCAGGATCGGCGGCGCTGTCAATGTGAGCGGCACCTTGTCACCGGGCAGCCCTGTCATCCAAATCCAGAGCCTCGCATGCGGTGGTAACCTGGACCTCGCCAACGGTTCACACTTTGCCTATCAAGCGCAGGACGGCACATCCAGCGGGGCTGACCTGATGGTGGTTGCCGGCAGTCTTTCGCTCACGGCGGTCACCCTCGATCTAACCGGGTTGGATGCGCTCACCTGGACCACTGGCAGCAAACTCACGCTGCTGAGCTACACCGGCAACATCACCAGTGGATTTGTCAACGCCTCGTCGGCCGCCTACTTGGACAACACCTCGTATTTGTTTGGCACCAACGCGTGGATCTTTGACTATAACGCGCCCTCCACCGCCGCCAACAAGGGAAGCAACTTTGCCTCGGAAATCCCCACCATTGACACGGTTCCTAACACGGCTCTGGTCACCGTCACCCTCGACGCCTACAAGACTTGGGCCGCCCATAATGGCCTCTCCGGCACCCCCGCCGCGTTCACTGCCGACTCCAACAACGATGGCGTCTCCAACGGCATGGCTTGGGTCCTCGGTGCCACCAATCCCAATGCCAATAACAATGGGCTCCTGCCCAAGCCCACTGCCAGTGCCAGCGGCGGCCTGACCCTGACGTTCAACCGTTTGGAAGCCTCCATTGGCGTGACCAACCTGGTCCTGCAATACGCCACCAGCCCGGCCGGCCCTTGGACCGACGTGCCCATCACCCAGACTGGCGGCACCTATAGCGGCGTCGTGGTCAGCGTGAATGAGGGCAACACCCCGGATGCGGTCAGCGTCAACATCCCCGCCAGCAAAACCACCACCGGCAAGTTGTTCTCTCGCCTGCAAGCCGTGCAGCCGTAACTGCGGCTTCCAGCCGCAGCCGGTTAACCGCCGCAGTTCACCCACCCTCATATCTTGGTGCTAAAGAGGAAAATGAACCGCAGATTAAAACGCAGATGAACATTGATTTTAAGAGGTTTGAACGGAATTCCAACCTGCCCCAGCAGGTGAGACCGCAAAGCGTCACAACTCTTTGATTATCTGCGTGAATTTGACTCAGATCCTTGAATAATGTGTTCGTCCATCTCGCTTCGCTCGGTTGCGTCCATCTGCGGTTTCATTTCTCTTTAAAGGTTGAACAGCCCGCCGCGCTTGCCGCCCAGGACGGTGGCCCCCATGATTGCGACTGTTAGGAAAGCCATGGCCCAAACGCCGAGGGCGGCGGCCAGCTCGGTGCCGTTGCCGAGGGTGCTCAACAGCGCATAGATGGCTTTGGTGATGGGGTAATGCTGGGTTTGTTGGGCGAGGATGAGGCTGTCGCTCACCTCCAACATGGCGAAGGCAAAGGCGAGGATCGCCCCAGCCGCGACGTTGGCGCCGATGAGCGGCAGGGCGATGCGACGCATCACCCTGGCGGGGGTGGCCCCGAGCGAGCGGGCGGCCTCCTCAAGGGCCGGGTTGCTTTGTTGGAGGCCGGCCACGGCGGCGCGGACGATGTAGGGGAGCCTGCGCATGGCATAGGCAATGACCAGCAACAGGAAGGGGCTGCCGCCCGCGCCCACGAGGAAATGAAACACCTTGCCCTCCTGCGACAGCGCGAGGTAGCCGAATGCCATCACCAAGCCGGGAACCGCCAAGGGCAGCATCACCACGGCATCGAGAAAACCGCGGAATTTCAGGTCGGAGCGCACCACCACCCAGGCCACCGCCAGTCCGATGGCCAGGGCTAACAAGGTGGCGCAACCGGCATAGAGCAGGCTGTTTTGGATGGAGGGCACGACCAGTCCGTTGCCAAGCGCTTCCAGATAATGGCGCAGCGTGAGTTGGTCCGGGATGAGCGT
>CAIKDP010000337.1 GCA_903826205.1 Akkermansiaceae bacterium
CCAAGGACTATGCGCGCCCGGGTCTCGACAAGCACCGGCTGGGTGAGCTGATCGACCTGATCGGCACCATCATGCTCACCGCGGCCAGCGAGGGCGAGAAGACCCATCGGTCCGTCGATTTGCTAGGCCGGGTGTATGAGTATTTCCTCACGCGCTTCGCCAGTGCCGAGGGCAAGAATGGCGGCCAGTTCTACACCCCGTCGTGCATCGTGCGCTGCCTCGTTGAAATGCTGGCACCCTACAAGGGCCGCATCTACGACCCGTGCTGTGGGTCAGGCGGCATGTTCGTGCAGTCGGAAAAGTTTGTGGAGGCCCACGGTGGCCGGCTCGGTGACATCAGCATCTACGGTCAGGAGAGCAACGCCACCACCCGGCGGCTCGCCGTGATGAACCTGGCGCTGCGCGGCATCGAGGCTGACTTCGGACCCGAGCACGCCGACACCTTTCGCCGCGACCTGCATCCCGACCTCCGCGCCGACTATGTGCTGGCCAACCCGCCCTTCAACGACAGCGACTGGTTCCGCCGGGACGATGACGTGCGCTGGCAGTTTGGCGTCCCGCCCAAGGGCAACGCCAACTTCGCCTGGGTCCAGCACTTCATCCACCATCTCGCGCCTAGCGGCATGGCGGGCTTCGTGCTGGCCAATGGCAGCATGAGTTCCAACCAGTCCGGCGAGGGCGACATCCGCCGCGCCCTGATCGACGCCGATCTCGTGGACTGCATGGTCGCGCTCCCCGGCCAGCTCTTCTACAGCACGCAGATTCCCGTCTGCCTGTGGTTCCTAACGAAGAGCAAGGCCGCCCGCAAAGTGAAACAACCGGGCGATGATCTTCCACACCACATCCGGGATCGTCGCCGCGAGACGCTGTTTATTGATGCGCGGAAAATGGGCACTCTCATTGACCGTGTGCATCGTGAGTTGACCGGGACTGATATTGAGAGGATCGTCAGTACCTATCACCACTGGCGTCACGACGAGGAGCGCTATTTGGAAGAGGGGTATAAGCTCGGCATCTCTCCCGGTGCTGACGTCCCCTACGCCGACATTCCCGGCTTCTGCAAGTCCGCGACCACCGCGGAGATTGCCGCGCACGGCCATGTCCTGACGCCCGGTCGTTATGTTGGGGCCGAGGAAGTCGAGGACGACGGTGATCCCTTCGAGGAAAAGATGCCGCGCCTGGTCGCCGAACTGCACGCCCAGTTCGCCGAGTCCGCGAAGTTAGAAAAGGCCATAAAGGCAAACCTGAGGGGGCTGGGTTATGGCGGGTGAAGGTTCAACAACCGAAGCAGCGACCTATCCACGTGGCTTCGCACGGGACACGGATTGGAAATGGCCAATGGTTCCTGCGCGAAAAATCGTCGCATTGAATTACGGACGTGCGCTGAAGGCCGATACCCGAAGTCCTGGCAAGGTGCCGGTGTTTGGGACGAACGGCCAATGTGGCTGGCATGACGCGCCCCTAGCCAAAGCTCCCGGTTTGATACTCGGCAGAAAGGGGCAAGGACCGCTGGGCGTCAAATGGTGCGACAAAGATTTCTGGGTGATTGATACCGCATATTATGCTAGCACGCTCACGCCCGACCTTGAGCTAAAATACCTCTACCATCTGGTGAAGTATGTCGGACTGAATCATCTCAAGGATGGGACATCCAACCCGACGTTATCGCGAGATACATTTGGCGCGCAGTTGTTTCCGCTCCCACCCCTGGCCGAGCAAAAGAGCATCGCGGCGGTGCTTGGGTCACTGGACGACAAGATCGAGTTGAACCGGCGGATGAACGCGACGCTGGAGGCGATGGCGCGGACGCTGTTCCAAAGCTGGTTCGTGGACTTTGACCCGGTCCGCGCCAAGCTCGACGGACATAAGCCGCAGGGCATGGACGCCGCCACTGCTGCCCTTTTTCCATCGTCGTTTCAATACTCATATGTCGGCCACATTCCGAATGGCTGGTCTATCAAACCTGTTGGTGAAGTCGTCGATTGCGTCGGAGGCGGAACACCAAGCACCGCTGAACCCAAGTATTGGGACGGTGGCATGCACCACTGGACGACACCGAAGGATTTCTCTTCACTCCAAGCGCCCATCCTCCTCGATACCGACCGCAAGCTCACCGATGCTGGCATCGCTAAGATTTCCTCCGGCCTGCTGCCCGTCGGGACGCTGCTCCTTTCTTCACGTGCACCGGTTGGCTACCTCGCCATTGCCGCGATGCCCGTCGCCATCAATCAGGGCTTCATCGCATTAAAGTGCAACGAGCGCGCCTCGAACTTCTTCATGCTGAACTGGTGCCAAACGAACATGGCCGAGATCGAAAGCCGTGCCACTGGCACCACCTTCGCCGAAATCAGTAAACAGAACTTCCGCCCGATCCCCGTGGTCTTGCCACCCAAGGAGCTGATGGCAGCCTTCACAGCCAAAGTTGAGCCGATCTACGCCAAAATCACCGCCAATCTCCACCAATCCCGTACCCTAGCCACCCTGCGCGACACGCTGCTGCCGAAGCTGCTGAGCGGGGAGGTGAGTGTCGTCTAAGTTTCGGCAACTCGAATGAACAGCATGTTTGAAAAAATTACGATCCAGCTACTGAACGAAAGCTACGAGGAGTCAGGTGGCACATTGCAGTGCCTGCCGTTATCGAGGGCGCTACTTGATGCATTTGAACAACTGGGCATGCCTGCGACGCCGTTGGTGATTCGAGGTGTTGTGTTCGGTAAACAAGAAGACCCCACAATCTTCCAAAAAGTTGGAGTTCAGCAGCTTGTGACGACTGCAATCAACGGCCCACACGCCGATGGTTGGATCGACCTAGACATTACAGACGGAGGCGAGCGAAAGAAAGTGCGGCTTCACTATCGCACCATCGGCCAGCCACACGACGGTGAACCGGGTGACAAAACGCTCGGAAACTATGACGTCGAAGGCAACTGGCTTGGCCATTTGGCCGTGGTTGCGGACGGCGTATTGATCGATCCAAGCATTGGGCAACTCAATGATGATCGCTTCAAAATCAGCTTTGACCCTCCGGCATTAACGGCACCCGCTTCAGATGCCTTTCGGGCAGGACATGAGCCCTTGGTATTTGTTATCGACGGAATGCTGGTCGCCTTTTTTGCATATCCGGAAGAGCGGACTTTCGAGCAATCAAGGTCTTGGACTAACGCAGAGTTCATGGCGCAACTGAAAGCTATTGGTGAGCGCACGGCTGCGCCGTTTGAAGGAAAAGAAAGCTCTGACCTCCACGCAAGCGAGTGAATGCCAACAATGAACCTATGAGTGTCGAGACTGCGCCTGCCGATCCGATTTCAGACTATCTTGATGGTCTCGAAAGGGTGGTTGCATCTTGTGATACAGCAAACGCAGCGTCCCACGACTTCTTGGAGGACCTTGCGCAAAGCAATCCAACGCTGCTTACCATGCTCTTGTCTGCGCGCAGGACTTTCATGACCGATTCAGACAAAGAGAAAGCATCTCCTTATTTGCCGATTGGGTATTTCCACAATTTTTCAGTCGAGGACCGGCTCGTTCTATTCGTCCTTTCGTTTGAGATTTCGAGTAGGCTCCATAAGAAGCACATGCACGTGAGGCTGGAACCTTACAATAAAGAGCATGCGCTATTCAAAGCGGCACCGGACCTTTGGAATCATGTCAGGGTGTCAGGTGAACGTCCTGCTGACCTCATCAATTCCGCAGCACTAGAGTTTGTCTCCGGCACGGAGTTTGTGAAGTTTGGGCGGCATTTTGCCGAGCTCGATTACGGGCTGAATCCGGGGCTGGTGTCGTGGATCAGGCAGAGATTCCCGAAGAGTCCACTCTATCTGCGGCTACAGCCATCGCGTATTTTTGATAAGCGACCAAGCTCTCGTCTTTATGAGGCCATAGTTCGCCCAATCGATCCTCATTGGTGGAATAACTTGGAGGTGCATCCAGGACAGTTGACAGGATTGACGGTTGAAATTGCTGACCCTGCTTCACCCAATGAAGACTTGGAAGCATGGTGGGAAAGGCACGTTAAGGGGATTCGTCGATGGGAAATGTCCGTGAAAAGAGGGAGTCCCAACTACCTCTCGGTGATGGTCGAAGAAATAATCCATAGAACCGTGGGATTTCAGGAGGTCCTTGGCTCTTGTATCCATTTGGATACCAGTGCGTCTGTTGGGACGGCGGCGGAAGCGGCGAAGCTAATGCACTTGGATTTGGCCGTTAACTGGTATCCGGGGCAGAAGGGTAACCAGCGTTTGGCTCAGCGATTGGATCAGGGCATGGTTGAGACAGCAACAAGAACACATCTTCTCAGATTGGAAAATATTCCCTTCGTGGGCTTTTTTGAGATTACCGCTGCCTTCCTGACTTCAAGGGTGCTTCTCAGAGAGTGGCTTTCCGCCCAGAAATTAACGGTCCCTGAAGACCAATTTATCGAATAGCATGACCGAAGGTGACACATCTCCAACCTTAGATCAGATCAGATCGGTGGCGTGGGAAGCGATCGCATCTGAAGCCGAACTTCCGATCTGCTATCAGATTTCGAGAGTCTTTTTTGACCGATCACGGAGTAGCATGGAGGCCGGTGAGATGGTTCCAAGCAGAGTCTATAGATTTCTTGGGCACCTGACATCCATGAGTCTTAATGCCGGACGCTTGGATGAGCCGCTGGGTCCCGCGCTGGTCACGACATCAGGCAGGAGTGCTGATATCGGAGATTTTGACGACTCTGCAATTTCAACAATTGAGGCATTAATGGGAGATACAACGGTTCCTGCTCTTTGCGCCCGGTTCAGCGATATAGTTTGGATAAGAAAAAAGAATCACAAGGGGGCCAAGCTCGCGGCAAATGCCTATCTCGAAGAGTTCAAAGCCCTGGATAAAATGTCCAAGTGGACATGGGGTATCACAATTCTTGAACGGGGATTTGGCCTCGCGAGGATCCTTGGTGTTAAGAGCTCACAATTTGAATGCTACACTGATTTTATCTTGGGTCGGCTCAATGGACTTCGGGATTCGTGCGACGATGCTTACTGTGCACGCCTGCTTTCCTTGCTTGTCGAGCACCGCTCGGGAGAGCCTGAGGCCCTTGCGTCAATTGCGGAGTCGATAGGCACACGTCTCGATCAAGGAGGTTCGGACTTTCTTGGCCGACAATATTATGATATTGCCGTCAACTGCTTCGAGTGGGCGAGAGATGACGAAAGCGTTAGGAGAACTAAGCGCTTGAAGGGCGATTCATTAGTTCGGTGTGCAGAGCGATGTATCGAGAAAGGTGGGCAGGGATATTCTTCGGCTGTGCACCATTTGGCTGTCGGCATCGAGTGTTTGAGACAAGGCCGTGATGAGGTTGAACGGATCAAACGCTTGCATAAATGCCTTCTCGATTGGCAGGGGGAGGCGACGAGTGAGATGCAGACATACTCCCACGAAAGGGATGTATCGAACATGGTTGAAATTGCCCAAAAGCACGTCTCTGACAAGCCCCTCCATGAGGCGATCTTTGCAATGGCGATGGGACATAACCCGATCAACACCGACGCCTTGCGGAGACGTGTGCTCGATCAGATCGACGAATTTCCATTGGCCAGCCTCTTCGGTGTTACAATGATGGCTTCTGATGGGCGTGTGGTTGCTAATAAGCCGTCGGTCGTTCATGTCAACGGCGAACATCGAGAAGCGGCAATCGAAGCGGAAATGTTCCACCAGGCAGCGCAGATAGATTGGGGGTTGCGGGCTCAAGCCTATATCGATGTGTGCAGAAGGCAGATTTGGAATGAGCATCGACCGAGTTACAGGGACCTTGAGTTTCTCGTATTGCAGAACCCGTTTATTTCTAAGGGGCACGAGGGATTGTTCTTAAAAGGCATTGTCTGCGGGTTTCGCGGGGAGTTTGACTTCGCCGCTCATTTGCTAGTTCCGCAGATCGAAGAGAGCCTGCGCCACGTCCTTAAGAAAGCCGGCCACATCACCTCTAAATTGGACGCCAAATTGATTCAACAAGAGCGCTCGCTCGGAGTTCTTTTGGCCATGCCTGAGACGGTGAAGATTTTTGGAGAGAATCACGTATTTGAACTCAGAGGCCTACTTTGTGAGAAATTTGGATGCGATCTTCGCAACCGACTTGCTCACGGGTTTCTAACCTACAACGAGACATGGGGCGCGGACGTGCTGAACATCTGGTGGCTGGTCATCAGGTTTCTTTGTATTCCGCTCTGTGATATTTCC
>CAIKDP010000338.1 GCA_903826205.1 Akkermansiaceae bacterium
ATACGCTCGCAAGATGCGATGTTGTCCATCACATGTGGTCAGGCAAGCACCATGCTGTTGTCAAAGGGATCGACTTGCTGACGCTGCTTTGGACCGATGGCGAGCGCCAACTTGCCTTGCGATTACCGGATCTATCACAAGCCGAATGATAGCAAGACCAAGAATAACCATTTCGGGGACTTGATCGCCATGGCCAAGGCGCGCGGATTCCATTCGTAATGCGTGCTTTTTGACGGCTGGTATAGCAGCCTGATAAATCTCCGAAAGATCGATACGGTCGGATGGCGATGGGTGACAAGGCTCAAACAGAACAGGAGGTTCTACCCGGCTAGGGCTCGCAATCGGCCGGTTGGGGATTGGGACATCGCGACAACCGGCACCGTAGTCCATCTTGAGAACTATAACATGGTGAAGGTTTTTCGGATCATTTCCAAGGACGGTATGGCGGTGTCCGTTAAACGAAGTGCGTTCTAGCCGGGTTCATTGAATAACCTCTGGTTTAAAAAAAGCCTGGGGGGTGGAACATGATTTCACGGGATGGTGGGCGGTCAGGATATTGGGGACGGATTGTTGCGGGGCACTCTGGGAGCGGGTTGAGCATTGAGGCGTACTGTCGGCGGTGCGGGGTATCGGTTGCCTCATTTTATCTCTGGCGGAAACGGCTTGGGATGTCCGGAGCTGCCCTGAAGCCCAAAGCCGGCGGGAGACCCATGGGGCTTGTGCCGGTGCGGGTCATCCCTGGTCTTCCATCCCCGGCCTTGGGTTTTCGTGGTGGCATCACGGTTGAACTTCCCAATGGGATACGCCTGCGCACGCGGGATGTGTCCATGGCTGTGGCAGCGATCCAGTTACTGGGTCGGGAGGTGACGCCATGATGACCTGGACAGGTGCCGTCCAGGTCTTTGCATGCCTGGAACCGACGGACATGCGGAAGAGCTTTGACGGCTTGTGTGGTGTGGTGGAATTGGGCATGAGGCGCCGGGTGGAAACGGGCAGCCTGTTTTTGTTCTTCAACCGCCGTCGGGACCGTGTGAAGATCTTGCAGGCCGTGGAAGATGGCATGGTGCTCATCTACAAGCGTCTGGAACGGGGGACCTTCGAGATGCCTTCTTGTCCAGATGGCACCTCCGGTACCAGCCTGGAGATGCGGGCTGGAGACCTGTCGCTGCTGTTGGCTGGCATCGACCTGTCGAGTGTCCGTCACCGCAAGTGGTGGCGGCAGCCGCCGATTGAAGCCAACTCGCTGGCGTGCGGGGCGGGTTGTTGAAAAGGCAAAATTTATCCGTGTTGGGGACTTGATTTTTTGGCTCATTTTCGCACATTAAATACATGGATCCAGCAACTCCTTTTATCGAATTAATAAAAGAGCAGATGCGCTTGGTGGCCGAATTGCGTGCCGAAAATGTCCGGCTTTCTGCCTATGCCAAGGAGCAGGAAGAGCGTCTGGCAGAAGCGCTGGACACCATCAAGCTGTTGAAGCGTCGGCTGTACTCGGCCAGCCGTGAGCGGTATATCGCTGATCCTCTCGGCCAGCAGTGCCTGTTTGATACGGTGGAGCTTGGTGGTGGCCCACCCCCGGAAGCGGCAGATCAGGGCAACGATGCGCACGAGCCCGCCGCAGAGAAGCGGAAACCTGCCCGGAAGCGTCATCAGCGCCTGATCATTTCGGAAACCCTGCCCTGCCAGACCATTGAGCACAAGCTGACTGGGGAAGCCTTGCGTTGCCCGTGTTGCGGTGATGACCGGGAAGCCTTCCGCAAGCATGTGAGCCGGCAGTTGGAGATCGAACCGGCGCGGGTGTATGTGCGGGAAGACAGGAGCTACAGCTACAGTTGCCGATCCTGCCGGGTGGCCAGCCCGGTGGTAGCAAGCCGGAAGCCGCCCTCGGCTTTATCGAAGGGCATCTTTGGCCCGTCGGTGGCGGCTCTGGTGACTGAGCTGAAGTTCGCACGGCATCTGCCGCTGTACCGTCAGCAGGAGATGCTGATGGGGCCGTTGCGCCAGTGGGTGTCGAGGCCACATCTGTGCCACCTGCTGCGCCGAACGGCGGAAGGTGTGCGGCCCCTGACTGACCTGATGCTGTGCCGGATCTTGTCGAGCCACCTGATCCACATCGACGAGACGACCATCAAGATGCTGGTCCGCAAAAAGAGGAAGGCGGCGCTTGCCTATCTGTGGGGATACCATGGGGGCATTGACCAGCCCTATGTCTACTTCGACTTCCGTCCCGGGCGGGGCCGAGATGGACCGGCGGAAATCCTTGGAGATTACCGCGGGTTTATCCTGACAGATGGCTACGATGTCTACTCTTCGCTGGCGCGGAATTCGCTGGGGCGTATCATCCTGGCTTGCTGCTGGGCCCATGTGCGCCGCGGCTTTTTCGAGGCGAACGAAGTCACGGCGAATCCATTGATTGGCAATATCCTCACCCTGATCCAGAAACTGTACGATCTGGAGGACAAGGCGCGTGACTGGTCGCCGGAGGCCCGCTTGGAGCTGCGACAGAAAGAGTCGGCCCCTCTGGTTGCGCAAATCAAAGTGTATCTCGATCAGGCGATGCCCGGTCTGCG
>CAIKDP010000339.1 GCA_903826205.1 Akkermansiaceae bacterium
GAAAAAGTTTCTTCAGAGTTTGAATCTGATATTGCCGCATCCGTCCGGCCACCCATACCGCGGCCCGACACGTCGCTTTGGATACTTGCTGCGGATGGTCAAGGAGCGCTACAAGGATGAGTCGCTCGACATCGCCGATGCCGGTGCCAAGGTGCGTGCGCTGATCAACGAACATCTGATCGACCTCGGCATCAATCCGAAAATTCCGCCAGTGGAGTTGCTATCGCCTGACTTCATGGCGATGGTGCAGCACCATGCACGCGGTAACCCGGAGGCCAAGGCCAGCGAGATGGAACATGCCATCCGCAAGCACTGCACGGTGCATTTCGACGAGGATCCGGCTTTTTACAAGAAACTCAGCGAAAAACTTGAGAAGTTGATCGAGGATCACAAGAACCAGTGGGATCTCCTTGCCAAGGAGATGGAACCGCTGGTCCATGAAGCAGTCTCCGGACGCACTGTCAGACAAGAGGGAATGACGCGGGAAGTCAGCACGTTTCATGATCGCATTGCGGACCTGGCTTTCGGAAACACGGGGGTGCCGGCGCGACATCAGGACGCGCTTGTGCGGGTGGTTTCAAAGACCGTCGAGTCGCTTCAGGATACCATTGACATTATCGATTTTTGGAAGAAGCCCATCGAAGTGAAGCGCTTACGTGGTGACATCGACACCGAACTTCTCCTTTCCGGCATCCCGGAATTGTCGGATCGCCATGAACGGATTGCAGTGGAGATTGTTAAACTGGCCGAAAAGCGGCATGAGGAACTCTTGCGATGAATGCCGGTAAGGATATTTCTTATGAGTTGATCCGCAGCACACGCCGAACTGCGGACATCGTTATTGAACCTGATGGACGGGTGGTAGTCCGCGCGCCCGAGACCATTCCCGCCGAACGCATTGAGGATATCATCGAGTCCAAGCGGCTATGGATCTATAAGAACTTGGCCGAGTGGCGGGATCTTAATGCGACGAGGGTGATCCGTGAATACCGGAACGGCGAAGGATTCCTCTATCTGGGCCGATCCTATCGTCTGCTTCTGGTTGCAGATCAAGATGAGCCGTTGCTTCTGAAGGGCGGGCGATTTTGTCTCCGGCGTGATTTGGTGGATCGAGGCGAGATTCCTGCTGCGAAAGCAGCGTTCAGGGACTATTTTGTCAGCCGTGGATTCGAGCGGATCTCGCAACGGGTGGCCTATTTCGCTCCCAAGGTCGGAGTCGTTCCTGACAATCTCGATGTGCGGGAGTTGGGCCATCGGTGGGCATCCTGCTCACCGAACGGAAACCTGGCATTTCATTGGAAGTGCATGATGGCACCCCCACGAATCATAGATTACATCGCGGTCCATGAACTCTGCCATTTCCACCACCTCGACCACAGTGAGGCGTTTTGGAATGAGGTGGACAAAGTCATGCCTGACTACTTGGAACGCAAGGAGTGGCTGCGGAAGAACGGGGCGGCGATGGATTTGTAAAAGGCTCGTCTCAACGCATCATGTCATCGAGTCAGATCAATCCGGCAGCGCTCCTCTAACTGCGCGTTGATAGCCCGGAATTGCGCATCGGAAAGGACGGGTTTGCGTCCGGCGAGGAACCCCTGGAGAGCTTTAGGGTTGAGAACGGACACAGGGCCTTTGCCCTTGGCGTCGATCCACCAACCGGGAAACACGAGCACAGGAGTGACCTGGATAGGAGTGCCGTTGAGGGCGGTGAGCTTGTCTGAGAGCCAGTTGGCGTTGCGTTGCGCTTGGTCCAGGCCGTAGCGGTCGGCTTGCATCGGGGCGGGAAAGATGAGTTGCTGGCCGTCGAAGGTAATCTTGTGGCCTTGCTGGGCATCGGGCGCGGTGTCTCTGGGTTTCCGGCGGGACTTCGTTTCGATGGCGATGACCCCGGCAGAGGTGAGGACGATATGATCGATGTTCCATGGTTTCTTCCCGGGCTCAATGACTTCGAGGTCATGGAATACACGGATGGTGTCGGAGGAGATGCGATCCAGAATGAGGCCCACCACCTGCTCGCCGCGCAGTCCCAAGCGATGGTTGGAGATGTTGAGAGTGAGTTTGGCTACGCGGAATGCAAAGAACGACGATGCCACAATCCCAAAGGCCAGTATCACCAGAGGATGCATTTGCCCCAGAGAGACTCCCCATGCTATCCCTCCTGATGCCCATATCATCATCAAGTTCAAGTCAAGATCGTTCACGAGATCCTCTATGCGACTCTGTAGGGACCACCCTGCCGGTCGCGTCATTTCGTTAAATGGCCGCCTCTTTAGCTTGTCGCGCCTTCTCACATACCAATGAAACCAGACCATCAGAATGGCTAGGGGAAGACCGGGGCAAAGCAGGAGAAGCCAGAGTTTCGTGAGCACGACCGTTAGTATGCCACTGGCCTGCTAGATGCAACATTCTTTAGTATCCACCTTGCTGCGGGGCCGGATATTTGTTATTTCCCCACCACACCCCCATGATCGAATGGATCCTACACCGCCCGCCGCATGCAAGCAGCCCGACTGAGATTCGGGTTGCTGAGTTGTTGCGGCGACTGGCGGATTCCCCGTATCGCTGGATCGTCATCTGGGGTTACTATTACCGGGATGATCGTGGCACCGAGCGGGAAGGGGATTTTCTGGTGCTCGGCCCGGCGGGTGGTTTGTTAGTGCTGGAGGTGAAGAGTTCGCTGCCCAGGCATTTCCCGGAAACCGGCCGCTGGGAGGGTGCCGGAGGTGACGATCCGATTCAACAGCTCATTGCCGAATGGCAGGGCGTCATTCGCGGCATCCAGGCGAAGGGCAATCCTCCGTTTGTTGAAAAGGCCCTGTGCGTGCCGTGTGTCGATGCCCCGCCGGACTGCGAGACATTCCAAGGCGTCAAGCGCAACTGGCTGGTGACCGGCAACGACTTGGAGAATTGGCTGGCAACCTGGCTGCGCATTTTCGGTGACCATGCCCGCAAGAGCGTGGACCCTCTCCAGCTCCGGGCGGTGCTGGAGGCATTCGGGCAGGGATCGTTGCCCAAAGAAAAACAGGCCTTCATCGATCACACCGAGCAACTCTTTGAGAGGCAGTTCACCGCCCGCTTCGATCTGCTAGACCAATTGTCCGAAAACCGCCAACTCCTGGTCCACGGCGGCACCGGCACCGGCAAGACCTGGCACGCGCTGGAACTGGCATTCCGCCATGCCACTGCAGGCAGCGGTCGCCGCGTGTTGTTCCTCACCTACAACAAGGCGCTCACCGCCCAATTGCGCCGCCTTGTGGCCCTCCGCCAGATCGACCGGGGCGAGGTCGTGGTCCGCGGGTGGGAGGAGTTGTTTTTCGACTTGCCGGCCCTTGCGGGACGCCACGTCACTGGTCCGGCCCCGAGAGCTCGCAAGGATACCGTGCGCACGTTTTACGAAATCGAGTTGCCACGATTGGTCCTCGAAACCTCGCGCGATCCGGCCCTGCGTGCGAAGTGGCCGGTTTTCGATGCCTTGGTCGTGGACGAAGGTCAGGACCACGACACATGTTGGGCTTCGGAAGTCGGTGCCCCTCCCGATGAATCCGGCGGCTGGTGGCACATCTACCAACTTTTGCTAACGGACGGCAAGAATGCCCCGGCAGGGATCTTTTTCGATGCCGCCCAACGTCCGCCTTTCCGTGCCGCCGATCGTTTCGATCCCGCGGTTCTCGCTGCCGCGTGGTCGCAACCGGCGCACGTCAGGCTCCAGCCCGCACTCCGCTACACCCGGCCGCTCTGGCAATTCTTCCGCGACCATTCCAGCCCGGTCACCGCCGGCATGATCGACGCCCTTGGCAACGGCGACCACCTCCCGGAAGGACCGGAGCCGGAGATTCACTCACTTGCCGACGGAGTCGATGCCCGCGACCTTGTCGAATCCATCCTCCATCGTTGGCAGAAATCCGGCCTGTGTGGGGTAGGGGAGGTGCTCATTTTGCATGCGCAGTCGGACATTGCCCACAGCCCGCTCGGCGACCGTCGGATTCTGGCAGGCCGCAACCTGCGCGAATGCATCGAGGAAGAAGACACCCCCGACTGCATCCGCCACACCTCCATCCACAAGGCAAAGGGCCTCGATTCCAAAGCGGTCATTCTCATCGGCCTCGCGCCACACAGGGACCTCACCTCTGATTATGACCACTACTCGTGGTTCATGGGCGTCAGCCGCGCACGGCAGTTGCTGGCGGTTGTGGAATGTGATGTAATTGATCGCCAATAAGGTCCTTGGGAATGATGATTCTGAGGAAGTTCTGCTTTTAGAAGATTACAGCGGATTTGGCTTGCCAAGTCCGACAACAATCCTAACATTTCAATTCCAAATCAAATTACCCACTTGAGCGCGACCACAATTACCGAACTTCTAGCGAGGGTTTCCGAAATCAGAAAAAAGCACGAACTGATCGCCGACATAACGGGCGAGCGGTTTAACGTGTTTGGTATTCTCGGGTTGCAGACCAGCGAGACCCGCACTCATTCAGCCCTCCTCTGCGAGCTGCTCGATCCCCAAGGTACGCATGGGCTGAAGGACGCCTTCTTAAAGGCGTTTATTCGGATGCTAGGCAGCGTCCACGGGCATATCGATCATCCCACGCCGGGTGACTTGGACGAGATTTCGCCGATTGCTGCAAGAGTAATTCCCGAGGTAGGCATCGGATGCAAATCAGCGGACTGCTCGCAAGGGGGGCGGATTGATGTGGTGATTGAATTTGCTGACGGCCGCCGGAAAATTCTGATTGAAAATAAGATCTACGCTTGTGACCAAGAGTGCCAATTGGTGCGTTATCACAATTACGACAGCAAGGCTCTGCTGCTCTATCTGACATTGGATGGAGGTGAAGCCGGGGAATCCAGCACCATTAACCCGTCAACAAAGCAGCACCTTGAATCCGGTGTTCACTACTTTCCGATTTCCTACAAGAGCCACATTCTCAATTGGCTCGACGAATGCAGAAAGGTGGCCTCGAACCACCCTCTTGTTCGTGAGACAATTGTGCAGTATATGAACCTGATTAGGCAGCTTACACAACAAAACACTAGCAGTAAAATGAGTGAAGAAATCGCAAACGCCGTCCTTCGAGACGAGGAAACCTTGCTAGCTTATAGTGCGCTATACCAGACATATGGGACACTCAGAGAAAAACTTTTCCTGCCAATTACGACAGAACTAATCAATTTGGCTAACAAGCATGGGATGACATCACCCACGACTGAAATAGACCCAGCCAGCCAGGAATTCTACTTCTGGGATGAAGTGCTTGATCATGCTAACCTGATGATTGGCTTTAGTTTCGACCAGGGCAAATGGTTTTTTGGATTTGCGCGGAGGAATCCCGAATCGCCGGCTCCGGGAGACGACGTAATCAAGGAAATTGCGGCAAAATTCAGTGATATGTTTGGGTCAGTCGAGAGGCCCACTAAAAATTGGCCCATATGCCGGTGGTGGCAGGAGTATCCAAAATGGGACTCCGACTGGAAGACTCTTGCATCTATACATTTTGAAAAAACCCAATCAGCATTTTATAATAACGTGGATGACAAACTGCGGAAAATGAAGGAGATGTCCGTGCAGGTGTTCCCTGCTTCAGGGCAGCTTTGATCATTCTACCAGATAATACGAATTCACCGCGGGCTGTCCCGAATAGTTGGGACCTGCTTGATCATCGGAGCCCAAGAACTTCCAGCTCACCGGCCACGCCTGAGGACCGGCAACCTGTAGCAGATGCCGCCGTGCATGGTATTTCCA
>CAIKDP010000340.1 GCA_903826205.1 Akkermansiaceae bacterium
CGTGCCATCCCCATTCCGCCGGTCCAAACCATGACCACTACCACCACCATACCCATAGTCCCCCCCGCAGAGGATCTTTCCATCCGGCTGCAACGACATGCTGAACAAATTGGAATCCGAGATGTAGGTGGACCCGTCCGCCGTCCTCGACCGGCTTCTCCACCATGGCGAAGTTGTCGTTATCGAAGGTTCAAGCTACCGCATGAAAGACCGCGTCGAAAGCTAACACAACCGTCACACCAAACATGCTCCGGCCCTCGTTTTTTGCCATGCGCTTTTCAAACCGCCCAATTCATGCGCCATTCGCACCGCCGCCCGCAGATGACCCGAACGCTGAGGGTATTGGCTCCGATGTTGAGAGGGAGGATCCCGCTGGCGCTGCCAGAGGGAACGGCGTTGCCATTGACGGTGGGATCAAAGCCGGTGTCCAAGCTGCCGTCCGCATTCAAGCGGGCGATGCGGTTGCGCGTCACTCCGCCCACGGTGGTGAAATTGCCCCCGATGACGAGCTTGCCATTGGCTTGCTGCACCATGCTGCGCACCGAGCCGCCTGCATTGGGATCAAAGCCGGTATCCAGCGTGCCGTCCCCATTGAAGCGCGCGATGCGGGTGCGCGCCACTCCGCTCACGGTGGTGAAGTCGCCACCAATGAGGATTTTGCCATCCGCTTGGATCGCCGTGCTGCGCACCGAGCTGTTCGCATTGGGATTGAAGCTGGTGTCCAGCGTGCCATCCGGGTTGAGGCGCGCGCTGTAGTTGCGCGCCACCCCGTTGACCGTCCAGAACTGGCCGCCGATGACGATTTTGCCATCCGCCTGCAGCTGGGTGTTGCGAACCAAGTCGCTGATGGTCGGATTGAAACTATTATCCAGGGTGCCGTCCGCATTGAGCCGCGCGAGGTAATGGTGCGTCACGCCGTTGACCGTCCAGAACTCGCCGCCGATGACGATTTTGCCATCCGCCTGCTCCACCATGCTGTGAATCCAGTCGCTCACATTCGGATTGAAGCCGGTGTCCAGCGTGCCCTCCACATTCAAGCGCGCGATGCGGTTGTGGGTGATCCCGCCCACCTCGGTGAACTGGCCGCTGATCAGGATTTTGCCATTCGCCTGGACCATCATGCCGCGGACATCCGCATTCGCGTTCGGGTTGAAACCGGTGTCCAGCGTGCCATCCGCATTGAGTCGCGCGATGCGGTTGCGCGCCACTCCGCCCACCGTGGTGAACGCACCCCCAATCAGGATCCTGCCATCCGGCTGCAGGGTGGCGCTGGCCACCTCGCCATTCGCCAGCGGATTGAAGCCCGGTTCAACATCTCCTGGCACCGCAAGGGCCGGATCAACGGAGCCGTGGATCAGCGCGGCGATGAATAGCGTTCGAAGCATCGATTGCATGACAATAATTTCTGGTTGAATGAATCTGGAAAATCGGAGTTGCAAACCACGCCGCTACAGTTAGGGAGGGACTGTAGCCATAGCAAGAATAAAGTATCCTTTTCTAGTTTATTAGGGCGGAACTGTCGGTTAGTCACATGGGCGGAGGCTCTCGTAGCGGGAAACCCGGCCGGCATTGAGTCGGCGGCCTTGCAAAGGGAGCCCTGTGGGTGGCCGCTACTGCGAAACGTCGTTGAGTTGTTTCAGGAAATCCTTGAGTTGCTGGGTGCGGAGGCGGGTGGTGCCATTGAGCGAACCGGCGCGGAGCAGCGGGGCCGCGCTGCCGCCGCGCATGAAGTCGGCATCCAGGTCGGCTTGGGCGTCGCGGAAGGCGACCCAGGCGCGTTGTGCGGCCTTGAGTTTGGTCTTGCCCTCAGCGTCGAGTTTGGCGAGCACCTGCGCATAAACCTTGTTGAGTTCCGCGTCGGATTTTTCAAAAGCCGAGTACGCCTGCTGGTTCATCTCATTCTGGCTCTGGGCGCTGAGAGTGGTCAATGGCAGGGTGAGCGCGGCGGCAAGCAGGAGGTGGCGGGGAAGGGATTGCATGAACCGTTAGAGGGGGTGCCTGCCGGCGGCTGCGGCTGCAAGCGCCGGCAGGCAGGGTGATTGATGGTGTCTGGTCTTATCTGGCATACACCCCGTTTGGCGAAACCACGGAGGCGGGACCGCCGGTGATGCCGGCCGGTGGCACGATGATGGAGATGGGCTGGCCATTGATTTTGAGGGCCACCTTGCGGGCATGGATTTCCACGCCTTGCTGGTGGAAGGGCGGCATTGCCGAGGGTTGACGGTCGATCAAGTAGGGTTCGCTGAAGTCCCCCATTTCAACTTCAAAGGTGTGGCCGCCAACCACGCATGTGGCGAGCGCCTTGTCGGAACCTATCTCAATCTCAATGGTGGCGCTCAACACCGGTGCCTGCTCAAACGGGGTGTCCGCAAAAATGTTGGGCCCGAAATATCCACCCACCGCCACATCGGTGCTCACAAAGCCCATGACCGCCGGCGGCGCATTGGGGTCGGGTTGCCACAGGATCATGCCGCTGGCCGCGCTGCCAACCGGCGTGTGAACCATGCGGCCCAAATGCACAATCAAATTGGGCATCTGCAAATCCGGCGCGGTG
This sequence comes from Akkermansiaceae bacterium, assembly GCA_903826205.1. Taxonomy (GTDB): domain Bacteria; phylum Verrucomicrobiota; class Verrucomicrobiia; order Verrucomicrobiales; family Akkermansiaceae; genus Luteolibacter. The sequence goes on from CAIKDP010000340.1 coordinate 2,555, forward strand.
ACGGCCACCAGATCAATGCCACCTTCCCAACTCATCCAGCGTGAAACGTTTGTCATGTTAGTTTTTGTTGTGTTGTTTGTTCCAGATAATCCGCGGTCAGGATTGGCCGCCAATGGAATGGCGAAATTACCCGTCGGTTTGGCGGTGTCAAGAGGGCGGATGAAAATTTTCAAAGCCCCGTGGTGCGGCCCCTTCCGCGACTGAGGTCTAACGCCCGCTGGTGGGCGTTCAGCGCGCCTCGCGCGCATCCGGCGCCGCGGGCCAGTGGCTGCCGGCCTTGGGGTCGGATAGATGCCGCAGCAGGTGCCTCACTGCCGACCTGTAGTTAGGGAACGGCGCGACATCACCGTCCGTCTCCGGATCCAGCAACGCGGCGTGCTGGGGCAGCTCATCATGAGGCAGGGCCATCTTGAGGTGATGGATGCCGTGAAACGGCTCGTGCAGCAAGGTCAGCGAAAGCAGGCGACCGGACCAGGATTTCGCGACGATACTGCGGGTCGCGCTTCTGGCGGTGTGGCCGCTCAAGCCGACGTGTTCGATGTATTTGCGCCAACTCTGCAGATTGCCCGCGATGACGGCAGGCCCGAGCAAGATCCAACAGAAATAGTCCCAGACATGGAACCAGGTGACGGTGGTGAGGATCGTCGTCCAGACCCCGACAATCAGGGCATACTCGAGCCAGATGCGGCGGCGGACTCGTTTGCTTTTAATGAAGGAGTCCCTGTGCAGGAACACCCGCAGAAACAAAAACGGTGTGAAGAGAATGCCCGCGTTCAGTTCGATGCAAGCGACCAGGCGCCGTTGCCAGCGCGGTGACGTCACGATCACGAAGGGCCACAGCTCGACGTCCCGTTCGGTGGCAAGGTGCGAGTGATGTTTTTGATGCGCGGCACGGTAGAGCGTAAAGCTCATGAAACTCAGCGTCCCGGTGAGAAGACCGTCGAACTCATTAAAGAATCGGTTTTTCCGCAAGAGTCCGTGGGAGGCCTCATGAAAGCCGACGAGCAGCCCGTGCATGAAGTGGCTCACGAGCAAGGCCAGCGGCAAACACAACCCAATCAGACCATGGTGATAGGCGAAGCCGAGCGCGATCTGGGTGACCATCAGCGCGGCACTGATCAGGGGAAAGGCCGCCCGGCTCACCCAATGCGTGCTGCCATGGTCATCTTCCGGGATATTCATGCGGCGGGCTGGCGTTCGAAACGTTTGATAAATTCCTCAGCGGACATGGCAACACAGTAGCCTAAAATGCCGTTTTGCCAAGGATTATAGGAAGTGTCCCGAATGGACGTCTTATGGGTCTCTCTGGATTTGTGCCCATACACCCTTCCGGCAACTTCATCCGATCCCCTTCTTCAAATCCCTAACACTCCAGAGGGTTCCGGCTGCCGCCGCGCCGCTGCCACGCAATTCCCGCGCCCCGCTCGTGCGCTTCGCTCCGAACCGCTCCCGACACGCCCGGAACACCCCGTCCACAAACGCCCGGCTCCCGAGCACCGCCCCATCCGAAAAATACCGCACCCGGCACCGCAGCATCTTCCTCAATGCCACATCCCGGCTCCGCTCAAGTCGGGCCAACTTCGCCTCCACCGCCTGCTTTTTCATGCCTTTTCTAACCACCTTCACCTGCAAGTGCCCGTCCACACCTCTAACTTCCTTCAATTGCTCCTCTCCTTCATCCAACAACAGCATCCGGTAATCCTTGGACACCCTGCCCGACCAATGCCGAGCGTCCGCTCCGTATCCCTTGTGGGCCATGAGCGCCCGCACCAGACCCGCCCGCGCCTTCTTGCCATTGCCTCTGGCCCCGCCGCCCATCGCCTCGCCATAACTGCTCCAGCGGTAGTCAGCCGGATCCGCCACCATTCCCGCTCTAACCGGGTTCAGATCGATGTAGGCCGCCATCGTCCGCGCTGCCATCCCGTCCTCCACCAGCACACTCTTGAACCGGGACTCCCACAAGGTGCCTACCCGTTCGTGCTTCGCATTGTGCCACCGCGAAAAACGTTGCAGCAACGCCTTCATGAACTCGCCCAGATCGTGCATCCGATAAGTGATGCTCTCGTGCAACTCCCTAACCGCAATCTCCGCGCCTGCCCCCAGCTTCCGGCACTCCGCCAAGCGCTTTGCCACCACCGACACTTCCGACTCACTGCTACTGGCCTTCAATCGCTTCAACAATTCCTCATCCGATATACCGCCCGCCGGCAGCGGCGGCACTTCCAACAACAGGTGCACGTGGTTGCACATGATGCAATACGCCAGCACCCGGCACCCCGAAAAATTCTCCTGCATCCGCATCAACGTCCGGAACTTCTCCTTGTCCTCCTTCCCAAACGCAAAGCGCCGGTCCACCACCCGCGTCACACAATGGTAGATCACCGGCTTCTCCGTCGAATCCTTCCACGGTGCCAGCCACCGCGTCCCTTTACTGCGGTCTCTTTGCTCTTCCTTGGCCTTCATTCCGACAACCTACACGCCCTTCGCCAACAACGCAACACCTTTTTTCTATTATTTGTCTGTGGATTTATACAGATTGTTGTGGGTGTGGCCTGCGGGTGCGGTCATTTTCCGGAGATGACATTGAGCCAGGTGAATTCCTCGCGGAAGACGGGTTTGTCCTCCTTAAGAGATTCCATCACCAGATAGAGCTGGCGCGGAACCGGGTCGGTTGGGGGGACGATGAAAGAAATATTTAGGGTGGCGTGGCAGCCCGGTTCGATCTGGCAGGGGATATCGGCGCCGGCCACGGCCATCGGGCCATCGGGCCGGTCCCAGTGTGCGCCCCAGCGCAAAGTCAGCTGGTCGCCAAAGAGTCCGCCGTTGAACACCTCGATGTGGCGTTCCACGGGCTGGCCGACGGTGCAGTCCGGAATCTGATAGAGCCATCCGGCCCGGCCTTGCGCCTCATCGCGGGGCAGGTCCGGATTGGTCGCCAAAATATCGCGGTCCTGTAGCAGATAGGGATGCAGGCTGCGCTGGGTGAAGGCCACGATGGGCGAGCCCCAGCCGTCCACGCCGTCCTTGCGGTCGGAATGATTTTGGGGTTTCCATGCGTGCAAGTCATGGTTCATGCCTTCGAGGAAATTGGGCCAGTAATTGAGCCAGCACCAACCGGCCATGTAGCACCAATCGTTCATGCGCAGGGTGCGCACGCCGACGGCGAATTCGCCCATACTGTTGCGGCCCCAGAAGTGTTCGCCCATGCCGCGGATGCCCTTGCCCGCGCCGACCTTCTCATGGATGTTGGTGTAGTGTTCCATGATGAAGGCATGGCCACCCTTGACGCCATCGACCCGGCCGCTGCCCTGATCGTGCAACTCAAACACCAGCGGGTGCAGGTCGTCCACCTCGCGCAGGTCGTCGATGGCGGCGCGCCATGACCAGGCGTCGCCGCGCGGTTCGCGCACCTCGTTGGTCAGTGAGTAACGGGCCAGGCTCGGGTGGTTGCGGCAGAGGCGGCCCAAGTCCTGATAGGTCGTGGGGCCATAGGCCGGGTGGTAGCGGCTCAGGTCGTTGCCCCACACCGGGGCCTCCGCCACGAGCATGAAGCCGGTCTCGTCGGCCGCATCGAGCATCGTGGTGGTAGGCGGCGAACAATGCAACCGGTTCATGTTGATGCCGATGCGCATGTATCGCCGCCAGGTCTCCGGGCAGCCGGTGGCGGGCCCGGTGGGCGGCAGGAACGCCGCCGCCCGCCCGTAGCTGTCATAATAACTGATGCCGCCTTCGGGCGTGCCGTCGCTGATGCCCGTGACGCGCACGCCATTGACCGTGTAGAAGAACGGCCCCTCGGCGTGCTCGACAAAACCGAAACGCTGCGGAAATTTTTGCCAGATCCTTGTCCCCTCGCTGACCGTTAGATCGAGTGTGTGCAGTTGCGGGACGTAGTCCTCGCGGAACGGGATGTTGGGCCACCAATAACTATCAGGTCCAAGGCCCCAGGCCACCGGTCCCAGCAACACTTTCATCACGCCCCGCGCGGGCAGCGTGACCTCGACGGGCGCGATGGGCGGATACTTCCAGTCGCGCTTGTTGCATGACGTGAGCGCGGCGCCGAGCGTGACCTTGCGCTCCCGGGCCGTGGCATTGCGCAGCCACACGGCGCAAACCAGTTGTTTTCTTGCCACCGACGGTTGGACGAACACTTCCTGCACCTGCACCGCGGGCAGCACCACCAACGCGATGGAACGCAGAATGCCATAACCGACCTTTGAATTGCCGTGCCAGTCGCACCAGGTGCTCGCCTCGGTGCGTGACGCGGGGTCGCCGCCTTCGGGGAAATCCCAGCCGACGGCCACCTCGGCGGTCTTGCTCTGGCCGGGTTTCAGATAATGGCGGCGGTGATACGCCTTGACCTGCAAGGTCTGCTGTGTTCCGGCGACGGCTTTGTCCGTTAGATCCATCTCGAACGCCACCTGCGGGCCGTGGTGCTCGCCGACTTTTTTGCCATCCAACATCACCTCGCAGCCGTGGGAGACGGCGCCGAAGCGCAGTTGCACCACCTGGCCCTGCGCCGCGGCGGGCATGTCGATTTTGCGCTCATACAGGACAAAATCCTTCACGTCCTGCAGCACCTGGATGGGCGGCTGTTGGAGGTCGGAATTCCAACCGCCGCCGGGCACCTTGACCGAGCGCGGCTCCCCACCGTCGAGACGGAGTGTCCAGTCCGTGTCCGAGGCCAGGTCCAGGGTCGCCAGCGCGCCCGGTGCCGCCAGGGTCCCAAGCGGAGCGCCCGGTGCGGCAGTCCCCAGCAGCGCCAGGGCGCCGATGCCGCCTAATATGATTCGGGTTGCCTGCATTTTGTTAGCTGTTCATCGGAAGGGGATATACTCGCACCAACGGGAACATCTTGCGGTTTTCCAGGGATTTTAACCACTGAAATGAACCGATGACTGAGGGCACTGATGTGGATTTTGGGCAGGAAAGTTATGGGCAGGAAGATTTGGGTAAAATGATGATGAGGCAAATGGTGAGGAGGGGGTTGGATTGGGGCCATGGAGCCGCAGTCGCCGGGTGATCGTCGAGCGCACGCTCAAACCACTCAATCCAAGTCCCCAGGGTACCTTCTGGAAGCAATGCGAGGAGGAGTTCCGCGCATATGTCACCAATCTAACACAAGAAGAGGGTGACGCCTTCCAAATCGTTCAACTCTACAGGCAGCGGGGCGATGCAGAGAACGTCTTTGACGAACTCAAGCAAGCCTACCAAAGGCTTCTTGATTGGTTGGCCCGAACTGCGCCGCAGTTGAATCTAACCATGGGAAAAGCTCCGCCGCGGATCCTGTTAGACCCCACTTACCCCACCATGTCAGCCGTCCATTGACCCTCTTGCTCCTCTTCATCCGCTTCTCAACTGCGGATTCCAGGATCATCCGGCGCTCCCCTCCAGCTCACGCGAAAAGGGTTAGACACAGAGTCACAACGCTCAGGCCCAGGGCGATCAGCGCAAAAATCCAGGCGCGCCGCAGCCGTGCACGCTCTGCTTCATAAAGCTCCGCCTGCACCCGGAGTTGTTGGGCGGTGGCCTGCAACTGCTGCATGGCGCCCGCCAGAACTTCGCCCATCCTGAGCATGTCTTCTTCCAGTTTCTTGAGTCTCTCGTCCGCGGCCAGGTGGCGGTTTTGGCCGATCCGCTCGCCTAACAATCCGACCAAGCCGCTGGATGCGGCAAGCAGTGGCGTGATCGCCTTGACGATGGAAGTGATCGGAAGGGCCATGGTGGGGGGAGTCTATCAGGCACCGCGCATCAGCGAAATTTCCGCCAGTGAGATCATGGCTTTGAGCAGGGCTTCGCGGGGTGTGGACTTCAATTCAGCAACCGTGACGGCACGCTCGAGGGTGAACTTCCCCGAGCGGGTGCGCCGCAGCGCGCTGAGATGGCCGCCACAGCCAAGGCGTTCGCCGATGTCGTGGGCATAGGTGCGGACGTAAAACCCTTTGGAGCAGTTCACGGTGAAATCAATTTCCGGCAAGGCCAGACGGGTCACCTCGTAGGATGTGATATGCACCGGCCGGGGCTCACGCTCAATCACCAGGCCCTTGCGGGCAAGCTTGTAGAGCGGCACGCCGTCCTTCTTGATGGCGGATACCATCGGTGGAATTTGCTCAAAAGGTCCGACGTAGGCATCGAAGGTGGCGTGGATTTGTTCGCTGGTGAAGTCCGCCACCGGTTTGGTTTCAAGGGTTTCACCCTGACGGTCCTGGGTGCTGGTGCTGCTGCCCAGGGTGATGGTGCCTTGGTATTGTTTGTCCTCACTCATCAGCAGGTCCTGAATCTTGGTGGCGCGGCCGATGACCAACATCAACAAGCCGGTGGCCATCGGATCCAATGTGCCGCAGTGGCCGATCTTCTTGGTGTTGAGCGCGCGCCGGGCGATCGCCACCACGTCGTGAGAGGTCATGTCCGGCGCTTTGTCGATTAACAACACGCCGCTCGGTCCGTCAAGGTCCATGGGATTGGGTCGCATAGGGAATATGGTGGGTAAGTTAGGATGTTAGGAAGTTAGGAAGTTAGGAGGTGGAGAGGTGAGCAAGTGATCATCTAACAGTGATGACCGGGTCTCAGGCGCGGGCGGCCTGGATGCGGCGCTGGATGGCGGCGAGCACATGGGCTTTGGCCGCATCGAGCGGCTCTTTCATGCGGATGCCTGCCGCGAGCGAATGGCCGCCGCCGCCGAATTCCGAGGCGATCTGGCAAACATCATAACGGCGGTCCTTCGAACGCATCGAGACCCGCGATTTGCCGTCCGGCAATTCCTCAAAGAACACCGCCACCTGCACGCCACGGATGGCCCGGATCACATCGATGAGCCCCTCGCTGTCTTCGGCGTTAAGGGCCAGCTCGTGACGGGTGGCCTCCCGCAGTGTCCAGTGGGCAACCAAGCCGTCAGGCGAAACTTCGAGGGTGTTGAGCAGGGCGCGTAACAACTCGAGACGGCGGAACGGATGGTTGTCGTAGGTGTTGGAATTGAGGGTCCCCACATCCAGCCCGCGGCGGATCAGGTCGGCCGCCATGTCATAGGTTTTGGCGGTGGTCGACGGATATTGAAACGATCCGGTGTCCGTGGAAACCGCGACGTAGAGGGCATCGCGGGATTCCTCCGGCAGCGGCAGGCCCAGCGCGAGGATCAATTCGTAGAGAATCTCGCCGGTGGCAGGGCTGGTCGCATCTATCAGATTCAGGTCGCCGTAGCCCGGATTGGAGATATGGTGGTCGATGTTGAGCCACAGCGGCACCTGGGCCACCGCCTGCAGGCAACGCTCGCCCAGCCGCGGCTTGGTGGCGGTATCCAGGGCAATAACCACCTCCGCCACCACCGGCTCGGCGGGCGGCAGCTCGATGCGCTCCGCGCCCCGCAGGAACCTGAGACTGTCCGGCAGCCCGTCCTCGTTGAACAGGCGGACGGCTTTGCCCGCAGCCAGCAGGGCAAAGCCCAGGGCGATTTGCGACCCAATCGCGTCGCCGTCCGGGCGGACATGGCTCAGCAGCACAAACGACTGATGCTGGCGCAGCACCTCGCCGATGGCCTCGTGGCTAACAGATTGAATGGATTCGCTCATGGGGTGGAACCGCCGCGCGGGGCGCGGATTCTCGCCGCGATCCGCATCGACGCAAGAAAAATCAACCGTTCAAACAAGTGCTGCCAGGGAATCCGCGGCAAATCCGGACAAACTACCGTTGCTACGATCAAGTCCTGGCGGGGTTCGCCTGCCGAACCTCCACGGCCCCTGACAGCAGGGAGAGTCAAAGCGCTCGGCCGCGTGGACGCAACAATTTTTTGGGCGTGGGGGGTGAATTGTTGCTGTCCGCGCCTGGCGCAATCCCCGTCACCACCCCTGCTCGAGCCACGCATCCATCCCGCCACTCACGTTTTTGACGTCGGCAAACCCGTTGTCTAACAAAAATTGCACGGCTTTGGCCGAGCGTCCGCCGGCCTTGCAATGAATGAGGATTGGGCGCGCGCGCGGCAGGCTCTCCAAGTGCAGCGGCAGGGTGGCCAGCGGGATGAGCCGTGCTTGCGGGATGTGGGCGGTGGCATGTTCGTGCGGCTCGCGCACATCAATGAGCAGGCCCTGGAAATTTTCAGTTAGAAGGGTGTGCAGTTCGGTGACGGTGATGGCTTCCATGATGTTGGTGGTGAGTGGGCAGGGGCTGGACGCGGTGGTCTCGGCATTGGCGACCGTGCGGATGTCCGGTTGATCGCCGCACAGGCGGCAGGCACCGTCACGCCGCAGCGTGAGCGTGCGGAAGCGGCTGCCGAGCGCATCATACACGGTGAGTTGACCGAGTGGGATTTTGCCGATCCCCAAAATCAGCTTGATGGCCTCCATCGCCTGCAACGAGCCGATGATGCCCGGCAGCACGCCCAGCACGCCGGCCTCGGCACACGACGGCACCGCCCCCGGCACCGGCATGTGCGGCAGCAAACAACGGTAACACGGCCCGCCCAGATGCGGTGCCAACACCGCCACCTGCCCCTCGAAGCGGTGGATCGCACCATAGACCAACGGTTTTTTCAGGAAAAACGCCGCATCATTGGTTAGAAAACGCGTCGGGAAATTGTCCGAACCATCGACCAGAATATCGTAGGACTTGGCCATCTCCAGCGCGTTGTCCGGGGTGAAGCGCACCGGGTGGCATTCCACCACGACGTGCGAGTTGATCTCGCGCAAGCGGGCCACGGCGCTCGTCAGCTTGGGTTGGCCCAGCCATGACTCGCCGTGGAGAATTTGCCGGTGCAGGTTGGAGGCATCCACCACATCGGGATCGACCAGGCCGAGTCGGCCGACGCCGGCGGCGGCCAGATAGAGGGCGGCCGGCGAGCCGAGTCCGCCGGTGCCGATGACCAGCACGGCGGCGTTTTTCAAGCGCTGCTGGCCCGCCATGCCCACCTCCGGCAGGAGCAGGTGGCGCGAGTAGCGGAGCCGTTCCGCAGCTGACAATTCGTGGGCCATGGCGGCAGAAGCATGCACCGGGTTTCCAATTTTTCCAAGCTCTTCATTCTCTGTTTCCTCCGCCTGCTCGTGACACCGAATGGATCAAGCTTTGCCTGCTCGCCCTCCCGAGTCGCAGCGCAAGGAGGGAAGTCAACTGGTGGTAAATTGTCGCCCGTTCAACTTAGCTACGAACGGATGCAGGAGGTGATTGTCACCGAAGCGGATTGATGACCTCGAGGAAGGCGAATTTCCTGAAATCGGTGTCAGCGGTGTAAATCCGACGTACTCCATGTTGGCGCAAAACCGTGGCAATATGGGCGTCCGGCACCAAATTGCCGCGGGCGAGCATGCCTACGGTCACGGCCAGATAGTCGTCGGCAAAGCCTGGCTCTTCGGTGATGATCCGGGTACGGGGAAGGGCGAGAAGACTCTGAATGTTTTTCCAAGCAGCCGTTGGATCGAGCGGTGTTGAAAAAATGGACGGATGGGTCGCGATGCGCTGGTAGGCCAGCAGCGTGGCCCAAGTCAGGCACATGAGGTCGGGATCCGTCGCACGCCCGGTGAGGAAATTGCATGCGGCTGAATGCTCCGGCGAGGATGTGTCGCTGGCATAGATGAGTAGATTCGCGTCGACTGAGTAACTCATGGCTCTTCCATGGCGCGGGCGACCGCGTCTTTGTCCGCGAGGTTGACTTTGGCGTGCATGGGAGCCGCTGTCCAAGCAAGCACGGGGCACTCAGAACTTCCAGAAGAATCCCGCGCCATGGCATCGGCCAGCAACCGCGACGCGATCCTCCCAAGCGGGATTTTTTCTTTCCTCTGCAAGGACTTAAGCCCTTCCAGAACCGGTTTTTCCAAGTCCAAGGTGGTTCTCATGCATCAGATGCTCAGCTATATCTCATCTGATGTCAACCCGGAAAATCAGAAAAAACAGGCCCACCGCGACTCAATACACCTGAGTGTGGGTTCCTGCATCGAGGAGGATGATAGTGATGAAGCCGCCTTCCTCGCGGTAGATCACGCGCAAGTCCCATCCGGCGGAGAAGGCACGCAGGTTTTTCATTTTTCCCTTCAGGGCATGGTCGCGCAGGTTTGGGTCAAGGCGGTTCGTTTCAAAAGCTGCGATCGCTTGTTTGACAGCAGTCCGCTGGTCAACGGTGAGCTTGACAAACGCCTTGTCGAATTTTTTGTGAGTGGAGATTTTCACGCACTCTTGGATGCCCGATATTCGGTCTTCTCACTCTTGGTAACTTCTTCATCCAGATGTTTGAAAAGCTCTGCCGCCGAAGCATACGGTCCGGATAGATTCGCCGGGTCTTTGGATTCTTCCCAGGCTTGCAGGATTCTTGCCTCTTGCTCGGGACTGAACTCCGGCTCCGCCTTCAAGGCAAACGGGATGCTACGGGTTCTCGCCACCTTGGTGAAAAACATCCGCACCGCCGTGGTCGTATCCAGACCCAATGCCGCAAAGATCTCCTCCGCCTCGTCTTTCAGGCGCCGCTCCATCCGCACTTGTAATTTCACTGCATTGGCACTCATGGGACGCATTATAGCCGATTTGCGGGCTATTGCAATCCATTTGTCCTTCAATACATCCACAGGTTTCTAAGCCTTGCTGGCTGCCGCGAGGGCTCCCCGCGCGGCGCGGGTGGCGGTGGCGAAACACCCTTGCAGCAGGTAACCGCCGGTGGGTGCCTCCCAATCGATCATCTCCCCGGCAACAAATACGCCGGGCAATTTCTTCAACATCAGGTGGCGGTCCAACTCGTCCCAGCACACGCCGCCGGCCGAGGAAATCGCCTCGGCGATCGGTCGCGGCCCGCTGAGGGCTATGACGCAGTGCTTCGCCTCGCGGGCGAGCGCCGCGGCATCCTGCCATGCCTGGCGGCCGAGAATGGCATGGGCGGCGGCGCTGAGTTTCCAACGGATCCGTGCCTCTGCCAGAAAATCCCGCCGCACCGATTCCATTTTGGCGACCAGTTGCGCGTGGCTGTGAGCGGGTTTGAAGTCGATGGCGACGGCCGGCTGCGGCATCGCGCGCAAGGCCGCGCCGAGTTGATAGATGGCGCCGCCCTCCAGCCCGTAACGGGTGACCAGCAACTCGCCGATGGCCAGGGCGTCCCCGGCGCCGACGTGCAGGTTCTTCAGCGGCCGGCCTTCCGCGGTTGTTAGCACCTCCTGCGGCCACGCGCATTCCCAGCCGCAATTGGCCGCCACCAGCGGCTGGCAGGCGATGCCGAGGTTTTCAAGGAACCGCACCCACGCGCCATCCGAACCGGTCTGCGGCCATGACGCGCCGCCCAGCGCCAGAATCACTGCCTCCGCACAGGCAACAGAATCGTTAGAAAAGCCGAGGCGGTGGGGTGAGCCCGGCACCAGCGCCGTCCAGCGGTGGTTCATCTCAAAGCGCACGCCCAGCGCACGCAAGCGTTCCACCCAGCGGCGCAGCAGCGGTGCGGCCTTCATGGCTTGCGGATAGATGCGGCCGCTGCTTGCTTGATAGGTTTCGATGCCGAGGCCTGCAGCCCATTGGCACATTTCGGCCGGGCCGAATTCGGTTAGAACATCCGCCCACCAGCCGGCAGGCTGGCCGGGGCCGGAGTAGCGGCTGGCGAAGCGGTCGGGGGCTTCGCTATGGGTGAGATTGAGACCGCCCTTGCCAGCCACCAGGAATTTCCTACCCACCGAGGGCTTGCCATCAAACACCGTGACCTGAGCGCCTGCCAGCGCCGCCACCTCCGCCGCCCGCAACCCCGCGGGCCCGCCACCAATCACTGCAACGCTCGGAGAGTCATGAGTCATGGGTTGATGGGTCATGAGTGAAGATGAAGAGACTCTGGGTCTTTACTAATGACTCATGACAAGTGACTCATGACCTTCTCTCACACAATCTTGAGCCGGGCGAGATCCTGGGTGTCGATGAGGCCGACGGGAGTGCCCTCGGCATTGAGGACGATGATGTCATCGATGCGGTTTTGGCCGATGGATTTGATCGCTTCCACGGCGAGGGCATCCGCTTGGACGGTGACCGGGTGCCGGGTCATCAGTTCGGCCACCGGCTTGTCGCCCAGCAGCGGGTCTTTCTGGAACGAGCGCGCGAAGTCGCCATGCGTGAAGATGCCCGCCAGCTTGCCAGCATCCGTTAGAACGAGGCAGGCACCGGCGCGGGCGCGGGTCATGGCGTGCAGTGCGTCCATCACCGAGGCGGCGTCATGGACGGTGGGCAGGGCGGCATCGGCCCGCATGATGTCGGACACGCGGGTGAGCAGCGCGCGGCCCAATGAGCCACCGGGATGATAGCGGGCGAAATCGTCCTCGCTGAAGCCGCGGTCTTCTAACAAAACCATGGCCAGCGCATCCCCCATCACCAGCATGGCCGTGGAGGAGCTGGTGGGTGCCAGATTGAGCGGGCACGCTTCGCGCTCCACCGAGGTGTCCAACGTCACGTCGCTGAGCCGCGCCAGGGTGGAGTCGGGCTTGCCGGTCAGCGCGATGACGCTCACCTCGAAGCGCTTGATGAAGGGCAATAGATCTAACAACTCACGGGTTTCCCCGGAATAGGACATGGCGAGCACGGCATCGCCGTCGGAGAGCAAGCCCAAATCCCCGTGCAGCGCGTCCTGGGAATTGAGCACCACTGCGGTGGCCCCGGTGGAATTGAGGGTGGCGGCGATCTTGTGGCCGATGTTGCCGGATTTGCCAATGCCCACGACCACGATTTTGCCGCGCTGGTCGAGGGTGCGGTGGAGAAGGGTCACCGCCCGGATGAAGCCCTCATCGAGCCGCTCCGCCATGCGGCGGAGGCCCTCGGTTTCCATATCGATGACGGTGCGGGCGCGGGTCAGGTGGTTCATGCCAGACATCACAAAGCGGGAGCGGGCGGATTGCAAGCGCGGAGCGACGGCGGTCCACGGCGCTTGGCTTACTCGGCCTCAATTCACTTCATCACCAACGAACACGACAAATTCGCCGACGATCGTCGCGAAATTTGTCGCGAGCCATATTCCCGCCCAAAATTGCCTGCCAAATCTCTACATCTGCGATTCCTTCCCGATCATAATAGCAGTCTCTTAGCCAGCCAAACGCCCTGGATCGGTGGTGGACCGGCGGGATCCTTCATTGACAGGGCAGGTGAGAGCGGCTACGCCTTGCCTAGTGAAACTCATGCGCCTACTTCCGCCTGCCGTGGCCCTGGTTCTTGTGGGAGCTTGGTTTGGCTTTCAGCGCGTGGCTATTTCCGCAACGGAAAGTGAGAACCTGATGCTGCAAAAGCATATCGCCGCCGCCCGCCACGCCGGCCCGGAAGTGCCCGCCGCGGCCACCAAAGCCGCGGCCCCTGACCGCCAGGCGAGGCAAACCGGACCGCTCGACTGGAAAACCATCGCCGCGCAATTGACGGAGATGCAGCGTAGCGGCGGGATCGGGGACATGCGGGCGATCACCCGCTTGCAGCAGCGCTTGCAAACCATGACGCCGCAGGACATTGTCGCCGCATTGGATGAGATCGCCCTGTTGGATCTCTCCGCCGCCGCCCGCGCCCTGTTGGAGCGGGTGCTCTTGCAGCCGCTGATGCAGAAAGATCCGGCGTTGGCATTGGCCCGTTTCATTGACCGGCTGCAAACCCAAGACGCCGCGTTGGGCGGGCAGCTTGCCAGCGCGTTGCGGGATTGGGCGCGCAATGACGCGACCAAGGCTGACGCCTGGCTGGACGAGCAGATTGCGGCCGGTAAATTTGAAAGCAAGTCATTGGACGGGCGAAGCCAGTCGCGGATGTTGTTTGAAGGGTCCTTGATCGGAGTGTTACTCACCTCCAATCCAAGCGCCGCCGCCCGCCGCCTCGCCGCCCTGCCGGAAGACCAGCGCGCCGACGTCATAGGCACCTTCTCTATCAACTCACTCAAGGACGATAGCCTTCAGGCCTTTGCCCGACTGGTTCGCGAGCAAGTCCCCGCCAATGACCGGGCGCGCGCCTTCGCCCTGCAAACCGCCCAACGGGCGGCCCAGGGCGGGTATGCCAAAGTCACCGACTATCTGAGCCGGATCAAACCCACCTCCGACGAGCGCCTTGCCTGCGTCGAGCAAGCCGTGGCCACCAGCACCCTTTCCAACGAAAAAAAACTCACCCGCGACGACCTCAACAGCATGCGCGAGTGGGTCGGCTCCCAAGCCCCGAATGTGACTGACGCCATCACCGGCAAACTTCTCTGCGTGGCCGCGCTGCGGACCCGCAAGCTCGACTTCGCCGAGGCCTCCGAACTCGCCGTTGAATACAGCCAGGCCAGCGGCAACGACGATGTGCTCGTCACCTTTGTGGAAAACTGGGCGGTGGGCAGCAGCAAGGAACAGGCCCGGGTCCTGGCCGAAAAAATTACCGATGTGAGACGTCGCGCCGAAATGCTCAAACGCCTCGAATAAGCCCCCGTCGCATTATGAAACTCCCGCTCGCCGTTGCCGTCATCATTCTCGTCGTGGGTGCCAGCCTGATTTGGTTTGACCACCAACGGCTGGTCGCCGTGGGACAAACCCACGCGCAACTCGTCTCCGAAGCCGCCGCCCTCGGCATCGCCCTCGATCCGGCACATCGCGGCGAGCCTGTCCGCATTGCCAAGCACGAACGTGAAAACCGCGAGCAGGGACCGGCGCTGACCGCCGCCGAGTTCATCGCCTTTGCCTTGGAGATGGAAGCCTCCGAGCAAAAAAACGGCGGTCGCACCACGGACGAAATGCAGCAACGTGTGATGGAATTCATTGACCGGCTCATGGCGCTCAACCCCGTCCAGCTGAAATCCCTCATCGCCGAGGTCCGCAACGACAAGGAACTCAAGAGCGAAACCCGTCAGAACTTCATCGGCTTCTCAATCATGACGCTCGCCAACGACCACCCGCAGACCGCGCTGGAGCTTTTCACCGAGTCGTCCGATCTGTTCAAGGATGGCAAGATGGGCGGGCAGGTGGTCGCCTCCGCGCTTGCCCGTTGGGCCAAGATTGATCCCATGGCCGCACTCGCGTGGGTGCGCAAAAACTCCGCCAACTATGCCGAGCTCATCACCGAGGACACCAAACGCGGCATGATCTTCGCCGCCGCCGTGCAATATCCCAAGCTCGCCTTCAAACTTCTCGGTGAGTTGGGTCTCAGGGACCCGGACAATGCCGTCCAAGGCATCGTCGGCGCCGCCAGAACCGCCGAAGAAAAATCCACCACGCTCGCCGGGCTCCGCCTGTATCTGGCCACCCTGAGCGATGCCAGAACCATCAGCGAAACCGCCAACAAGGCTGTCTTTGTGCTGGCCCGCGGCATCGCCCAGGACGGGTTTGCCGCCGGCAGTCAATGGCTCGCCACGGCCAACCTCACCCCGCCGGAGCTCGAGGCGTTTGCCGATGGCTTGAACGGCGCCATCCCTAACGGTGACACCGGCCCGTGGATCGAGTGGCTCGGCATCTCGCTGCCGCCCGCCCAGGCCGCCGCCAAAATCCGCATCTTTGTTAGCAACTGGGCCCAGAGCGACTGTCAGGCCGCCGGCAAATGGCTCGGCTCGGTGGCCGGTGGCCCCACCAAGGACACCTCGATCCGCGCCTACGCGGAGACGGTTGCCCGCTACGACCCGCAAGTCGCGGCCCAATGGGCGCTGACCCTGCCGGCCGGCAAAGACCGCGATGAAACGCTGATCAGCATCTATCAGAACTGGCCCAGGAACGACACCGCCGGTGCCGCCGCCTTCGCCAAACAATACGGCATCAAGTGACGCTGTGTCACTTGCCGATGCAGGTGAGCTTGCTGGCGGTGCGGATGAACAGGCAAGTGTTGGCCGCGACGATCGAGGCGCAGGCAGGACCGTCGGCATAATCCGCGCGAGAGAGGATTTGGCCCTTGGCACCGGCGGCGACGACCACCACTTCACCTTCTTCGCTCATAACATAGATTTTGCCGTCCGCGCCGGTGGGGGAGGTCCGCCAAGCGCCGCCTTTGGCGATTTGGCAGCGGCCGGCCTCCTTGCCCGTGGCCGGATCAATGACGATCAGGAAAATGCCGGGGCTGCTGTTGATGCCTTTCGCCCACGGATCATTCTTGTCGCTTTGCAGGACATACAGCAACCCCTGATAGACCAACGGCGTGCCGGAATCACTCATGCGTTCCTCATAAGTCCAGGTGAGGGCATCCAAAGCCCCCTTGCCCCCGCCCTTGAGCGCCAGGAGCGGACCGCCGCGCGGTTTGGTGGCCACGATCAGGTCGCCGAGTGTGACCGGTGACGGGATCAAGCGCCACAAGGTTTCGCGTTGCGGGTTATACTCCAGCCGCCAGAATTCGTCGCCGGTGGCGGGATCATGGCCGCTGATGCAATCCCCGCCCTGGACTAACAATTCCTTGCGGGTGGGATTTTCAAAGGGCACCGGACTGGTGTAGGCTTCGCACGATTCGTCCACCGCGTCGGTTTTGCGGACATGCTTCCACAGCGTCTTACCCGTGGAAAAATCAATCGCCACGATCAGGGAATCCAGCGGCTGTTGCGTGCCGACCGCGCCTGAATACGGTTTGGACCGCCGCAACATCTGGACGTAAAGCGTGCCGTTCCACAGCAACGGACTCGAGCTGTAACCGAACTTGGTGCAGAGGTTGCCGTATTCCTTGACCAGGTTTTGGCTCCACAGCAGGTTGCCATCCATGTCCAGCGCGGCCAGGTCTCCGCTGCCGAAAAGAAAGCCGACGCGCTTGCCATCGGTGACCGGCGAGGGGGTGGCGCCGTTGTTTTGGGGGGCCTTGATCTCGTTACCCAGGCGTTTCTGCCAAAGGATTTTCCCGTCTTGCGAGTTGACGCATATCCCTAACAATCCACGCGACGCCGGGTCCGTCGAGGTCACAAACACGCGCTCGTTCCACACGACCGGCGTGGCATGACTGGCACCGGGCAGCGGGGTGACCCACTTCGCCTTGCCGGCATCACAGGCCTCCGGCAGTCCCGTCTCGCTGGTTGAACCGTTAGAAAACGGCCCCCGCCATTGCGGCCAATTCTCCCCGTGAGCCGGCAACGGCAATAACAGGATCGCGAGAATCACTGACATGCGGATCCGGTCCTGTTGCCCAATGGAATGTTCTTTCATGCGCAGGGACCGAGGCTAGCCCGCCGCCGCCGCGAGTGCAACGCTTCATCCCGGCGAAAATATTTGTCATCGGGCTGGTGGTGCGACAAGCAATTCGGGATAGCGGCTGAGCGTTTCCTGGAGATAGAGAGCGGGTCCGAAATGGCAACTGAACCAGATTTCTTCGCCCCAGGCCGGGCCGACGAGGTTGGCGTTATCGTCGCGCATCCAATAGGTGACCAAGGCGCAGGCATTGAGGGCGCGGTGTTTGAAACCGGCTTCGCCGGTGGCCGCGTGGAGGTCGGCCAGCAGCGCGGCCCAGTGCAGTGTGTGGATGCCCATGGTTTTGAAACAGCACTTCTGTTCGCGCAACCCCTCGGCTGGGGCCCAGGCGGCGTCCTTCTCCACAAACTCCCCGGCGATCCAGTCGTCCAACCTGAGCGCCAGCGGCAGATACTCCACATTGTCGGCACGGTGCGCCACCAGCCAGCGGGCGGTGTCGATGCAATCCCAATTGGTGCGGTTGGCCTTGCCGGTGGCGGCGGAGACATCCTCGTAAAAGCCTTTCCATTCCATCGTCTTGACCGGACCGTTAAGGATCCATTGCAGGGCCTTGTCCCTAGGCTCGCGCCAGCGCTTGGCAGCGGGTCCGTCCAAGGCCTCAAACAACATCACCGCGTAGATCGCTGAAGAAGTGTAAGCTTCACGTACCTCGCCGGTCACGGGATTCACTCGAAACGACCAATTGCCCGCCGGCAGCTGGGTCTTGGCCAGCGTGTTGGCCACCGCCTCGGCGGCCTCGCGATAGCGGTCGTCGCCGCTTGCCATGGCAAGTTCTAACATGGCCAGCGCCATGATGGCCGGTTTGTCGGTCATGATGGCATCACCGTCCACATTGCCACCCACCTGGCCATGGCTCACGGTGCTGTAGAACAGCGAGCCAAACCGGCAATCAGCCGGGGTGCGCCGTGCGAGATTCCAATCCGCGAGTTGCCGTGCCCTGGCCAAATATTGGGGGTCGCTGGTGCGGCGCCACTGGTTGAGAAACGCGCGGATGTATAAGGCATGATGGAATGCCGGATAGACGGTGTCGGCGTTGAGCGGGTGGCCGACCCCCAGTTGACGCTTGGGATTGACCAGCGCGTAGTTGATGTAACCCGGAACGGGCTTGCCATCCTTGTCCTTGTAGGCATTGCCGGTGGCCCAGTCGTCGAGATCCCGTGTGACCAATCGATAGCTGCGATCGAGAAATTCCGGATAGCTCATGCGCGGCACCAACATGCCATCTTTGTCCCGCGCAACTGGCGGTACATCCGCGGCCAGAATTGGCACGGCCGCCAGCAAATTTATCACAAACAGTACGGATTGATTCATGGGGGCCTTTTCGGTGGTTGATCTGCGATTTGTCAGTTCACCCGGCCTTAGGCAGTGCCGCACCCTCGCCAACTAACACGAGAGTCGTGCCGGCCTCGGTCTGCAGCACGATCCTCCCGCCTTTGAGCGTCTCGCTTTTCTTGCCATCGCGATAGACATCGATTGCCTTGCCCGGCCAGGGGTTCACCAGGGTGCAGGGACGGCCCCTCTCGCTGTGGATCGTGACGGACTGCACGGTGCCGTCCTTGAGCGCGCTGGAGACCAAAAAGGCATCCCAGGTGCGGATATTCAGGAAGCGCGCGTCCCGGCTTTTCGGCCACACGGGAAACACCCGCAGAACGTGCCCGTGGCCCGTGCAGAGCATCTCGTTGATGGCATTGGGCACGATGCTGCAGTTTTCAACGCCATGGACATTGCCTTTCGTGAAGCCGTTGGCATCTCCCACCGTCGCAACCATGTGGGTCAATTCCTTGAGGATGATTTCCGGGTCGTAGCCCACGCGGATGGCCGCGGCATAGATGCTGCTCATGCCATTGCCGTCGATCCAGCGGTCCATCACGCGGATTGTGTTGCGCGCAATCTCCAGCAGTTTCGGGTCGCTGTCCGGGCCGATCGCCCCTGCCGGATAGATATGTTGGATGCCCACGGTATTGCCCTCGACCCAATCCGTGCCTTTTTCGGTGTAGCGAAACACGGTCGCGCCATTCTTTTCCTGCGTTGGAAACGCGCTCAGATGCGTCAGGATGTGCTGCCACTTTTCGTGACGGGCGGCATCCACACCCAGCGCGTTGCTCAGCTCCGTCGCCAGTTCAAAGGTGGTGCGCACCAATCCCAGAGAAACGACCGGGTTGAAATCCGTCGCCGCATGATCCTCCTGGATGGCGTCGTCATATATCACGTAGCGGTCATTTTCCAACTTCAGGTAGTCCTCCCAGAAGTTGGCGACCTCCAGCACAAACGGATAGACCTTTTTGGCGTAGGCGGCGTCATCCGTGTGATACCCTCGCATGGCCCTAGTCGCCAGGCAGTAGGCGGCATTGCTCTTCTGCCCGAGATAGGTGTTGGGCTTGCAGGACTGGACCCCCTTGGCACCGATGCCCACGACATAATAGACGCCGCGGGTCTTGAGCAACTCCCTGGCGGCGGTGCGGCCGCGCTCCATGAAGGCAAGCACCGGCGCCTCAAAGGTGTCGGCCTGCTCGATGTGATTGCTGGAGTAAAGACCGTAGAATTGCGCCTGATAGTTGTAGTTGAGGTGGTAGTCGCCGGCCCAGCGGGGATCGTCATCCGTGGTCCATAGCCCGAAGATGCCCTGCGGGAATTCAGGATCGCGGCTGCCGCTGCCCATCACGTAGTTGGATAGATAATAACGTTGCTCCAGAACCGGATCACCGATCTCGACCAACGAGCGTGCCCAGAACGCGCGCCACCACTGGCGGTGCTGCTCCTCAAGGGCCTTGAGCTTGTCGGCATTCAAGTCGAGCGCCAGCTTGCGCGCGGCGGCCAGCGGGTCCTTGGTGTCAAACGAACTTTGCATCGCCACCGCCACCGTCACCTTCTGGCCGGGCTGCAATGTGAAGGTCGGCCCCGGTTGCGACTTGACCTTGGGCGGCGGCATCCGCTTGGGCGGCGGATCGGGAATGACTTGCGGAACAAATGGCTCGAGGTCCGGGTGGCTGATTTTGCCACCAATGACGGTTAGAACAGCGGCCGCCGCAGTGGGGGTGATGACATCCTTGGCAAAACCCTTGGTGGCCCACAGCAGGCCATCCGTGCGGCCCAGCTCCTCCTCGGAGCCGCGGCCCGGTGCCGCCCACAGCCGGGTCTGCACCTCCACCGGCGCGCCCTCCGCAGAGAGTTCGACGAGCAGGACCGCCTCGGTCGCGGCGACAAAGGAACGCATCGTCACGCTGTTGGCGCCTTTGGTGAAGCGGGACACGGTCATGGCGGGAAAGAGTTCCTGCTCAACCCGGTAACTGGCGTCGGCCAAGGCCGCAATGTTGATCTCCAAACCGCCGAAGGGGCGCGGGCCACCCGCGCGATGGCCGTCCTTGAGTTTTAGGAAGTTGTTCTTGCTGAGCCAAAAGCGCTGGGCCTCGGGCTTGCCGCTGATGACCGCGCCCATGTCGCCGTTGCCCAACAACGGCCCGTGGGCCGAATCCCGCGAGGGAACGCCGCCGGGCGGCGCATCAAACACCGCCTTGTGGCGCGAGACGATCCGCTCCGCCTCGGCCTGTAGCATGGGATCCGGCAGGGCGGGCGGAGTGGCAATGGCTGCCAAAGCCCCCAGCACCCATAACCCGGCTGTTAGGTTGATTGCGAGATCCCGCCTGACGTTGTTTGTTTTCATTGGATGATGCTGTGTTGTGTGGTCTGGTAACTGCCTGTTATCACGCCTGCTTGCCGTTCACTTGTCATGGGTGGGTCTTCCGCTTCGGTTGGTAGGCTCCGATGAGTCCCTTGCCTTCGGCCAGCGGCTCACCGCCAAAATCACGCTCCCCGGGCCCCGGCGGCAAGCCTGCGTTAGAACAAGGCGAATCATCCTGCAACCTGTAACCAGCCGTGGAATCCAGACCGGTGCCGCCAGACCCGGGTGCCACCAGCATGGGATCCGCCAAAACCGCCGCCGCGTCGTCCGGCAACTTCACCCACGGGCCGAAATAGACGTTGTGGCTTAGCAATCCGGGCTTGCGCCGGGTGATGGTGAAGCGACCGCTTCCGGCGGCGTAAAATATATTGTTAGTATAACTGGCGTTGGTGAAAACCTCGACGGTCCCCCGATTGTTGTAAAATGTGTTGTTGTAGAGCCGGTTGTCGGCCGCGAGCGAGCTGCCGCCGCACATCAGGCGGGCGGTGTCGTTTTCGCTGATGTTGAAGCGTGCGATATTGTGCTCCGCACTCGGCATGATCAGCAGCCAGCCGCCCGCGTTGTTGCGGCTGTAGTTGTGCTGGAGCACGCAACGGGTGCAAGCGAAGTCAAAATCGAACGCCTGTCCATCTTGATTGAGAGCACCTGCCACGCGGGTGTCATACACCTCGTTAAACTGCATGATGGTGCCATCGCAGGTGTGCAGCCAGATTGCCGCCGCGCAGGAATTGTACCATTCGTCGCCAGCGGGCACGAGCACATCCGGACCGCCGCAACGCATGCAGGAATCGTTGACCGTGTTGTATTCCACCAGTGCTCCGCTGCTGCCGAGGATAAGCACGGCATCGCCACCTATGTCGCGCATGCGGTTGCTACGCACGATCACCCGCGTGGCCGAGGCCTTCGCCGTAGGTGTCCATACAATGATTGCGCTGCGATCGACCCGTTCGATGATGTTGCGTTCTATTCTAACATCATCGAAGGTGGCCACCTCCCCGCCGCGTGGCGATGCCACCAGGATGGCCGTGGAGGTATAGCTGTCGATGCCCTGGTAGCGGCCGCCCATCATCCCCCACAGGTCGTGGATATGGCAGTCACTAACAACGATGTGATGGAACACGCGGCCGGCGCCTGATCCCAGAGCGAGAACCGCCTGGCGGTGTTGGTTTGCCACCGGCGCACCGCTGGTGATCTCCAGGTGACGGATCTCCCAATACTCTTGGTTGCGCAGCAGGATGGCCGCGCCGGTGGCGGCACCCATGTCGATAAGCGGCATGGCCCCCTCGCCGTAACGATCGATGCAAATCGGGTGGCCATCGCGGCCCGACCCCCGTGGCTCCAATTGGCCCTGCCAGCGGCAGCCGGCCTTGAACAGGATGGCATCACCGGGGGCGAAGACCTGCTGGTTGACCCGTGCCAGTGAGCGCCAGGGTGCATCGGCCAGGCCGGCCGCCGCATCATCTCCGGCCAGCGCATCCACATGATAGGTGGATCCGGCGGTGACTGGCTGTGGAGTCACACGCGGCAATTCGCTCGCGCCGGCCGGATAGGCCAGCAGCGCCAGACAAGCCAGAGTGCGAGGAATAAATCTGTTAGTTAGGATCTGCATGATATCCTGGATGGTCTTGATACGGAAGGCACGGCGTTTCCTTGCCATAATTCTCCTCACGATGTTCAGAGCCTGTCATGTCGGATAAACATCGGACATGACGGCTTGCAAGAATGCTGAGACAAAGGGAACATCGTTCTGGACGGAACGATGCCAAGGAGGGAAAATCATCGGGCCATGCTCAAGCAACCACCGCATACGACAGTCGATACCATCAGGATCCCAAGGGCGCTTCGACCAGGGTTCCTGGCGGCGGCACTGCTGGCGCTGGCAACCGGCGCGCCGGCCGCGGAAATGCGGGTGATGAACCATCGCGCGGTGTTCACCACGCCGCCGAAGAAGATCCCCTCGAACAACTCCGTGGACGCGCCGCTGCTGGGCAACGGCGACACGCTCGCGGCACTCGCCGGCTCGCCGGACAAGCTGCGGTTTCACATCAACAAGAACGATCTGTGGCTCATGCGCGCGGCGAAAGGCTCCGAACCGAGGCCGCTGGCCCGGCTGGAACTGGATTTTCCGGGTTTGCAAGACGCGACCTATCGGGTGGAGCAGGACCTCCAGCAGGCAATCACCACCGGTCGCTTCACACAGGCGGGGGTGACGCTGGTGTTGGAAACCGGCATGGCGGCGACGGAAAATCTGCTGTGGATCAAACTGTCTGCGGAAGGCGGCACGCTGCAGGGGCGGGCGGGTTTGTATCTAGCGGGCCAGGACGTTGCCGCCACGGGCGACGTGCCGGTGGTCGAACGTCGCTTCGATCAAGATGTGCTGGTCCCGGCCGGCGCGGCCTGTGCCCTGCGCGTTGTGGGCGGAGGCAGCGAGTTTACGGTGACGCCGGGCAAGCCGGTGCTCGTCATCGCGTCCATTTGCAGCCGCTTCGATCAGCCCGAGTTTCGTCAGGCTGCCATTGCCCGCATCAATGAATTGGGACCGGAATCACTGGAGCGTGTGCGTGCGGCGCACGTCGCGTGGTGGCGGCAGTTCTGGGCCAAGTCTTTTGTCGAAATCCCGGACAAGGTTCTCGAGCAGCGGTATTACTTGTCCCACTATGTCATGGCCAGCGCCAGCCGGGTGTCTGACTTTCCACCGGGCCTGTTCGGGTGGATCACAACGGACAAGCCCAGTTGGCACGGCGACTATCACTTGAACTACAACCACGTCGCGCCGTTTTACGGACTGTATGCCGCCAACCATATCGATCAGGCGGATCCCTGCCATGGCCCGCTGCTGGCGAACGCCGACCAGGCACGGGCGCTGTGCCGCGAGAAACTCGGCATCGAGGGCCTGTTCCAGTATGTGGGCATCGGGCCGAAGGGCTCCGTTGCGTTCGATGTGGCGTTGATGCAGAAGAGCAACAGTTCCTATTCCTGCGTTCCGCTGGCCTTCCGCTGGTATGCTACCTATGACCTCGAATTCGCGCGGCTGGCCTATCCGTTTGTGCGCGACACGGCGCTGTTCTGGGAGAACTGGCTGAAGTGGGAGCCCTTCGACTCCGCTCAGGGCAAAACCAACCGCTATGTCATCTATAAGGACGCGGTGCATGAAGGATCCGGCGACAACGTCAACCCGATTGTTTCGTTAGCCTTTGTGCGCATGGTGATGAACCTGGCCATTGATATGAGCCGCGAACTGGGCGTGGATGCCCCGCGCCATGCAAAGTGGAGCCATATTCGAGACCACATCAGTGCCTATCCAACCTGCAGGCTCGGCGACCTCAAGGATTGGTGGCCGGCCCACCTGCCGCGCACCGATGAAAACCGCAACCTGCCGATCTTCCGCTACACCGAGCAAGGCACGGAATGGTGGCACGACAACACGCTCGGCATCCAGCATATCTATCCGGCCGGTGGCATCGGCCTCGACAGCCCGCCCGAATTGTTGGAGCGGGCCCGCAACCAGATCCGCGTGATGAACCGCTGGGTGGACTTCAACGGCATGAACAGCTTCTATGCCGCCGCGGCCAGGGTCGGTTACGACCCTAACATCATTCTCAAAGAGATGCGCTCCATGATCGAAGGCATCGGCGCGCCTAACGGCATGATCCCTGGCAATCCTCACGGCATGGAGCACCAGAGCATTGTGCCCAACGCGATTCAGGAGATGCTCCTCCAGAGTCACGAGGGTGTCATCCGTTGCTTCCCCTGTTGGCCAAAGGACCAGGACGCCCGCTTCGGCACCCTGCGTGCCCGCGGCGCGTTCCTGGTCTCGGCCGGGATGAAGGCCGGTGTCGTGAGAGGCGTGAAGATTGTCAGCGAGAAGGGCCGCGTATGCACCGTGCACAATCCATGGCCTGGCAAGAGCGTCCGCATCATACGCAACGGCAAGCCTGCGGAGTCCCTCTCAGGCGAACGCTTTGTCTTGCAGACGGGCGGCGGCGAAACCATCGAAATAGAGCCGCAGGGCACATGATTCTAACAACCGAATGATTTTATAATTCGGAATTTTGGATTTTTAATTTTGAATTGGAAGAGGACGATCTGAACATCGACCTCTGAACAATCGCTGAAAGGTCCGGCATGCGGGGCACGTAAATGGTTTCGATGAAAAACAGGATTATGCTTTGCCGGATGCGGCGCCTCTGTGTCGCCGCAGTGTTCATCCTCGTTGCCGTGCCGACACATGGTCAGGAACGTGTGTCTAACAATGAAGCGGCGCCGGGTCGTGTGGATCCGGGTGTTGCGGAGCAAGTGGCCGAGGTGATCCGAGCCAAGCGTGCGGGCATCTTGGTCGCGCTATTTGTCAAGCCGGGGGATTCGGTCAGCAAGAATCAGGTGCTCGGCCACACTGAACTGGATGCGGCCAGGCTGAGCGTGGACACGGCGCGGGCCAACCTTGAGGCTACCGGAACCTTGAACCAAATGTTCTGGCAGCACCAAGCACTGATCACCACCCGCGAGGAGATGGAAGAGGCTGTCCACAAACGCACCGCACCGAAATCCAGGCTGCAATTCGCAATCGCCATGGAACAATCGGCCAAAGGCCAATACCAAGCCCAACAGGAGGTCAAGAAGGTGCAGAAGATAAATCTCGAGCATTGCCTAAAGGAATACGAATCCCGGTTCATCCACTCGCCCATCGATGGTGTGGTCAGCGAGGTCAAGGTGACCTTGGGACAAGCGGTTGGTATTGGTGCCCCGGTCATCACCGTGTCCACCGCCAGCCACCTCTCGGTGTTCCGCGCGGTTCAAGCGGACAAACTCCCGGTGAAAGCGAAGTAGTACGAAGTTTGCCAGAGGGGCAATCATTTTGAGCCGACACATATCCGCAATCCACTCATTGCCGACATAGACAGATGAGAAGCGTCGGTTAGATCACCGCCGCCCCGACCCTAACCGCCCACAATACTAATAATCATGAATCTCCGCCACTTCACCCTCCTGTTGTCAACTCTCACATTTTGCTGTCACATCCTGAGTGCGGCTGACGCCGGCAAGGTGCGGCTGTTCGTGCTCTCAGGCCAGTCTAACATGCAGGGGGTTGCTCCCTCTGCCGCCTTCACCCCCGCGGTGAAGCAGGCCTTTCCCGATGACGAGGTGGTGGTGGTCCACTATGCCGAGGGCGGCACGCCGATCCGCCGCTGGTGGCAAGGCTGGAGCGGCCCGCATGATGTCTCGGCAGCTGGGGCGGACCAAGCGCCCGGCGATCTCTATGTCACGCTCATGAGCAAAGTGACAACAGCGCTTGCCGGACGGACGCCCGACACCGTGGTGTTTATGTGGATGCAGGGCGAACGCGACGCCAAGAGCGGCCTCTCCGCCTCCTACGAGCAGGCACTCAAAGGGCTCATCCAAGCGCTGCGCGACGACCTGAAGCAACCTGACACAGCCGTTGTCATTGGCCGGTTGAGCGATCACCAAAAGGGCAAGGAACACTGGGACGCGCTGCGGGCGATTCAGGAAAAGGTCGCGACCCAAGATCCGCGCGGCGCATGGGTCGATACGGACGACCTCAACGGCGACAACAACGATTTGCACTGCACCAAGGACGGTTTTGTCGAGTTGGGCCGGCGCTTCGCGGCAAAGGCGGTCCAGTTGCTGGCCAGACCTAACACTCCAGCCATCAAACCCGCCAAGTTCTAACGGGCCGGCTGGAATGCCATGGCACGGCAGCAATTCATGTATCCGTCCATGCATTAAGCGTGATTTTGAAAAACCCAACCAAAATTATTGAACCCCGTAAGCATTCGTTAGAATGCGGGGGGGACCTTGTAGCTGAGGCTTCCAGCCGCAGTCCGCAGCCCATGCGCGTGGATATTCCATGCGGGCGGAAACCACTGCTACGGGCACCGCCCATGCGGGCGGACAAGTCGGCGGACCGAGCCGGTCCGCCCTACCTGCGAAGCGTGACTTCTTCCCCGTAGGCGCATTCGTTAGAATGCGGGGAGGGACCTTGTAGCTGAGGCTTCCAGCCGCAGTCCGCAGCCATGCGCGTGGATATTCCCTGCGGCTGGAAGCCATGCTACGGGCACCGCCCATGCGGGCGGACAAGTCGGCGGACCGAGCCGGTCCGCCCTACCTGCGAAGCCCTTCCCCCCCCGCGTTCTCACGAACGCGCCTACGAAGAACCCGCCTATTTTTTCACTTGCAGGCGCATGAAGCGCTGCGACTGCCCGGCATACGGCACGGTGTCGCGTATGGTAACCAGCCAATACCCTCCCTCATCCGCCTGCGACACCACGGTGGTGGCCGGCGTCCAGGCATTGCCGGTTAGATCATCCGCAACTTGCACCGTGTAGGTCACGTCCGTGACCGTCTTGTTTTTCCGATAGGTCAGGGTGAGGTAGCCATCTTGTTGCGCCACGGTGGGCAAGCCGGCCGTGCCGCAAATCATCGGATCGAGCGCGAGGGCGTATTTCATCAGGTTGGTGATGCCATCGTGGGCGGGCATTTCCAACTCGCCGCTGACTGCGGGATTGTTCAAGTCCGCGGGATCGATGAACACGCGGGTCTGCCATGCCTCAAAGCCGCAGATTGCAACCGTGAGGGTGTAGGTGGTCGTGGAGCCATCTTGCGCGGTCACCACGGTGGCAATGGCCTGGGTGTCGGTGATCGGAATCGTCGCGCTGGTCGTGCCCGAGGCCACGCTCGTGCCATTCACCTTGATCGTAGATGTTAGTTCAGATGCCGTGGGCGTCACTGCCACCCCGGTTGCGGTTTCGGGCATGATCGCCATATAGGTGGTGGTCCCCGTGGCAAACGCCGGGCTCAAGGTGCCGGGGCTGATAGCCAGCCCGGCGAGCGTGGACACCGTTGAGAGCCGAGTCATGGTCACCGTGTAGGTCGATTGCGTGGTGCCATCCTGGGCGGTGACCCATACGCTGATGGGATTGGTGCCGACCACCAGCGGGATCGAGTCACTGGCAAACCCGGACGCCACTGTTACCCCGTTCACTTTGACTGTTGCGTTGGAATCCGTCACCGTGGGAGTCACCGCAATGGCGCTGGCGGTCGCGGTAGTCGTGTAGGTCTTGGTGCCAGTGGCAAAGACCGGGCTCAATGATCCCTCACTGAGTGCCAGGCCGGAAAGCGTGGAGACCGTCGAAACCCGCGTCACGGTCACGGTGTAAGTTGTTAGGGATATCCCGTCCTGTGCGGTGACCACCACGCTGATTGGATTATCGCCCACCACCAGCGGGATTGAGGTACTGGCTGTGCCGCTGGCCACGGTGATGCCGTTCACCTTCACGGTCGCGTTGGCTTCCGCCGCGCTCGGCGTGACCGTCACCGACGTCGTGGCATTGGATACGCTGGCGGCGTAGACCGTGGTGACGGCGGCAAACGCGGGACTCAACGACCCGCTGCTGAGCGCCAGCCCGGACAGCGTCGAGTTGCTCGAAACATGGAAGGCCGCCAGTGCCATGACATGGCTGGCGCTCGACCCGGTCGCCAAGTCCGTGAATTTCTCGCCGCTGCCAAGGGTGGATCTTGTCACCGCGATGGGCACGTTGCTGCTTGTGATCGTAAGGTCGTTGCCAAGCTGGCCATTGTTGTTGGATCCCCACGCGGCAAGGGTGCCGTCCGAGCACAGGGCCAGACTGTGGGCATTGCTGCCACCAATGGCGGTGATCGTCTTGTTGAAAAGCGTGCCTGTGGCGGTGACAACCCTGACCGGCACGCTGCTGTCGGTCGTGCTGTTGTTGCCGAGTTGGCCATTGTTATTCCTGCCAAATGCCGCAAGCGTGCCATCCGAGCACAAGGCCAGCGTGTGCCAGCCACCGGTGGCAATCGCGGTGATCACCTTGCCGGAGAGCACGTCGGATGCATCCACCACCACCGGGAGGCTGCTGTTGATGAGACTGTCGTTGCCGAGTTGGCCGTAGTTGTTGCGGCCCCAGGATACGAGCGACCCATCCGAGCACAACCCGATGCTGTGATCACTACCGCCGACGAGAAAGAGGACTGTCCGTCCGCTCAGCTCACCGGAGGCCGTGATGTTCACCGGCACGTTGCTGTTGCTCGTGGTGTTGTTGCCGAGCTGGCCATAGGCGTTGTTGCCCCAGGTGACCACGGCCCCATCGGCACAACGGGCGAGGCTGTGGTTGTAGCCAGCCGCCACCGCCACCACCGTTCTGTTATACAATGCCGTGCCATTCGACCTCGTTACCGCCACCGGCACGTTGCTGCTGGAGGTGCTGCTGTTGCCGAGTTGCCCAGATGAATTGAACCCCCATGCCGCCACGGTCCCGTCCGAGCACAACGCCAGACTGTGATTGAAGCCCGCCGCAATCGCCACGACCGTCTTGTTGAGCAAAGCCGCCCCGCTTGCCAGCACCGCCACCGGCAC
>CAIKDP010000341.1 GCA_903826205.1 Akkermansiaceae bacterium
GCCGATCTACGCGAGCACCGGCAGACCTGACAGCGGTTACGGGGGGCATGAATACAACTATGTGTGGCCCTACTGGGACCAGAATCCCGAGGCTTTGCGGCGATTTGCCCACGGCTTGTGGCAGAACCAGATTGCCGACCAAAACACCGGCCGCTTCTCGCGCCACGCCGAATTTCCGAAGCGCGGCGTGGAAACAGGATATGAATTCCCACAGACAGGAGCGTGCTATATGGACATCTGGGCGCGGGAGTTCGGACGCAGCGGCGATCCTGAGATGAAGCGGGCGATCCGGACGCTGCTCAAGCTCTATCGCTCGATGCGCGATCCCAAGACCGGTGCCATGGCCTGGTGCACGCTCGATGGCGCCGACCGGCGCGAGGTCTCCAATGTTCAGATGAATCTGAGCATGGCCACCACGCTCCAGGATGCCGCAACCTTCGTCGAGGCGCGCGACAAGGATCTGGCCGGGGAAATGCGAACCTTTGCCCTGGAAATCGACGACGAATATCTCTCTAACGACTACGCCAAGATTCTGAATGTCGCCGGCACAGGCATCCTCACCTGGTACACACTTGCCGGCCGGGTCTGCTGCGAGCGCACACCGCCCCCGGACGGCGTGGATGGATCGGCCGGGTATCCGTTGAAGACTGCGGATGGCCGACCGGCTGCCTCGCTTGCTTACCTGGCACCATGGTTCGTGCGCCGGTCTTATGCCGGGGCCGCCCTGCTGCTCCTTGACCGCTACGAACGCTGCGCCGGAAAACACAAGCTGCTCTATCGGCGGGCCATCGTGGAAACCGCCGATCTGTACATGACCCTCGAGCCGGAAGTGCAGTTCGTGCTCTATCCAGACGACATTGCCGACGTGGTCAAGCTGCTGCGCAACTGTTATGGTCTAACGAAAAAACCCATGTATCTCCACCGGGCCGATCGTATGATGGAGCTGGGAGTCCGCCTGTTCTTCGATAACGTCTCGCCTCTGCCGAAGATCTCCAGCTTCGACGACTGGTATGAGTCGAACACGAAAAACGGTTCGTCGGTCGAAATTCTCCGGCAGATGATCGAGCTGTCGCGGGACCTGAGCGCATTGCCGCCGGAAGAAAGGCACGTGCTCGAGGTGCATCCGGACGCCGCATGGATCGCTCCGGATTGCCCGGTCGCGGGCAATGCCGCGACGGCAGCGTTCGCCGCCGCCTTCCGGGAAGCTTCCGCTGCCGGACTCGCCGGCTCG
Organism: Akkermansiaceae bacterium; assembly: GCA_903826205.1. Classification (GTDB taxonomy): domain Bacteria; phylum Verrucomicrobiota; class Verrucomicrobiia; order Verrucomicrobiales; family Akkermansiaceae; genus Luteolibacter. The sequence goes on from CAIKDP010000341.1 coordinate 1,232, forward strand.
TGGAAAGGTGATGGACTGAGCCGGCCTACCCGGGATATGGTCCTCCGCTACGGTCCGCAGCGTGGCAGGGCTCTCTATCTGAATGAGTCGCTTGGCGAATTCACGCCGCAAGGATTGCGGGGGCGGTCATGGGACATCGGAATCTCCGATGCGATCAACACCATCCCCACTGCCGCCGCAGCGGACAAGGTCAACGGCCGGATGAGCCGGTTTACCGGCAAGGGGATGGTGGCGGACTATATCGACGACGCCGGTTTCAAGGACGTGGTCCGACAGGTAGGGGTGGTCATCCGCAACGAAGGGGATGCGCCATGCGTGATCAGCGTGACGGGAACCCTGCACGACACCTATCACGACAACGGCACGGCGGCCTGCGAAAAACGGCTTGGGCCTGGCGAGCAGGGCTTGTTCATTCTCGCCGCACCACCGTCGAAATGGCTCCGCCGGCTGAAGATCTCCAGCGATGACGGCCGCTGTGTCCTGTGCCTGCAGGAACTTGCGTTCGTCCTGGCGCCGCGCAATCAGCTTGGAGCTCCAAGCCTCAATCCTCAATCCCCTTAGAAGAACTTGGCGTCTTTGCGCCTTTGCGCGAGGTCATCTTCTCCCGTGATGGCGACGCCGGGGAACAGGCTCGCGCAAAGCCGCCAAGGCGCAAAGGAGGAAGACGCAGAGCCAGAGGTCGGAGGTCCCTTGCAAAAACCTCTGCTGCGGTAAAAACCGGAAACCTGAGGTGAAGATGTGCAGCCCACTCGGCACTTCTTCTTCCTTCAGCTTTCAACTTTCAGCTTTCCGCTTTCTCTGAAAGTTTGTCACCCGTTTGTCACCCGATTTTGGTGTTTCCGGTTCACCGCCGCTCCGCTATATTGGACCTCGCTGAGGACAGTCCGCTTTTACAAATAACAAATAACTGATAACTTCTATCCATCCCCTTTCCGGAGTTAATGGGTTTTCTCCCGGAAAAGCGGGGCCACCGGTGCGGACCGGCGGCCCCGCGACTTCATCGCCCGTCGTTTATCTGGGAGTACAGAACCATGCCAATCCTTGTTTCCATCTTGAAGACCACACGCCGGTGCGCCAGATCATGGCCGAACGGATCGGCCAGGCGCCGGGCATGACACTGGGGCGCACCTAACATGAACATCCGCAAACACACCTTTGGCATGGGCGACCGTTTCGCCCATCAGGGTCACGCCCAACTCGACGCCATCCTCAAGGCCCACGTGCTGGGTCTGTCCATCCATCCGGTTTGGAACAAGTCCAATCGCGAACACCTGCTCGTCGGCACCCAACCCGACGACCTCCGCGCCGAAGCCGAAGCCGCCGTAGCCGCCGCCGGCTGGACCGACGATTACTATGTCGATGCCGACCACATCGGGATCACTACCGTGGACTGGTTCATCAACGCCAGCAATTTCTACACACTTGACGTGGCCGACTTCATCGGCAAGCCAGCCCATCCGGCAGACGTCGATTCCTTCGTCGGCGACATGGCCAAATACACCGGCTCCCTGACCATTCCCGGCATCGCCACGCCTATCGCCGTGGATGAATCAACGGTTGGATCCGCCGCGTACAAATTCCTCTGCGCCATCCAGGAGGCGGGCCGCACCTACCGTCACATCGTTGCAAGGAAGGGTGCCGACCACTTCATCACCGAGATTTCCGTGGATGAAACCGATTTGCCGCAAAGTCCGGTGGAGTTGTTCCTGATTCTGGCGATGATCGCACGCGAGGGCATCCCGGCCCAGACCATCGCGCCGAAATTCACCGGTCGGTTTAACAAGGGCGTCGATTACGTGGGTTCCATCGCACGGTTTGAGGCAGAATTCGACCAGGACCTGTGTGTCATCGCCCACGCAATCCGTGAGTTTGGCTTGCCAGCCTCGCTCAAGCTCAGCATCCACTCCGGCAGTGACAAGTTCTCGCTCTATCCAACAATCAACCGCCTGATCAAACAGCACAACGCCGGACTGCATGTCAAAACCGCCGGCACCACCTGGCTGGAGGAGGTCATCGGCCTTGCGGAAGCGGGCGGCGAAGGTCTCGAGATCGCCAAGGCAATCTACGCCGGCGCCTATCCCAAGGCGGTCGATCTGATCGCTCCCTATGCATCGGTGGTGGACATCGGGATTGCCGAACTGCCCACACCGGAAGACGTCGCGGTCTGGAGCGCGGAGAAATTCGTGGCCACCTTGCGCCACGACCAGAGCAACCCGGACTACAATGTCCAATTCCGGCAGTTCATCCATGTCTCCTTCAAAGTCGCGGCGCAGATGGGCACGCGCTACACCGACGCGTTGAAAAAGTTCAGACATGTCATCGCCCGCAACGTCACCCACAACCTGTTAGAGCGCCACATCAAACCGCTCTTCGGATGATCTCATGCAAGCATGGCCGCCGAGCTGATCCGTGTGCGCGAGTGCGCCACCTCCGTCACCACTCCCGGCTTCTCCCTCGAACCCGCCACCGTCAACCTCCGGAGCGAATGATCCAACTCGTTAAGATGAATATAGCCATGACCCCAACCACAACCAAATGCCTGTTCCTCCTCGCCGTGCTCCTGGCCGCAGCCTCCCGCGCCGATGAGATCCGCGTTCCCGGCGGCGAGTCGTGGAACTCGCCCTTCCTCTATCGCTCGATTTCATTCGGCACTCCCAGCCGCAGCGGCCCGCCGGATGCGATGGGCACCTCAGTGACTGGGGGGATTTTCGATGGGATCCGCCTGAACCTCAACCGCGATCTGGTGCGCCTGGCCGCCGGTTTGGGCTTCAACGACGTGACAATCCAGACCGAGCGATTCACCGTGGCCAAGCTCGAAGCGCTGCGCCAATGGGCTGACGCGACGGGCAACTTCAGGTTCATCAAGGACCAGGGCATGACCCTCAGCGTCTGGGTTCACGAATTTTGCGAACTGCCTCCGAACCTCGGCAAGCCGACGCTGGACAACGAGAAGCTGTGGAATCTGGAGCGCGAGCGGTATCGCCGCTTGTGCCAATTGCTGCCGGAGGTTGACTTCTTTGTATTGACCGTCGTCGAGAGCGATGTTCGGGTGACCGAGGATCCCGAAATGCTTACGAAACTGGTGACCATCGTGAATGAGGAGTGCCACAAGGCGGGCAAGAAGCTCATCTATCGCACGTTCCAGTGGCACGTTGAAGAGGCCGATGTCATGATGCGCTCCATGAGCACGCTCCCAAAAGACGTGATCGTGATGAGCAAGTGCGTGCCGCAGGACTGGCACCTGCGCGGAGTGAACGACATGTTCATCGGCCAGACCGGCAAGCGTGACCAGTATATCGAGTTCGACATCGCGGGCGAATATAACAAGCTCACTCATGTGGCCTGCGCGTTCACCGACGTGCTCAAGCGACAACTCGATTACGCCCGGAAAAACAACTGCAACGGCTTCGCGGTGCGCGTGGACCGCTATGAAGCAAGCTGTTACGGTCAGGCGCAGGAGGCGAACCTCTGGTTCCTCGGCCTGTACGGCTCAGGGCGCTGCGACGACGAACGGAAGATCTGGGGCCAATACTCCACCGAACTGTTTGGCCCGAAGGCGGCACCAGCCATGATCGAGGCCCTCTACCCCAGCGGCGACGCGGTGGCCGAGGCGATGTGCGTCGAGCAGGAGTCCTTCGGCTATTCGCGCGATGTCATTCCCGCCGCCCGGAACATGGAAAACCCGTTCGACGTGCTCCATTCGCCAGCAAAGTGGGACAAATCGCTTCAGCCGATCTACAAGAAGATCATCACCGGCGATCCGGAGATCATCGGGCGCAAACAGGCGGCGTTCGACAAACACCTCGCCAGCGCCGACCAGAGCCTCCGCCTGATCGACTCGGTCAAGGACGATCTGCCGCCGGGCGCATACCCGTTTTTCCGGTGGAAGCTCGAAGAGAACCGGTTCCTCCTGGAGATGTTCTGCAATATGGAATTGGCCTGGCTCAAGGACCAGCGGATGCGCCGGACGACCGACCCCCGGGAGAAGGAGGCGCTCGAGGCACAGGTTCAGACACACCTGAAGACGTTCCGGCAACTGCACGATTCCCAGACCGACAAAACGCTCAAGGTGACCTGGCGCGGCGCGGATCACTCGCTGCGGCGCGGGTCGTGTCACAAGTGGCAGGAATGGCTCAAACGATTTGAAGATTACCACCGGACGGCGACCGGCCTTGCGGCAATGGACACCGGCATCGCTACCGGCAAGCCGGCCCAATGCTCCTCGGAGAAGAAGGATCATCCATCCCGCGACGCCAACGACGGTGACCCGAACACCCGCTGGTGTGCCGACGACAACCGTCCAGGCAACTGGTGGCAGGTTGATCTGATCAAGGCGTGCGACCTCGACCGGATCAAAATCATTTGGGAATACGATGATCGCCCTGAACTCTATAAGATCGAAGGCTCCGCCAATGCCCGGCAATGGACGCCGCTGGTGGATCGCACCGATCACCTCGACGTCGCCAAGCAAACCGAGCATCCGGTATCCGCCCGCCACATCCGCCACATCCGCATCACCATGACTGGATCCAAAGACAGCCGGCCGGCGAGTTTCTCCGAGTTCCAGGTCTTCGGCCATCCATCCGAGGAGGATGCCGGGCAAGCTATCGCGCCTCCGCAGTCCGTCACGCCGGATGAATCGATGGAGACGCAGCCCGCCAAATAACGAATCTGCGTGTGAAAGAACTTGTTCATGAATCTCAGCACTTCCATTTCTTCCGCCCCCCGGTCCGACCACCGGCTCTTTCAACGGCCTTCACCGGAAAAACAAATTCTTAGCAGTACAATGGTGAGACGTGGACGTTTTCTGGGTCTTTGTGCCGCTGTAGCGGGGGCGATGCTGCTGCCGGCAGTCAGCCGTGGCGCTGCGCAGACAGATCCCAATGTTGTGCTCATTTTTGCGGACGACCTTGGATACGGTGATCTGGGATGCTATGGCGCAACGCAGGTAAAGACGCCCAACATCGACAGTCTTGCCAAGGAAGGGCGGATGTTCTCGGATGCGCACTCGGTCTCGGCTGTCTGCACGCCGTCGCGCTACAGTTTGCTAACAGGTGAATACGCCTGGCGAAAAGGTTATTGGGCACCCATCTGGTTCGATCACGGTTTGATCATAGATGAAAAACAGACGACGGTTGCGAGTGTATTCCAGAAGAAGGGCTACGCCACCGCGTGTATTGGCAAATGGCATCTTGGGTTCGGCGAAAAGACGCCGAACTGGAATGGGGAGCTCAAGCCCGGCCCGCTGGAGGTCGGCTTCGACCATTACTTCGGCATTCCGGTAGTGAGCAGTCATCCGCCGTTTGTATTCGTGGAAGATCATCGTGTTCTTGGGCTCGATCCTGCGGATCCGTTTGTGTTTGGCCCTGCTGCAGAGAAGAATCAGTATGCACAGAAGTTCCCCGACAAACGTGTTGGCAGGGACGTTGGGGGGGCCAAGGCCGCGCATGCGTTGTACGATGACGAACAAAACGGCATCACGCTAGCGACCAGGGCGGCGGACTGGATTCGTAAACAACAGGACAAGCCGTTCTTTCTCTACCTGGCGCCCGGCCACGTTCATCACCCCTACACGCCGAACAAGCGATTCAAGGGCACGAGCGAGTGCGGTCTCTATGGCGATTTCATCCACGAACTTGACTGGATGATTGGCGAGGTGTTGCGCGCGCTCAAGGAGACCGGTGCCGCGAAGAATACGCTCGTTATCTTCACGAGCGACAACGGCGGCAGCATGAATCCGATCAGTTGCAGGGATGCCTGGAAGGCAGGGCACCGGATCAATGGCGACCTGCTTGGTTTCAAGTTCGGCGCATGGGAGGGCGGCCACCGTGTTCCGTACATTGTCCGCTGGCCGGGACATGTGCCCGCCGGCAGTCATTCCAGTCAGTTGATCTCGCACGTCGACATGCTCGCCACAATGGCGGCGCTGGTGAATGTTGAAATGCCGCCGGGCGCCGGGCCTGACTCCATAAATGTCCTGCCTGCCTTGACAGGTGATCCGGCAAAACCTTTGCGCGAGTCGGTGGTGCTGGCACCGCTCGCGTCGGCCAACCTTGCGCTCCGCTCCGGGCCGTGGGTTTTCATCAGCGGCCAGGGCTCCGGTGGATACGACAACGGTGTGGCCGAACTGGCCTTAACCCACGAGGTAAACAGCGATGTTACGGCGGATGGAAAGATCAAACAGGACGCGCCAGAAGAACAGCTCTACAATCTTGAAAAGGACCCGCGGCAGGCCGTGAATGTGATTCGCTTCTATCCTGAAATCGCGAATGAAATGAGGAAGCAGTTGGGCAAAATCGCGGCAGACAGGAAAGATACGAGGCCTAACGGCGGAAGACGGTGACGCTGTAGATTGGAAATCCGATGAATTGGAGATTGCAGTGATCAATCTCCGGCAGGCGGATTCATAGGGAGACAAGATGAAGACAAGTAAGTATAGTTATCTATCGTTGGGCCTCGCGCTCATGCTCGCGGCCATGCCGGTATGGGGAGCCGACGGCAACCTGCCCGCTGTGAGTGAAAGCCAATCCCGCCTGGGCAACGTGAAAGGCTCGCTGATCCAAGGCCGGTTGGTCACGACCTACGACGCCACCAAGCAGGAGCAGGATTGGTATGCGGTGACCCTGGCCAAAGCTTCCACCGTGGGCTGGGTGGTCTTCACCCACGGCGCAAACTTTCGTGACGGCGGCTGGTTTGATGCCTCGGCGGGGAAACCCAAAGTGCAGGTGCAGGCCGTGAAGAACGGCCCTTGGACAACGGTGAGTGAACTAACGGACTACCCCGCCACCACCGCCACCGATAACAAAAACATCCAGAACAATGCCCGGTTCGCCCGCACCCTCGCATCGCCGGTGACCGCAGTGGCGGTGCGCGTCATCGGGCGGCCTGCCTGTGGTGATAATCCAGAGCAGTCATTCTCGACCAGCGCTGGATTAACGGTTTATCGCTCGCCCCTCGCCGGCGGGGTCAATGCCCTTCCACAGGCGTCCGCAACTGCTGGTGCGACCTCCCCAGCCAATGCCCCGCTCAAGGTCCTGGAAACCAAACTCAAGATGGCGAGAGAGTATGTCCCGGGACCGAATCAGGACAATGCCTCGATAACCACTTGGCTCGCAGACATGAAAAAGTGGCGCGAACTGAAGCTGGCTGACATCCAGTATTACGGCACCGAATACGACCGGCCGGAACTTCAGTGGTGCCAGAGCGCCTTTGTCCAGCCGCAGATGATGGTCGAAGATCGCTATTTCTACGATCCGGTGGTGGGTAAATACACGGTGGACCGTTACCTGGATGATTTGGAAAAGCGCTACGGCGGCATTGATGCGGTGCTGATCTGGCACGTCTATCCCAATATCGGCATCGATAATCAGAATCCCTTTGACCAGCTCCGCGCCATGCCGGGCGGACTGCCGGCCTTGAAGAAAATGGTGGCCGACTTCCACCGCCGCGGCGTCCATGTGCTCTTCCCCACGATGCCGTGGCCGGAAAAGGGCTCACGGGACGAAGGGGTGACGACCCCGCAGGCCCTCGCGCGCGACATGGCAACGATCGGCGCTGATGGCGTCAACGGCGACTGTATGCAAAGCATGGGTCAAGACTACACCTTTCGGATCGCATCGGATAAGAGCGGCAACATTCTGGCCTTCGAGCCGGAAGATGGGTTGGCATCCGGAGAGAAGGAACTCCCTTGGATCAACATGAGTTGGGCGTATTGGCCGCACCAGGTTAAGAATGATTTGGGATGGGCCAATGACAATAAGATTATTATCCCCAACGTCAGCAAATACAAATGGCTCGAGCCCCGGCACATGGTCCACATCAACGAGCGCTACCGGCGCGACAGGAGCCAGGATCTGCAGAGCGCGTTCTTCAACGGCACCGGCTACGAATCCTGGGAAAGCGTCTGGTGCCTCTGGAATGGGTTCACCCCCCGGGATGGCGAAGCCCTGCGCCGGATCGCCACCATCGAACGTGCCTATCCGGACCTGCTCATAAGCAAGGATTGGGAACCGCACACACCAACGCTGCAAAAAGGTGTTTTTGCCAGCCGCTTTCCAGGCGCACATGCAACGCTCTGGACCATGATCAACCGTTTTCCCTATCAGATTGAAGGCCCGCAATTGCGGGTGCCGGCAAGCCCCGGCGTCCGCTATTTCGACCTCTGGCATGGCGTGGAGCTGAAGCCCGTGCAGGAGGGCCAGGAACTGATTTTAAGTTTCGAGATGGAAGGATACGGCTTCGGTTCCGTGCTGGCCGTAAGTGGCGCAGCGGATCCGAAATTGACCACCCTGCTCGACAAGATGCACACCTACTCGGCCAAGCGTCTGGCTGATTTCTCCGGCGAATGGAAAGTCCTGCCGCAAAAGCAGGTGCCCATCGCCGCCACCGCGCCTGCCAAGACGGCACCCACAGGCATGACCCGGATCCCTGGAGGCAGTTTCAATTTCAAGGTCGAGGGTATCGCAATCGAGGGCTGGAACTCGATTGGCACCGATGTGCAATACCCGTGGGAAGATTCACCGCGCTGCTACCATAACAAACCGCTAACGATGAAACCCTTCTTCATCGACACCTATCCGGTGACCAACGAACAGTTCAAGAAATTCGTCGATGCGGCAAAATATCAACCGCGCGATGATTACAACTTCCTGAAAGACTGGAAGAACGGCACCTATCCCGAGGGTTGGCGCAACAAACCGGTCACCTGGGTCTCCCAGGAAGATGCCCGGGCGTATGCCGCTGGGGCTGGCAAACGCCTGCCGCATGAAA
>CAIKDP010000342.1 GCA_903826205.1 Akkermansiaceae bacterium
CCCCGCCGCCCCGCCGCCCCGCCGCCCCGCCGCCCCGCAATTTCCGCGCTCCGTCCGTGCGTTTTGCCCCAAACCGCTCCCTGTAGCCCGGAACACCCCGTCCACAAACGCCTGGCTCCCGAGCGCCGCCCCATCCGAGAAATACCGCACCCGGCACCCCGAACCGCTCTCCGGCATCCGCATGAAGGCCCGTTTATTTTTTTGGGGCCAAGGCGTCCCACTCCTCGCGGGTTGCCTTGGATTTCTGATATTCCATCAGGGTTTTCCAAGTGCCGCGCTTCACCAGCAGCACTTCGAAGTGGAGGTAGTCGTGCTTGACCTGGCCGTCGGCGGCGACGGAGGTGTAGTGGAAGATGCCGGTTTCGTGTCACCACCAGGTTTCCATTTGCATGCCCCAGCTCCAACCGGAGGTCTTGTTCGCATAGTCACTGCCACCGACGCTGCCACGCATGCCGTCGTTCCATCCCGCATAGGTCACAAAACCCCGGATCACCGGACGACTGAAGAATTCACTGCCAAACGACCACTGCGGGGCGAGTGTCAGCTTGCCGAGGGTGCCGCTCTGGCCGTTGGGCGAGTTGGAGATCCAATCGAGGCCGCCCTCAAACGCGAGGCTGAAGGCGTTGGTGAAATACCACACCGGGCGGATGCCTCCGGACAGCCAATGCTGATAGGGCGCGTGGTCGCCGTATTCGGTGTATTGATAGGCGAGGGCGCTGCCGAGGGCCAGTTGGCTGATGGGTTTGACGACCCAGTGGTCGGTGGCGCGGAAGCGCCAGGATTCGGCGGGGTCGGGACGGATATAGGTATTGCCCGCGCTGTTGAAGGTATCGAACCCGGACGTGAAGGTTTTGGCGGGTCCGTTGGCCGCTTGTACGGAGACCTTGTGAAGGCTCTCGGGATCGAGAAACCCGCGCTGGGTCCACACCAGGCTCAGGCCGATGCCGTCCGCATCGTCCGCCTTGGCCCCCGTGGAGTCCACCCCGGAGCGGGCACTCGAATAGGTCAGGCCCACTTCGCCAGTGCCGCCTAACAGCGCCCAGTCGTAGTAGCGCAAGTCAAAATTGGTTTTGCTGAATCCGGCCAGGTTGCTGGGATTCGGGTTGTCCAGGTGGCTGTAGATGGCACTTTCGGCGCCATCGCCGATCCAGGCGAAGGCCAGCTTGCCGGAGCCGAGCGCCACATCCTCGATGCCGCCGCCGCCGCCGCTCATGTCCCAGAAATAGAAGTCATTGAGGTGGATGTCGTGACGGCGGTAATAACGGCTGCCAGCCCAGACTTTGGCATCAGGCTGGCCGGGGATGACATTGGCCACCGAAGCCCACAGTTGCGGCACGTTGAACTCGGTGGCCGAGGATGTGCCGTAGTTGTCGTAGGGATTGTAGATCGACAGCATCAAGTTCATTTGCGCCACCGGCCCGTCAAGGGGCGAGGGTCCCGCGCCGGTGGTGAATGCGCCAGGCTTGAAGAAGGTCTTGGCGAAATTGATCTCGCCATAGTTCTCGGCCTCGTTGCCCAGCCGATACTTGCTCACGCCGGGCAGGCCGAACGCGCGCTGCGGACCGTCCTCATTCGACCGACCGTAGCCCGCGCGGAAATAGCCGTTGATGTCGATATAGCCCTCCAGAATGTTGGCGATGCGCTTGTCTAACAACTCTTTGGCATTCGACTGGCGGGCGATGTCGCGGGTTTCGGTGTCACCGCGGAACTGGTCCCGGGCTTGCCGGCCGGTGCTCTCGGCACTGGCCACGTCGTCCGGCGCGTCCGGCGCGGCGGCAGGGGCTGGAGAGGTCTTTGCCGCGCCGGGTGCCGGCTTGGATTGGGTGGCCTTGGCGGGCTTGGGTCCGGTGGACTTGGTGGGCTTGGGTCGGGCGGCCGCGGGTGGCGTTTGTTGTTCGATATCCCTGATGCGCGCTTCGAGCTGTGCAATGCGCTTTTCGTAATCGTTGTGCAGGGTGTTGAGCTCCTGCCGCAACTCTGCCGCCGCATCCGCTTCGGTTTGCGCCTTGGCCGGCATCCCGGCAAGACATGTGCACAGTATCCATGTTTTGCAGTTGATTGATCCGAGACTCATCGTGCTTGAAGTCATGCCATCCACGCCCGTGGCGAGTCAAGTCTGAACCTGCATAAATAACAGTATTATTCCACAGACGAATAATAGAAAATAAGTTGCAATGTCGGCGGTGGCGTGTAGGGTAGTGGTATGAAAGGCCTGAAGAACCACAGTAAAGGGACACGCTGGCTGGCACCGTGGAAGGATTCGACGGAGAAGCCGGTGATTTACCACTGCGTGACGCGGGTGGTGGACCGGCGCTTTGCGTTTGGGAAGGAGGACAAGGAGAAGTTCCGGACGTTGATGCGGATGCAGGAGAACTTTTCGGGGTGCCGGGTGCTGGCGTATTGCCTGATGAGC
>CAIKDP010000343.1 GCA_903826205.1 Akkermansiaceae bacterium
AGCGATGCGCACGGGAAACTAACAAATCCAAGAGCTCGCACAAACCCGCGAAACAAACCCGCGAATTTGGAGGCGCGGAACTTGCTCACCCCTGCGTCAAATTCGAGGTCGTATAGTGAGGTCTGTTTGGGTAACTGCCCATGGGCATTCCTACCGTATTACGACAAGAATGTCGTTACTCATTAAGCGTGGTCGCGCTAACACGAAGTTAGGCGGGTGAGTTGTCGAAGAACGGTGATTTTCGGCCTGGGCTTACTCAAAACTCCCTGCCTGGCCGGTTGCGGCCAGCACCGCACGCCAGGCGGGACCGTCGGGGTCCAAGCGCTTCTTCTGTTGGGCGAGCATTTCGATGGGCACGTGGATGAAGCGGTCATGAAGCATGCCCACCACCAGGCCGGTCTTGCCGGCCATCGCCGCGTGCACGGCATGGCGGGCGAACAGATCACACAGCATCGAGTCCTCCGCATCGGCCGGCACGCTGCGGATGATGTAGTTCGGATCAAAGTAGCGCAGCGTCGCGGGAATCTTCGCAGCTTTGAAGTGGGCGTCTATCTTGCCGCACAAGAACAGGCCGATGTCCTTGAACTTGACGTTGCCCGAAGCGTCCCGTGTTTGGCCATCCGGTTCTAACAGATCCTGGCCGGCGCCCTCCGCCACGACAATGACGGCGTGAGCCCGTTGCAGGATGCGCCGCTCCACGGCGGCGAGCAAGCCACGCTCGCCGTCGAGGGCGAAAGGCACTTCCGGAATCAGGCAGAAATTCACATCCTGGCTTGCCACCGTGGCCCCGCCGGCGATGAAACCGGCGTGCCGGCCCATCAGCTTGACCACCGCTATGCCGTTGTGAACGCTGTGCGCCTCGGTGTGGGCGCACTTGAGAACCTTGGCGGCCTCCTCCACGGCTGTGAAGTAACCAAACGTGCGCGAGACGAACGCCACATCGTTATCGACTGTTTTGGGGATACCCACCACGGCCAGCGGATAGCCCCGGCGCTTGGCCTCCTGATAGAGATCATTGCCACCGCGTTGGGTTCCATCACCACCAATGGTGAAAAGCAGGTTGACCCCGCGTTGAATCAGATTGTCCACCGCAATGTCGGTGTCCACCGGGCCGCGCGAGGTGCCCAGCACGGTGCCGCCTTCCTGATGAATGTCGTCCACAAACTCGGGAGTCAACACCACCGGCTCCGCACCGCGCGCGGGGTCCAGCCCTTGATAGCCGTCGCGGAAACCTAACACTTCCTTCACACCATAGCCAAAATGCAATTCGAGAAAGATCGAGCGGATGACGTTGTTCAAGCCGGGGCACAGGCCGCCGCAGGTGACAATGCCGGCACGCGTCTGTGCGGGGTCAAAATAGAGCGTCGCCCGCGGCCCGGCCAACTCGAACAGGAAGCCCGGGTCGGCACCCGCTTCGATGTGCTGCGGGATGCGGATGTCATCGTTGAGGGTCCGCTTGAGCGGTGAGGGAAACCGCGGTTCGCCGAGGGTGGGAGTACTCATGGAATGCTAGGGATGATGCCTGTGCCGGTGGTGAATGGAGACGGGCGTGCAGTCAAGACAGGCCTCGGGAAAAGCCTAAGTCATGGCATGGAAGTTGGAAGAAAAAAGAATCCAGAACGTACCAAAATAATGTCGGTTTTTCGTGCATGCAGTTTCCCTCGGCGCTTCCTTGCCGTTGCAGGCGGCTTGCTGCTCACCATTCTGCCCGCGGCGGCGGAGACCCCTGCCTACGACCCCGACCCCTGGGCCGCGGCGCTCACGTCGGGCTGTGGTGCCGCGGAACTGCAGCGGACGTTTCCCGTCGAGTGGGATTGGCTGCGTCAGGTGCGTGATGCCGCCATGCCGCAACAAGCGGCCACAGGCCAGGCGCAACTCGGACGCGCCCAGGTCGAAGCGGTCATGGCCTTGCTGCCCGGCGCACCTGACCCGCTGCGCGCGGAATTGGATCTACTGCTCCAACAAAATGTGGCCGACGGTGACCGCCGTTGGGTCATGCTACATGCCCGCGCATGCGAGGAACGGCGCGCCAGGCGCCTCACACGTTTGTTAGACAAGCCGTTCGCAATCGCCTTCATCAAGCGCAGGACCGTCCGCCCCTCGTTTTTCGCTTATACCGAAGGTCAGTCCGATGCCCAGTCCGAGCGCCACTTTCTGCCCGGCGCGACCCTTTGCCGCCTGGGTTTCACTGGCACCCGCGGGGTTGTTAGCCCCCTGATCGACGACCCGCGCGGCGTGCTGCGCGATCCCGCCGTGTCATGGGACGGCTCGCGGATCGCGTTCGCCTGGAAAAAGTCGCTCGATAACGACGACTACCACCTCTACGAGATCGACCTGACAAACAAGGGGGTCCGCCAGCTCACAGCAGGCGCCGGCGTGGCCGATTATGAGCCGGCGTATTTACCTAACAACGACTTGATCTTTGCCTCGACCCGCTGCGTGCAAACCGTCGATTGCTGGTGGACGGAAGCCAGCAATTTATACGCCTGTGATCCTGACGGCAAGCGCCTGCGGCGGCTCGGTTTTGATCAGGTTCACACGGTCTATCCGCAAGTGCTGGACGACGGGCGGGTGATCTACACGCGCTGGGATTACAATGATCGCGGCCAGATTTTTCCACAACCCTTGTTCCAGATGAACCCCGACGGCAGCGGCCAGGCCGGGTTTTATGCTAACAGTTCCTGGTTTCCCACCACCATCGCCCATGCCCGAGGGATTCCAGGCACAGGCAAAGTACTGGCCATCCTCTGCGGTCACCACAGCCCGCAGACCGGCAAACTCGCGGTGATTGATCCGGCGCTCGGGCGCGAGGAAAACCAAGGCGTGCAACTCGTCTCGCCGCAACGGGAAACCAAGGCGGAGCGCATCGATGCCTACGGGCAACAAGGTGAATTGTTCTGTTATCCGTTTCCCCTCAGCGCGAAGGAATGGCTGGTTTCGTATGCGCCCGACGGCTGGGGTGGCGGGGATCACAAATCCGGCGACGCCAGCTTCGGCCTGTACTGGATGGACCGGGATGGCCACCGCGAATTGCTCGCCAGTGATCCCGCATTGCCGTGCTTGCAACCGGTGGTGTTGGCGCCGCGGCCGCGACCCGCGCTGCGGCCGAGCCAAATCGACTGGCGCCGCGAATCCGCGGCTTGTTATGTGAGTGATATCTATCAGGGTCCGGGACTTGCGGGCGTGCCACGCGGCACCATCCGCAAGCTGCGCGTCATCGCGCTGGATTTCCGCGTCGCCGGCATCGGCGAGAATTACAACAGCGGCCCCGCCGGCGGGGCACTGGTCAGCACGCCCATTGCCATTGGCAACGGCGCATGGGATGTCAAAAGAGTGTTAGGTGATGCCACCGTCTATGACGACGGCTCGGCGTACTTCGAAGTGCCGGCGCGCACACCGGTCTATTTCCAGGCGCTGGACGCGCGCGGACGCGCGGTGCAGACGATGCGCAGTTGGAACACCCTGCAACCCGGTGAAGTCGCCTCCTGCATCGGCTGCCACGAAAATCGCAACAGCACATCGCTCGCCTCCCCCTCGGCCACCACTGGCGCGCAGCATGGAATTCCCCAGAAATTAATCCCGTTTTATGGTCCGCCGCGCGGGTTCAGCTTCCCCCGCGAAATCCAACCCATCCTCGATCGAAAATGCATCGCTTGCCACCGTGACCGCGAGCCGCTGCTCGCCATGGCGGCGGGCAGCGGCCTGCCGCCACTCGACCTGCCGCCCGCCTCCCGCACCCGTGCTCCCGACCAATCATTCAGCCTGTTAGGTGAGACCACCCGAGATGCCACCGCCAAACGTGAGTGGAGCGATGCCTATCTGGTCCTCACCCGCGCCCGCCGCGATGGAGGCGGCGGCAGCAAGAGCCCGTTTCGCGGCCAACCCGACAGCCGGCTGGTCAATTGGATCGGCGTCCAATCGCCACCGACACCCCTGCCGCCCAACACCGGCGGCGCCATCAAGAGTGATCTTTTAACAATGCTGGAAAAGGGCCACGGCAATGCCCGACTGACCCGCGAGGAACTCGAAAAGCTCGCCTGTTGGATCGACCTGTATGTCCCCTATTGCGGCGACTACACCGAATCCAACATTTGGGGGCCGCGTGACCTCGACAAATTCCGCTACTACGACGACAAGCGCAAGCGCATGGACGGGTTGGACCGCGCGGCAATCCGCGAGATGTCCGG
>CAIKDP010000344.1 GCA_903826205.1 Akkermansiaceae bacterium
CGCGCCGTCCTCTTCCACAACGGGACATGGGGCGCGTGGCGCGAAACCCTGCGCCGGATGCCCCGCCACCGCAGGCCCGACGGCCTTCTATCCGACACCCGCGTCGCCGCCTCGCTGGTCGACCTATGCGGCAAACGCTACAGGAAACCCGACGGCTATGTCACGCGCTTCTGGGCGGTCTATGTGGACGGCGAACTTCTCGCAGTCACCGTCTATCGGAAAGGTGCTATCGCCATCGCCGACCTATTGATGAGAACACGCTTAGTGAGCATGTTTCGAATCAGGGAATGATCACCTCCGTCAGTCTCAGCATTCTCTCGGCACGCTCGGTGACAATGTCGCGGACTTTTGCATTTTTTAATGCGGGCAATGCTTGTGGGTCGCTGATTGAATCGAGAATTTGCCGACACACGGTCTTGATCCGTTCGCGAGCCATTGGCCATCCGAGTTTTGCCATGCCGCAGAGTTGCTTGAAGTGTTCGGGAGAAACCTCCGCCAGCGTCGCGGCACTGCCAATTTTCATCGAGAGCGTGGTCGAGAGTTCCGGCCAGGCCAGTGTGCAGACCTGATCATAGAGCGGTGCCATTCTGCGGGTGTCTTGTGCGTAGAGAAACGAGTGGTTCTTTCCATGGGCATCGGCATTGCCCGTCACCGCCGCGAAGATCACCGCATCCAGCATGTGCCTGATGTCCAGCACCGGTGTGGTGGACCATTCACGGATCATCTGAAAGCACTCGCGCAGCGACGGTCCGCCTTCCTGCTGGTATTTGCGTGATGATGGATAACCAAGGGCTTGGCAGAAATCCTCCTGATGCAGACGCCTGGCGGTCTCTCCGGATGCCGCTGGCACCCGGTCATATCGTTTGATGATCAGACATGGCGCGTTGCCTATTCGTTCTGCCCAGGCTTCGGCGGCGTCCAATCCAATGCGGCGGGCGAGTGCCATGCACCATGCCTCGTTTTCGGCGAGACCGGGAAAACGCAACGGCTCGGGTTTGATGATGTGGGTGCTCGGGGTGTCTCCCAGCGGCAATGCCATGCGGGCTGCACCGCCAGCCGTGGAATCGATCACCACCGGTAACTTGACCTGTGCTCCGGCGAGCGAAAGTCGCAGGCCCTGTTCCCCGGCAAGCAACGGTTGATGAGGCAGTCGATCCATGATTCCGATGACCTCCTCTTCACTGAGCCAACGCACTCCGTCATCGGACGTTGCCCGCCCTTCCATTTCCTCGGACACAAGCGCGATCGCCCCGGCGCATTCACCGCCGATCCTTTCCAGCATCGCAAAGTCATTGTTCGCGCTGATGCCCAAGTTTCGGGCGATCTGATCCCGTGAGTCGGCTTCCGGAAGCAGCCCCCCGAAGAACACACTCACGCGCTGTCCCAAAAATGCCTCGGATTGCAGCGGCAACTGACGCGACAGGGCGCAGGCCCTCTTCTCCTCCAACCACACGGCATCGTAGCGAAACGTGAGCTGGTTGCCATCATCTCGCAGCACACCGACCCGTCGGCCGTTCAAGTGGACGATCAATGGACTCATGGCTCGCAAATCTCCAGATTCAGGCCCAGCGCCCTTACAATTTCCAAGGCCTTGCCCAGTTGGCAGGTCGGCTTGCCCTTTTCCAAATCGATGATGAACCGCAACCCGGTTCCCGAGGTCATGGCCAAATCTCTCTGCGTCACCTTCAAGCGACGTCTCTGCTGGCGAATCGCCTGGCCAAGGCTTTGTGCATCCTGAATCTTCATGGTTCCTGAGCGGGAATATCCTTGGTTGTTGAACGCCGATCAAGACAAAAAGTTCCCGAACAGTAAGTTTTTTAATTCTCGAAGGCGTCCGCAAGAACAAATTCCCGATCGGTAATGTTCTTTGAGCAAGGAAATCCATTTACGACCCTGACTCAGTTCTTGGCCACGCCGAGTTGGCCGATGGAGCTATAGTTTTATGCGAAGCAATTCCGACCTCACCTTTGAAATATTGGAACAAATTGAGAAATACTTCGCAGGATTAGCCTGACGTGATTCGGTTTCGAAATCATCCCCCGTACAGGCTTCATACACCTCTAAAATCGCCAAGATGTATCCAGGGGAAGCCGGCATGAAGCGAACTGCAAACTTGGGGACTATTGTGACGAGCCAATTGGCTATTTGGTAGGGGAATAGCCTACGCGCATCCCGAAAATAATTCAAGTCTGCTATAAGGCTTTGAAGGCGTCCTTTTAGGCTATTTTCGAGTTGCTTGCAATGGTCTCTAGTTTCATCAGTTGTGGATTTTGACCAATAATCTAGCGATTCATCTCTTAATTCGCATAGTTCTTCAATGATAGGCATAGTTCTGGAGGGTTGATAGGTCCAGGCCGGTCGTCTTGATGGCGATTTGATAGGACGGGTGGTCCACTTTTTTGTCAGGGAAGCCGTCGGTGCCGAACAGGCTTTGGCCATAGACGAGCCA
>CAIKDP010000345.1 GCA_903826205.1 Akkermansiaceae bacterium
ACAAGGACAACCCAGAAGGCGAGGCAATCGAAGCCGTTCTCAAAGGCATCGAGGTTCCGCTCCCTGCCGGGCATTTCTTCACGGACCACACGGGGACGCAGCGCAGCCAATTCCGCGCCCGCTGGTGGGAAACGCCGGGAGCCAACACGCATTGCCGCGATCTCGTGTTTCCAGTCAGCGACCAAATCGGCCCGGTGCCAGTCGCTCCTGCCGCGCGGGAAATGTTCAGCCCCTATCCGGCGGACGCGCGACCCGTCTTCTTCGGTCACTATCTCAAACCGCCGAACTCACCCATTCGCCCCGAGCGCCACAACGTCGCCTGCCTCGACCACTCGGGCGCAACCGACGGTCCGCTCGTCGCCTACCGCTGGCAGGGCGAGGCCAGCATCCAACCCGAACATTACATCTGCCACTCATGAACTCCCCACAACAAGCCCGTCAATTCGCCGCTGAAACCCACGCTTGCGCCATGCAAATGATGGAGAATGCAGCCTACATTCAAAAGGAAATCCCCGCTCTCAAAATGCCGGAACACCTTCGAACACAGATCGAGGAACTTTGTGCCAACCTAATTTCCACCAGGCACGATATGATTCATGAACTTGGCGAACTGGATGAATTTCTCGCATCGGCACCCAGCCAGATTGAACCATGGATGGAACGCCTTCACCGGTGGGTGGGGAAATCGATCATTTCCATACACCGATGTGTTCAGGCGGTGGATAAAGCGGTGACCAACGGGACTGCATCAGACCTCGTCTTAATGCTCGTCATGGAGTCCGCCACCAACATCATGAATGCCGTTCCAACCCTGCCTGATATTGAGAACGCCGACGAGGATAGGTCAGACCTCTCCGAGCAGTGCTCTTCCACAATATCTAACCCATAATAAATGTCCTTTTACAACCTATACGTCGGTGATGCATCCGATCCTACGTTCCATTGGGACGGCGGGGACTTCAGCGGAAACATTCCCGAGATCATCCTGGACCTTGGTGGTCTGGGATTAGTTGGCTGCGTCAAAGCTCGGAACATGCTTGAGAGTCCGAAGTATGGCGGCCGGGTTCTCGACTGGGGGGCCAGCGGCGCACGCATGAACAAGGCTCAAATCCTTGATTTTGTTGGTGAGTATTTGCAATCCGGGCAGTATTGCGTATTCCCCCTTGAACGTATCCAAACGCTCGAAGAGGACCGTGAATACATCCTGTTTGCGTGCGAGCAATGAGCCGCACTTGAGGCGGCAAACATTGTGTCCCTAGGAAATCCAGATCGCCGCGAAAATGACCTTGATCGGCGGCGGCGATATGGCAGATGTGTGACGGATGAAGGACCACGAAATCAATGACCGACGCCAGCCGAAGGCACGGTTCAAATCCCGGCCCGATTCCGCGACAGAATGACCACCCGATTTCTGACGCATTTCTGACAACCAACCGTTTCACCAGTCACAACCATGCATCACCCACAGAATCCAGAGACGCACCAATGCCCGCAGAATCAACGAATGGCGCAGGAAGCACCATCGGCAGACCAGATGGCGGACAGGGAGGGATTCGAACCCTCGGTGAGCTTTCGCCCACACACGCTTTCCAAGCGTGCTCATTAGACCACTCTGACACCTGTCCTTGAAAGTTGGGGAAGGAAACTAGGGGGGGCGGCGGATTTTGGCAATCCCGATTTTCGGTTGGGTTGAAATCATGTGCCGGCCGCCCGCGCACGGATCAGGCCTGGGTGGTATTGGCGTTCTGCTGCCAAGGGATTTCCTTGGCATTGGCCCACAATTCCTCCAGCCCGTAATAGTCGCGCATTTCCTGATGCATCACATGAACCATGACGTCGATGTAATCCAAGACCACCCAGCGGGTATCGGCCTTGCCATCGGAATTGACCGGACGCACGTCGTGCCATTCCTGGACCAAGCCGGAGACGTCGCGCAGGATCGCCCGCAGGTGCGGCATGGATGACCCGGCGCACACGACCATGAAATCGGTCAAACTGGAAATTCCGCGCAAGTCCCAGACGCGGATGTTCTCCGCCTGGATTTCATCCGCCGCCTTTGCGCACGCCCGTGCCAGTTCTGCTCCTTGAATCGTCATAAGTTTCCCTCGCGGGGCGGTCACCCTAGCCCACGGCATTGGCCACATCAACAAAATTCATCCCGCGGGGGGATTCCGCGCGGGGCGACAGGCCGATTCGCGGCGGCATGCCAAAAAATGGGGCAAGGAAGGCGGGTACAAGATCGACTAGGCAAGCGGGTGGGACTGTGCTAAGCCATCGCCATGCCCAACGCGGAAGACCCACAAGAGCCGATCCCCTCCCCCGCCCAGCCGCGGGGATGTTTTTCCCGATTGGTGGTGCTCATCTTGCTGCTCTCCGCGGTGGGCTTGGGGTTTGCGATCTATTCCATGGCCCAACCCCAAAGTTTAAGCGACATCCAAGGGTATGATCCCAATTCGCGGGCCAAACAACCGCGGGATGTCAAGATGATGTTAGAGATTTCCAAGGCCCGCTCGTATCCGGTCACCCTCACCGAAGGGGAAATCAACCAATGGCTGCCCGGGGTGCTCAATGGCAAACAAGGCGGCCTGCTCGCGGACAAGGTCACTCTGGAGGGGGTGTGGGTGCGCCTGGAGGACGGACGGGCGGAAGTGGTGATGGAGCGCAAGGTCATGGGCAAGCCGTTCACCGTTTCGGTCTATTTGCAAATCGAGCAAACCGAGACTGAGAATGGATCCAAAACCGCGGTGCATTTCCGCGGCGGGTCGTTCCACCCCTATCTGCCCTATCCCAAATGTGGCGGACGGTTTGGCCAATTGCCGGTGCCTCAAGGGTTTTTGTTGTTTGTGTTGCCAGCTTATAAGAACCTGGCCGCAGCTTTCCCTGATGAAATCCGCTTGGGATTCGAGGAAATGCCACGCATCAAGATTGAAAAGGGACGCCTCACACTCGACCCGCGCCTGCCGGCCAGTGCCGCCACGCCTCCCCCGTGAGTCCGCCCTCCCCACCCATGAAACCGGCTTTGCTCATTGGCCTGTTGCTTGGTGCCGCCGCACCCGGCCAGGAACCGCCACGGGCCGTGCCAGTGCCGGATCCCGCCACCGACACCAGCGCCGCGCCGACTCCCGCGCCGGATGCACGCCGGGCGACGAGCCGCTCGCTGCAATTCCGCGTGACCGGGGCGGATGGCTTGGTACGGGGGACGGTGGCCATGATGGCGGAGGATACCAAGGATGAGTTGTTAGAACTAACCGGCGAAAAAGACGCATGGAAGGTGCCCGTCTCCATCGTGCTGCATGGCAAGCAGGGGGATCCGCTGCCGCCCAGATCGGTGGCCATGAAACTCTTGTTCAGCGAGGCGGGCTATGACCTGCACATCGACGTGCACCTGAGCCGCGGCATTGAGATGGAACAATTCAAGCACACCGCCACCGCCGCCCTGCTTTACGAACGCGCCTTGCGCGACCGCCCACCCGGCCAACCGGACACCCCGCTGAGGGTGTCGCCATGGTTGGTGGAAGGCTTGCTGGAGGCCACGGCCTGGCGGCAGAAACGCAGCGACCGCCGCCTCTACGAAGCGCTCTTCAAACACGGCGGCATCTACAAGTTGGACGAACTCTTTGCCGTCGATGACAGCCGTTATGAGGAACTTGACGGTGCCATGCACGCGGCTTTCCGGGTGTCCGCCGGAGTGCTGGTGATGGCCTTGTTGGAACAACCGCAGGGGCATGCGGGTTTCCGTTCCTTTCTAACGGAATCAGCAACCTTCGAGGGCGAACTCCCGGCCCTGCTGCGGCGCCATTTCCCGGATCTCAATCTGTCGGAAACCAGCCTGGCGAAATGGTGGGCCCTGCAACTGGCGGAGATGACCACACCCACCCTCACCGAAGTGCTCACCATTGCACAGACCGAGGCGGCGCTGGGCGAGGCGTTGCAATTGAACTTTCGCAGCGCGGAAGGAGTCTCGCAGCGCAAGCCGCTGAGCGCTTGGCAGGAACTCGACAAGCTCAAGCCCGCCGAGCGGGTGGAAGCGGTGAGGCTGGCCCAGGATTCATTGGTGCGCCTCAGCTATCGGTGTTTTCCATCCTATCGGCCGCTGATCGCGGAATATCAAATCGCCCTCGGGGCCATTGCCCGCAACAAAACCCAAAAGACCACGGCCCAACTCGCAGGCCTGTTGGGGACCCGCAACGCCATGCGCGCCAAAGCCAGCCGC
>CAIKDP010000346.1 GCA_903826205.1 Akkermansiaceae bacterium
GCGAAAGCCAGTCGGGCCTTGCTGCTGGTGTGATCGACGGGTTTGAGGAGCTTGAAGCGGTTGACAATCAGGCGGAAAGTCGTGGCACCGATCCGCGTGCCCTGGAGCAGGCCGCGTTGGATGCAGACGCGGTATATCTCCGCGATGTTGTACTTCTTGCCGTGGAAGGAGGGCAGAACCTGTTCGATGGCTTCCAGCAGGTCCTCTGGCTGCACCTTGCGGCTGGTGCCTTTGTCGGACCTGCCCGTATGATCGGTGATGCCGTTCCTTTGGTAGTAATACCACCAGGACTCGATGGTTTTCGGGCGGAACTGGTGGGACTTGTTGTACTCGTCGGTGAAGGTCATTTGGCTGACCGCCTTGTAGCGGGCCTGCTTGGAATCACCTTCGGCATATTCGAGTGCTCCAAGCACCCGCATTCTCAAATAGTTGCTTACGCGTTTCATGGCGCCGGGGAGCCTGCCCCGGCGGATGGGCGCGGTCCGTTTCCCAAAGCGTGTTGCGGCAAAAAAAGTCCGGCGGTCGAAAACGGCTGCGATGTCAAATCGGAACTAACATGTTTGGTCCGCCGCTGAAACGTGGTGTCACGGAACCGGGAAACCCACCCCGGATGGGTCAAACACGCGCCCTGTGTCCGGGATTATCCGGTGATGGCCGTTTGAAGACCGCTTTGGAATGCGGCGATGGCACAGTGTGCCGTTGGAAACGCTGCGGATAGGTGATTAAGTGTGAAGGGGTCGGTTTGGGCGTCGGCTTTGCCGGGTGGCTGAACCGTCCGGCAGAGCGCTGAGCGGATATGCCCGGTGAGCTTGAGCCATTTGGCCACCCACCGATAGGCGGAGCTAATCGAAATGGCGAGCCGCCCAAAGTACCAGGCACCATGGGTGGACGGACCGCCCGCGACCGCCCGCACCAGCGCCAGAATCTGCGCGGTTAGCAGCGAACACCGGGGGATGACCGTGTCCCAATGGACGGAAAAGGTCCGGCCGCATCCCTCGTTCGAATAGCGGTCGGAGCAGAAGAACCGAATGCCTCTGGTGTTGCTGCCTGACGCTGCTTGCAGATAACCATGTGCGACAACCGCGGAGGGGTGGCGGCAGTGAGGGCAGCCTCCGGCCTTGATCTGAACGCGCAAGTTCAGAAAATCCAGGGAGCCGGACTCAAGGAAGCGGCTGAATTTCATCCAAGCATCATACCACACCGCGCAAATCCGCTTTATGGCCATTGTCACAAGTTGCCAGTCTCAATAAGACGCAACCAAGGGCGTTCCACGACCCTAACCAGGAAGGCCAAACCACTGTTCAACGGCAGTCTCAATAATAAAAAGCACCTGTGGAACAATTTTGCTGGATTAACGTAGGGATTTGGGCAAATTCGCCCTGTGTCAATTCCGCAAAATGCAGCCCTGTTTTTCCGACAAAGGCCCGTATTTTACACCTACGCCGCCAACGCAGCAGGGCCGGACCCAACCACTCCGCCACTCACCTATGCCCTCGACACCCTCGGCCGAACCCAAAGCATCACCCAGGCCAAACGGTCGCGCATCACTTACACGTATGCCGCC
>CAIKDP010000347.1 GCA_903826205.1 Akkermansiaceae bacterium
CCCCCGACCGCCCCCACCGCCCCGTCTGATACGGGCCCCGACCGCCCCCGACCGCCCCCGCCGCCCCGTCTGATACGGGCCCCCGCCGCCCGCGACCGCCCCATCGGATACGGGTCCCTGCCGGGCCGCAGCTTGCCATTTATTGTCAGGGTTTTGCTTGTCACGGGTGGAATTGCCGTGCAAGAAGCGCCCGGGACCGCGCGTAACCGGCTCCTTTCCCCACACCTCCCATGATTCTTCGCAGCCACCCTCATTTCTGCCTGTTCACCACCCTGGTGCTAGCCAACCTCCCGACAGGGCCGGCGCTCGCGGTCCAGTCCGCCTCGACCATGGAGCCCCTGGTGGTGACGGCGGAACGGTCCGCCGGGAGTGTTTTGTTAGGCAAGGATCTCGACCTGTTCCAAGCGGACTCCGTGGCGAATCTATCGGGATTGGCGCCGAACTTGTATGTGGTCACGAGCGACACCCGCGGCTACGGCGACATCATCAGCATGCGGGGCTCGACCAACACCTTGTTTTTCTCGCCACCGGCGGTGGGCATGATGGTTGACGATGTGCCGATGGGGGAAACCTTCAGCTACCCGGCAGGATTGTTGGATTTGGATCAGGTGGCGGTGTTGCGCGGCCCGCAGGGGACAATCTACGGCCGCAACAGCGCCGCCGGCATGCTCGACCTGACCACCCCGCGTCCGGGACCTAACAATGAGATGCATTTCACCACCGACTACGGGTCGTATAACGCGTGGGGTGCCAAGCTGCGCACCGGCGGCCCCCTGGGCAACGGTTTCTCACAAACCCTCCAACTCTATCATCAGCAGCGCGACGGCTTCATCTATGATCCGACCGTGGGCCGGGCCATCGACGACCGGTCGCTCACCGGCGGCCTGGCCAACCTTTATTGGAAACCCACGCCGGACAGCGAATGGCGGCTGCGGGTGATGGCAGAGCGCGCGGACGACGGTGGCCAGCGGCTCAGCCTGTTGAGCTCTCCCTATCCGTTCCGGGTCGACTCGGAGATTGCAGGCGAGACGGTGATGGAGCGCCATCAAGTGTCCTTGCACTACACCAAGGACGGGGCATGGGGACGCTTCAAATCGATCACCGCCTGGCAGGACTGGAAGCTCGACCCGAGTGTGACGGATCTGGATTTGACGGCGAGTTACCCGGGCTATGAGACGTGCTCGACCATCCTCCAGGACCAGCAGCAGTGGAGCCAGGAATTCCGTTGGGAATCGCCGCAGGATGCCGGCGCTTGGGGATGGCGCACGGGCGTGTTTTTCATGAACCAAGCGGGCAGTGGCGACGCGACGCGGGAGTTTCTCGTGCCGTTTCCGGCCCCGCCGAGCTACGTCCCGTATGCCGAGCGCACTGTGTATGATCTCAATCAGTGGAATGCGGCCGCCTATGGGCGGGTGTCCTACGCGTTCAGCCCCCGCTTCAAACTGTTAGCCGGCGCCCGGCTCGAGTATGTCGACGCCGGCATCGACCGCACCAAGACATCGGCGTCCAATGTCATGCCCCCTGCGTATATTCCGCCGCCGGGCGTGGTGTGCGACGATTTGGGAGCCTGGTATTTTTCGCCGGAGCTGGGCGCAAGCTACAGCCTAACCGACAGCACGCGCCTGTTCGCACGCAGCGCGATCGGGATCAAGCCTGCCGGGTTTTCGGCCTTTGCGAGCACTCCCGCCCTGGCGCGCTACGACGCGGAACGGGCGTGGACCAACGAAGCGGGAGTCGAGGTGACCCTGCCTGACCCTCATCTGACATTTTCGCTCACGGGCTTCGTCAACCGGATCGCCGACTATCAGGTGAACCGGCCGGATGTGTCTTCGACCGACTACTACACGGTGAACGCCAAGCAGGTGACATCGCTGGGGCTGGAGACGGAGCTGCGCTGGCAACCGGTGACCGGGCTGACCTTGCTAGGCAACGCGGGCTGTGTGAACGCGGAATTCGATGCCTATCCGTATGCTGGCAAGGCGGTGCCGTTTGTGCCGGATTTCACCGCCAGCGTGGGCGCCCGTTATGATTTCCCGCAAGGTTTCTACGCCCAAACGTCGCTGCGGGCGGCCGGCACCACCTACTTCGACGAGATCAACGACGTCCGCTACCGCCAGGATTCGTATCTTTGCTGGGATGCGGAAATCGGCTATGCGAGGGAGAATTTCTCACTGGCATTGTTTGGCCGCAATATGTTGGACGAGAGGTACTACACCTTCATCAACTCGCTGATCAAGGCCGGCTCGCCGGGTGACCCGCAAGTCTTCGGGATACGGGCGACGCTCTCATATTGAGAATGCGGCCCACCTGAAGGAATAAGGAGAAGGGACATTCTTGTCCCTTGCGGATCCGGCCTCGGAGGACATGAATGTACACCCTCGCCCGGGAAAAAACCGGCCAAACTCCAGACGGAGGACATGAATGTCCTCCGTCCTTAAACGGGCTCACTTCGCGATGAGTTCAAACCAACGGATGGCCACGCCCCGCTGCATGGGGGTGGCAATGCGCAACGTCTGGGGGCCCTTGTCGAGCTTGAAGGACACCGCCGGGGTGGTCGTCCACACGCCATAGGTGTTAGGGATGCTGATGGTGGCGAGCTTGACGTCTCCCAAACTGACGTCCAACACCTGATCCATGTTGACCACGGTGGCCCTGGCTATCATTTCGTAGGTTCCGGCCCGGGGTACGTCGATCGCATACTCCACCCAACAGGTCTTCATGTTCTTCTGGAGATTGAGCTGTTTGCCGCCGGTGTAGCAATCCAGCACATAGACGCAGCCCTTTTGCTCGGCCGGATAGGCCGCCTCGGCAAAGCTCTTGGTGAAGGCTTCCGCCTCGATGTGAAGGGTGCCGGGCGCCACCTTGACCGGTTCTTCCGGGGTTGTGGCCGGCGTGGCCGCACCCGCCGGCGTGACCTTGGCCACACCTTCCACGTTGGGGTCGATTGCCGGGGCTTCCGGGCGTGCCGGGGCTTGCGCTGGCAGCGCTAGCCGAATCCTGCTGGCAGCGGCTCTAACGGCATCCGCGGCGTCCTTTGCCGCCAAGGTCGAGGCCAACCACCGGAGGTGTTCGATCTGCGAGAATTCCATCACGTGCGCCCGCTCACCGACGGCCTCCAGGAAGGCGGGGCCATTGGTGCCCTCGAGTTTGGACACCTGCCAGCCCATGCCTTGATGCACTTTCCACGCGCTGCCGGGTTGCGGTTCGATCTCGGGATAGGCGGACTTGGCGGCGACGCAGGCATGCTGCGGTTGGCCCACGCCGATGGCCGGAATGCCGAACGCCTGACAGATAAACACCGCCCACGATGAGCGCGGACCGCACTTGCCGCCACCCGCCAGCACGTTCTTGTAGCTGTTATCAAAGGAAATCGGGGAGTTGCGCCGCCACACCTCGCGCGTGGAATCCACCACTTGTTCATGGATTCTCAAGTCAGGCCTCCAGCTGTTGACCATTTCCCGCGCCCAGGCCAAGTCCTCATTGGACGCCCCTGACTGCACCACCTTGGTGTACTCCCAAACCGTGAGCTTGTCGAAACTCGGAAACAACTCCTTGTTTTGATGTGCCGTCTTGAAATGCTTGTAGCGCTCCAGCGGATCCACGGGGGTTTTCGCCTGACCGGCACCCGGTGCGCCGCTGCCGGGAGGGGCGATCGCCGTGGCGATGGCAAGCCTCTGATAGATCCCCTCCTTGGCCTGCGGATCGGCCTCGAGGATTTTTTTCCATAGGGTGAGGCAAGCCGGGGAAATTGAATAGGCGTTCTGGTCCCTGGCGGGGATCGGCGTGGGACCCGCAGCCTCCAGCCACAGGTCCATGACCCGCGTATCCTTGAGCAGCACGGCCAGCCATTCCGCATTGGCGGGGGCCACTTTGGCAAAGGCCGCAATACCATCGGTCCCCAGCTTGGCGATGCATTGGCGTTGATCCAGAGCATTCACAAAGACCGGATCCTTGAGCAGCCCCTGCAGCGCGGCGTCCGTGATCTTGTCCGCGGCTGGCACTCGCTGGTTGATCCAGGTAGAGATGTTAGAAAAATAGCCGGTGAAATCCCCGGTCTTGATCGCCGCATCCAACTCCTTGGCATTGGGTTCCCACGCCTGGGCGTTCAATGACAGCAATGACATGCCGCAGGCGACAAGCCAGCGGGCGGTGGGGGTCTTCAGGGTGTGGATCATGGGATGAATGCTTGCGGATTGCTTGGCTATGGCTGGATGCTGCCGCATGGAGTGATGCGGATGATTGCGCCGCTGTGTTCCGCGGAGGCGGCGCACGCGGCACTCACCTTACGTGACAATTTCCACCGATCATACAATTTGTATGATCGGATGACGGTATTGGTTCAGGTGGATTGCTGTCCGTTGTTGTCGACGGTGCTGCGGTGGATCTCCTGGGTCAGCTCATTATTGATTTTGAGCAGTTTGTGGAGCTCATCCTGGATCTTGAGCAGCGCTTCGGCATCCTTGTAGGTTTGCAGCGCCTGCTTGTCGGAGGCTCTCGCCGCCACCTTCTGTCCCACCATAATCACCGACAGCAACACCAACTGCAAAAAGGTCTGGGCGACCCATGAGACGATGGCTGCCGTTCCGGCTTGCAGCGCCGCTGGCAGACTGATCAACGCGATGGCGGCAAACACATAAGCACACCACATGGTGCTGACCCCGTTGGTGATCACCACCGCCAACCAGCCGTTGAACCCGGCGTGCTCGTGTTTTGTCAGATGGACACCGGCCTTCAGCCGTTCTGCGATGCGCGGATGAGGGGTGTGGGAATGGGCATCGCTCATCGTGGGAAAAATGAATAAAACCACCTCGCCTGCGGGGGTACCGGGCGGAACGCGTGCGGCCTAGCGGACGGATGCCGCTACGGTTTCTTGGGGGCTGACTGTTGCTTCGCCTTGGAGGCGCTGCTGGCCTTGGCCTGCTTTTGCGAGGACTTCTTTTGATTCGCTTTGGGGGATTTATCGCCCATGGCTGGGGTGTTCTTGTTAGGATTGGACGCGGTGGCGGCAGAGGATTTCCGCGCCCCGCATTGCTACGCTTCCCACTCCCGCCACCGATGTCAATCAGGTTTTTCCGCTTTTTGGCCGGCTTGACAAACGGGACGCCCGCGTGCCTAATGGATGGGCGGCAGGTCTCCGGGCGATGGGTGGGGATGAACCCGCCGCCCGGAGCTCCAAGCCAAACACCATGCCACTCGACCATTCCATTCAAGTCATTCTGCCTGACGGACAAATCCAGCGCTGCGGCCCCCTAACAACCGTGGCGGACTTGCTCCCCGCCCACACCGCCGAAAACGGCCTGCCCTACCTGGCCGCCCTGGTCAACAATGACATTTGCTCCCTGTCATTCCCGTTGCAGGTCAATAGCGAAGTGAAATTCCTCACCCTTGCCGAGACCCACGGCGATTACGTCTATCGTCGGTCGATGTCATTTTTACTTGCCAAGGCAGTGCGGGATTTGTTTCCCGAATGCGAGTTTGCCGTCGAGCATTCCATCGGCAACGGTTATTACTGCACGTTTTCCGCCTGCGATACCGGCGGCTTGAGCGAGCTCATGCTCAAGCGCATTGACGAGCACATGCGCGAGATGGTCCGCCGCGACATCCCCCTGGTGCGGAAAAAGATCGGGTTTGTGGAAGCCTGCCGGATGTTGGAGGCGGCGCGGCAGACGGATAAGCTCAACCTGCTGCGTTACCGCAATCCGCCGCGCATCGTGATGTTTTGCTGTGAGGAGTTCAGCGACATCGGGTATGGCGTATTGGCGCCCTCGACCGGAGTTCTCAATCACTTCAAACTGCTGCCTTATGCACACGGGTTGGTCCTGTTGTTTCCGGAATGGATCGATGGCGAGGTCAGGTTCAGCCCGTTCTACCGCCAACCTCATCTGCAAAAAATCTTCGAGGAACACAAACAGTGGGGCCGCAACCTCAATATCACCAGCATCGCCGATCTCAATCAGGTCGTCGCTGAGCAAGGGATCGCCTCGGCCATTCATCTGTGCGAAGTCCTCCAGGAAAAAAAACTCGGGCAGATCGCCGACCACATCGCCAATGCCAAAACCCGGCCCAAATTCGTGCTCATCGCGGGGCCGTCATCGTCGGGCAAGACCACGTTTTCCAAGCGTCTGGAGATTCACTTGCGGGTCAACGGCTTGACCGCCGTGCGCTTGGAGATGGATAACTATTTCAAAAACCGCGACCTCGCACCCAATGATGGCAATGGCGGACACGACTTCGAACACATCGATGCCATGGATTTGGAGATGTTCAACGCCCATCTGCTGGCCTTGGAAGCGGGCCAGGAAGTGGCTATTCCAACCTTCAACTTCGCGCAAGGGCTCAAGGAGTTCCGCGGCAACCGGCTCAAGCTCGCGCCGGACCATATCCTGATTCTGGAGGGCATCCACTGCCTGAATCCGCAGCTAACCCAACAAATTGACGACACACACAAATTCAAGATTTATATCAGCGCGCTGACCCAGCTCACCCTGGATGACAACAACCGGATCTCGACCACCGACCTGCGGCTGCTGCGGCGCATGGTGCGGGACCACCGGACGCGCGGCAGCTCCGCCTTGAAAACCTTGCAAATGTGGCGCTCCGTCCGCCACGGCGAGCAAAAGTGGATCTTTCCCTATCAAAAGGAAGCGGACGCGGCATTCAACTCCGCACTGGATTATGAACCGGCGGTGCTCAAGACCTATCTGCGGCCACTGCTATCCGAGGTAAAGCCATCCGATCCGGAATATGCCGACGCCAGGCGGTTGTTAGGGTTTCTGGAATTTGTGAACTCCGCGTCCGCCGAGGAGGTGCCGCCCACCTCCCTGCTGCGGGAGTTCATCGGTGGCAGCACCTTTGCCTAACAGCAGTGGCGGCGGTTTCCAACCGCCATGCCATCTAACTTCACAGTTCCTGAGTTGGGTGGAAAAGGAATTGGCACATTTTGACGTTCAGAGGTTCACAAAATGAGCGTGCGCAAGCCGTCTTGGAGCAACGGCTCCGCCAAGCCGTGGGCCCAGGCCGCGGCCACCGCAGCCAGCACGTTTTCCGCGGCTCCTCCCGCATCCGGCAACGGCCACAAGTCGCGTTCGACCGTGCCCTGCACCAAGCGAATCACCCCGTCACGCAACACGACGGCCCGCCCACCCGCCGTGCAATGCGCATGCAGGAACGGATTGTCGCCATCACAGCTGAAATACATCACCTCGCCCTTGCAAGCCGCCGCCATGGCCGCCACCACGGCATCATCGGCATTGAGCACGGCGGTACCGCCCGGCAACACCACCTCCACCACACAGCGCAGCGCGGCGGTGAATGGTTGGGCGGTGTTAGGATCCGCCAGGCCGGGCTGCGCGCTATCCGCGTCCAGCACCACGCCCACCGAGCAGCGGTCGAAGCCGAGCCCCGCACCCAACACCTGTGCCGCCCACGCCTCACAAATCGCAATCTCGGTCCACGGATGCAGCAGGATGCTGCGCGCGCCCGTATACCGGTCGCCCATGGGCATGTGAGCCAACCGTTGGCCGATCTGGATGCCGTCGCTGGTGGCGGTGCTGACGCAGGCACCCGCTGCCCGCAGCAAATGGGCGAGCACGCGGATGGTGGCGGTTTTTCCCCGGGTTCCCGTCACACCGAGGGTGGGAATCCGGCCATTCTGGTCGTCGGGAAAAAGCATGTCGATGATCGCCTTACCCACCGGCCGCACCACTCCCAGCGCCGGCTTCAGATACATCAGCAGATTGGGGCTCGCGTTGATCTCGACAATCGCGCCCTCCTGCTCTTCCAAGGGGCCGCTGAGATCGCGGCACACCACATCCACCCCGCAAATATCCAACCCGGCCACTTTGGCGGCCGTCACCGCATGCGCCCGGATACTCGGATGCACCTCATCGGTGACATCTATGCACCAGGTGGAAAAGCGCGCCACCATCACCCGCTCGCCATCGCGGGGCACCGAGTCCAACGAATATCCCTGGTCCTCCAGATCTAACAAAACCGAGGTCTCCCATGCGGCATCATCGATCTTGCTCCACGGGCATTCATCCGGACGACCGGCTTGCAGGCTGGTTTTGAGTTGGGACAGGACCAACTGGCGGATGGTATGGGTGGCATCCCCCACCACCACGGCCGGGTAGCCCTTGCTGGCGGCGACCATCTGGTTGCCCACCACTAACAAGCGGTGATCGGTCCCGGGCACAAAATGTTCGACCACCACGCCCCGGCCTTCCTGCAGCGCATAGCCAAAGGAATTGCGCACCTGGGCTTCGGTGACCAGATTGATAAACACGCCACGCCCGTGATTCGCATCCAGCGGCTTGACCACCACGGGCACGCCAAAAGATTCCGCCGACTCCCACGCATCATCCGGATCATTCACCTTGCACCCGGTCGGCACTGGAACGCCCGCACTGCGCAGCAAGCGGCGCGTCAGTTGCTTGTCCTGGGCAATGAATTCGGAAATGGCCCCCGAGCGATCCGTCTCCGCCGTCCACACCCGCCGTTGCTTCGCGCCATGGCCCAACTGCACCAAGCTGCGCCCGTCCTGAATGCGTCGCCACGGAATGCTCCGATCCCTGGCGGCATTCACAATGGCCATGGTGCTTGGTCCCAAGGCGCTGCGATCCGCGATCCCTTGCAAACGCAACAGGGCCGCCGCCACATCAAAGGTCTCGCCTTGATAGGCGGCTAACAACAATTCGCGCGCGCAACGCAGGCAGGCCTCGGCCACTGTCTCATCCAGATAGCGCACGACCACCGTGTAGACTCCATCGACCGCGGTGGCCCGCGCCTTGCCAAAGCCGAGGGGATGCCCCACCAGGGATTGCAGCTCGAGGGTGACATGCTCCAGCACATGCGCCGGGTAGGTACCCCGATCCAGCCGCCGGAAAAACCCCCCACGCTCCCCCTCACTGCAGCGGTGCTCGATCAAGCCCGGCAACCATGTCTTGAGCCGCTCATTGAATCCCACCACCTCATCCGAAGAGGCCTCGTTCAACGAACCCATGTCCACCCATGCCTCAAGCACCGGAAAATTCGCCCACACATTCGGGCCACGCAGCATGTGAATCTGGCAAATTTCAAGATCTGGCATCGGTCGGGACCCGAGACTGCCACATCCCAACCCGCCTACGCAAGCGCCGTCTCATTCCATCCATGCCTGCGAATTGGCAGCCTTCTCCCTCAGTGCATGGCCGTGGCTGGCCGCCATTGGCAGCCACCGACAGAGGTTAATCCCATGTTATTCACATCCCGTTCAGGAGCCCAGTGGCCACCCGTCGCCGCAAATCCCTAAGATCACTACACTCCCACCCCGACCTCCGGATCACCCCCTGCCCCACCCCGCTAAAAACTGTGAATAACTTGTCAATACCTTGGTGTAACAGTTTCGCATCTTTATAACTCACTATTATACAATGCCTTGTGAAATTATTCGCAGCACCCCACCCGCCCGCCCCGGTGAACAACTGTTTGAAACCCCTCCTCTAGCCACCGGCCTGCGAGCCCTCTACACTCCCGAAATTATGGCAACCCGCGGGGCTACTGCGCTTGGCGCGCCTAGCTATCAGATAGATCGGGGCCAGGTTATTCACAGTGGCCGCTTGGGCGAAGAAACCGCAGGCGGCAATTCAAGCGCGCCATTGCAGGGTATTGCATAGCAGAAAAATCTGGTCACCGACGACACAGACCGTCAGCATGGCTGCGCAACGTAGATACGGAATCTATCGCAGCAGCTGAACCACGATACCATGCTCGATGAATCACTCGAACTCAAAGTCCCTGTAATCCGTGAACACCCACTCTACAACCTTGCAATTTCCTTGCCTCGCCGTGCTGCTGGGCTTGGTGATGGGGACTCCTTCGCTGCCGGCCGCAGACCCGCCCTCCGCCACGCTCAGAAGAGACGAATTCAAGATGTTGGTATCCGCCGACAACACCGCCCAGGCAATCCAAGCCCTCAAGCTGCAAAACCCACAAGCCAGCAAACAGATCATCTGTTTTTTCGACACCCCTGATCAATCGCTGGCCGCCAAGCACCTGATCCTCCGCGGCCGCCAAACCGGCCCCCTGCCCGGCGAGTCCACCGTGAAAATCCGCGACCTTCTGGACGAAACCAAGCTGACCGCAGCGGAACGCTCCATCCCGATCGTATGGGAATGGACGAGCGAAGCACTCCCCATCCCCTCGCGATCGCGGGACGGGTCCCCGCTGGCCGACGGACTGGTGGCAAATGCAGCCGCAGGCAAGCTGCCGGTGACCGACCTTTACAATGACGAGCAACGCCAGTTGGTAAGCGCCCGAATGGGTGATTTCAAATGGGCCGACCTCGTCTGTTATGGTCCGGTGGAATCCCTCGTCTGGCGCCGGAAATGGCAGGCCAAAGGGTTTCCTAACAAAGTAACCATTGAACTCTGGCTCCTGCGGAAAGATGGAAAAACCCTCGAACTCCTCGAACTATCCGCCAAGGCCAACACCACCTCCGAGGACCAGGCACGCGCCCTCGCCAAACAATTCTATGCCGCCGCCAAGGCTGCCGGTCTTGGCGATCCCTCCGGCCAAATGAAAACCCGCATGGCTCTCGATTTCTTCAAACCCGGCTTGAACCACCCATAATTCCTCACTCCATGCAATCCCACGCTTCCAGGAACCCTCTAATCCACACTGCTTCCGGAATCCTCCATAGGCCAATCACACGCAGCCTCGGTGCCATTCTAACAATCTCCCTGCTGGGAATCTCCGCCGCCCACGCCGGCGGCCACGAAGCCGCTGGCAATATCATGACCCCCATGGCACCCGATTCAGCACAGTCCCACATGGATGCCATCGTGCAAAGTTTCCAGCAATTCATCCATTGGCAAATGATGCTCCGGATCCTGCTTGGTTTTGCCTTGGCCATCAGTTGCGCCTGGTTCATTGCATGGCACCCCCGCCGCTCTTCCAAGGCCGACGCCACCGCAGACCTTGAGGAAACCAAAACCCTCATCCTGCTAGGCATGGTCGGCGCCGCTGTGGCTGAAATCAGCAAACTCGATGAACACATGGCTTTCGTGATCTTCGGCATCGGTGCCTTGGTACGCTTCCGCACCGTGATGGATAACCCCAAAGTCACAGGCAAGGCGATCATGGTGGTGGTCATCGGCCTGGCCTGCGGCATGAACCAGTGGGCCATGGCCGCGTTCGTTACCGCCCTCACCTGGGGACTCATCTTCTGGCTTGATTCACATGTTTCCGCCAGATTCAAAATCCGCGTCACCGGCAAACAGGATATCCGCCCGGTTTTTGCCGAGGTCCAGAATTTCCTGCGCCTGCACCGCTGCCGCGTGAAGGCTGCCAACCTCTACGAAAGCAAACGCAGCATGGTATTTGTCGCCCATGTCCCGGCCGCTCTGGATCCCGTCGAACTCGAACTGGCCCTCCATGCCAAAGTCGGCGAGGACACGGATGTTGAAATCCGCATCTACTGAGGCTCCCGCCTCCCCATGGACCTTCCGCATGTCCCAGGCATCCTGCATGCAGCTGCCGAGTCATCCATTCACGACCTCCGC
>CAIKDP010000348.1 GCA_903826205.1 Akkermansiaceae bacterium
AGCGATGCGCACGGGAAACTAACAAATCCAAGAGCTCGCACAAACCCGCGAAACAAACCCGCGAATTTGGAGGCGCGGAACTTGCTCACCCCTGCGTCAAATTCGAGGTCGTATAGTGAGGTCTGTTTGGGTAACTGCCCACCGCCCGACAAGCCATGCGCGGGTAACGGGCAGCCAACCGCCCTCGGCCGGAGTCGCTTAGGGGCTGCCGAGGGTGGCCACCTCGAAATCGACGCGGGCCGGGCCGTGGCGGCCGGCGTGGATTTCGCGGCGGGTGACACGGCTGCCAAGCAGGGCTTCGAGCAGGCGCGTTTCCATGCCGATGGCACGCGGGTATTTGGCAAAGATCGGCCACAGCGGATGATGGTATTCCTCGATGCGGAGGCCTTTTTCCAAATCATACTTGCAACGGACGAAACAGCCCTCCTGCTCCCTGAGGCCGGCCAGCAGGGTGGCTTTTTCAAGGTGGGTTTTTGCCTTGGCGAGCCGCGGCGTCCAGCGGTCCTGCAAGTGTTGGAAATATTCAAAAATGAGCCGCTCCGGCGCGCTCTCGCCAAACAGCGCCTTGACATTATCTAACAAAGCCTGGGTGAAACCGATGCCGGCCTGGGGAAACAGCAGATCGGCCTTGGGGGCCAGGCGATAGAAGACTTCCGGGCGCCCCACCTCGCGGCGCGGCGCGCGCGATCGCTCGAGGTAGCCGAGCTGTTTGAGGGCCTCGCAATATTGTTTGACGGCCATGTAGCTCAGTTGCAGGCGGCGTGAGAGTTCGCTCACGGGCAACTCGCCGGAGAGTTTGAGTTCCTCCAGGGTGGCCACCCATTGCGGCTTTACCAGATCCTTGTAGCCCGGGAGAAACATGGTGAAAATGAAACTCTAAATCCTAAGCATGAAATTCTAAACGAAGAGAAGAGGAAGAAAGCAGCATGAACGCCATGTTCTTGGTTTAGAACGCGGGGTGAGCGTTAGCGAACTTGGAAAAACTGGCGAAGCTCTGAATGGCATAGTCAACGGCAATTTAGAATTTAAGATTGAGTATTTTGGCCGCAGGCATTGTCAGAGGTCAGAGGTCAGAGTCGGCTGGTCTGTTAGATCGGGGGTGTCTCCGGGAACCTCCGGGGTTTGGGCCTCGCTGGCGGTCGGGCGGGTGTTGGATTCGAGGAAGAGCAAAATTTCCTGTTGGATGGCATCCACCTGGCTGAGGGGGATGTCCGGGTCTTTGACGATATAGACTTCGCCGGTTTTGCGGTGCTCGTAGATGCGGAGGATGCCGCTGGGCGTGCGCTGGGTGTCGGTTTCGCGCAGCAGTTTCTTGCGCTCGAGCATGACGGCAAGGATATAGCGGGTGTTTTCGGTGGGGTCCTCGTCTTCTTCTATCAGGCGGCGGAGGAGGTCTTCCGGGGGCTCTTTTTCGATTTCCTGGGGCCTGTCAGCCCCGGCGATGGTGAAGCTGGTGCGCCATGACGAAAACGGGGGGTCGGCCGTGGCGGGCAGGTCATTCCACGCCTCCAGACAATAATCACGGCGCAGATAGCCGCTGGATTCCGGATCGGGAAATATCGCGGTGATGATCGTTTCACCGGCAACAAACGGGCGTTGCAATGCGGCACACTCGCGGCCACGCGAGCGGAGGTGCCAGTTTTCTGCTAGGGCCATGGCGGGGGTTACTTGATGATTTTGAGCAGCCTGAGGATGGACTGATGGAGCGGTCGGTCGCTGATGCGGCGGTGGAAGAGGATGAGGCCGAAGACGGAGAAAATGATGTTAGGCAACCATGCGGCAAGCGCGGGGTGGAGGAATCCGGCTTCGCCAAAGGTGAGAATGATGTTGGTGGTAAAGACCATGAGGGCGGAGAGCAGGATGGCGAGGAAGATATTGCCACCGGGGCCGCGGCGGGAGAAGTGGATGGATAGGGGTGCGGCGAGCAACACCGTGACCAGACAGGTGAAGGGCAGTGCCCAGCGGTAATGCCACTGGCAGAGGTAGGGTGCGGCGGTGTTTTTGTTAGGCAGGGTATGGTGTTTGCCGGCATTGGTGTGAAGCCAGCCATTGAGTTCCGGAATGCCGAGGTAAGGCGCGGCAAGCCCGGGTTTGATCAATTGCCAGGGAGTTTCCGGCCACACTTGGTGGAGCACGGGCGGTTTGGGAATTTCAAATTCGGGGACCTGGCCGGGATGGAAGCGGCCGATGATGGGGTCCTCAAAGGTCCAAATGCCGGTCTGGCGCTCCCAGCGGGCGCGTTTGGCAGACAGTCGCCAGTCGAGCGAGCCATCGGTGCGGGTGGTGGTCACTTCGACATTGAGCAACGCTTCGCCCTTTTCATAGTTTTTCGGGAAGGCCCCAACCATCCACAGCCGGTGGTTGTCCGCGTTGTGGTAGAGGACATGTTTGGCCTCGGTGATGAGGATGCCACGGGCGGCGTCCAGAATCTCGGATTGGCGGCCCTCGGCGGTGGGCGCCCAGTGGTAGTTGAGGCCGAGGCAGAGCAAGCTGCACCAAATGCCGGCGGCCAGCAGCGGCGCGGTGAGCCGGATGAGGCTGCGCCCGGACTGGATCATGGCGACGATTTCGCGGTCGCGGGAAAGCTTGCTGAGCGAATGGATCAGGGAGAGCAGCAAGGCGTAGGGCAGCAGCAACAGCAGGACCGCCGGGGAGCGCACGCGATAATAGCTGGCGGCGGTCATGAGCGTGCTGGCGCTTTTCCGGAAGTCTTTTAGATTCTGGGCGAAGTCGATCAGCATCCAAATGAGCAAGAGCGCGCCAATGCAAATGAAGAAAATACTGCCGAACTCGCGGGCAATGTGACGGTCCAGGGTGCCGCCCAAGGCGTAGAGAATGGCGGCCAGCGCAGGCAGAAAACACAGGCCCGCCAGAATATACGGCCGCACTTGATGGGCAAAAACGTCCGAGTCCGGAAACCCGGTCAGTTGTTCATCGATGGCGCGCAGTTCCGAGGGAATGAGGCAGGCACAGAGAAGCGCGCCCAACACGACAAGGGCGAGGGGCAACAGGGATCGCAGCAGAATGGAGCGGGGGATGCCCATGAACGAGTGCGTGGGACACAGGATGGTGGAAGGATGGCAGGGCTGTCCAGCGTTGTCTGTGGAAATGCCAGGCTGCGATCATCCCGTAGGCGCATTCGTGAGAATGCGGCCAGACGACTCCACTTCGCCGCAAACCCGCCATGGCCACTCACGCGATGTCACCAACGTGCCGGGAGCGAGCCGCGACTCGTCTCAGCCGCGCACCATCACCCCTTTGCGCGACGGTTTGGCCACCGCCTCCAACAAGCGCTTGGCCGCGGGGCCCCACTCCAGCGCGGTGGCCGCCTCCAGCGCTTTGCCAAACGGCAGGTCCGAGCGAAATAACAAGTCGTACGCCCGCTTGATTTCCAAGCGCGCGGCGGCATCCAAGCCGGCCCGCCGCATGCCCACCGAGTTGAGCCCGGCCAATTGGTTGATCCCGTGTGCCACGCAATACGGCGGCACGTCCAAGCTGACCCCGGCAATCCCCTGCACCATTGCCAAATCGCCAATGTGGACAAATTGGTGATACACCGAGCCCCCTCCCAAAAACGCCCGGTTGCCAAGGTGCACATGGCCGCCAAACAGCACATTGTTGGCGATGACATTGCCGTCGCCCACCTGCGAATCGTGCCCCAGATGCACCCCGGTCATCAAATAATTGCCTTCCCCCAAAGTCGTGTAGCCGCCTTCTTGCGAGCTCCGGTGAATCGTCACATACTCGCGGATCACGTTGCGTGCGCCTATCCGCACGCCCGAATTCCTTGCCGGATCAAAGCCCAGGTCCTGCGGCTCGGCCCCAATCACCGCGCCCCAGCCGAGGCTCGTGCCTTCCCCCAAACTCACGTCTCCGCAAATCCATGCGTGGCCGCCCACCCGTACACCCGCCGCCAGTTTCACCCGCCCCTCAATCACCGCAAACGGTCCGACCACCACGTCATCAGCGAGTTCTGCTTCAGGCGATACCAAGGCGGTGGGATGCAGGGTCATAAGCAAGGATTGGGCTTTCGGTGGCCGCCACCCTACGGCCGACGTTGCGGCCAGGCAAGGATTTCATACCCGGCATAAGATTAGATTTCGTCAACTGCCAGCCAGCGGAAGCTGGTAATGACAAAGCGGCGGCCGAACAAGCGGTTGGCCTGGCTCTTCAGATTGGCCGGCGTTGTCTGCGCGGTATCGATGGTATCGAGGTAGGCGGGCAGGCGCTGGACCGTGGCCTCGCAGCGGGCGCTGGCCACCACCTGCCCCTTGAGGTCGCGCGATTCCCCGTAGGCACGGATTTTAAAGGTGTCACCGCGCACCGTCAGCACGGCCGCCAAGGGCATCAGCAGGTCCCCTTGGGTGAGGAAGGATGGGGCCCCTTCGCCGGTCAAGCCATCCATCGCCTGCTGGCAGTTGGTGCCAAGGCTCTTGTCCTTGGCCAGCGCCGCGAACGAGGCGGCCTTGGAGTCGTTGGGCGGCTTGATGGAGGTGCGGTGGTAGGCATTATTGATCGGGGTTTCGTCGATGGCGGTTTGCAGCAGGCCGCGCAGCACGTGCAGACCGCTGGAACTGCCGATGCGCCGGTTGACAAACTCACCGGCACTTAGAAACGGGGCTTGGTCGGCTTGGCCGCGTTTGCGGATCTGGAGCACGATGGACTCGGCTAACAACTTGATCTGCTCGTCAGTCAGCGCGCGGAACCCGGACCAGCGGATCTGCCCGGCCACATTGAAGGAAGCCCCGTCACCGGGTTTGTCGGCGTCCCCGGCCAGCGGCACCCCGCAGCGCGAAAAGGCCGTCTTGCCAGCGGTCTGGAAATCCTTGTTGGCCCAGCCCAGAACCGCTTCGTCCCGCATCGACGCAAGCACCGTCCGCCAAGCGTCCACCGAATCGGAATTGACGTTGAACGGGCCTTTGAAGAACAGCTCCGCGGCCAGCGCCTTGCTCAGCGATTTGTCGTCGAGCGCATTGAGCGTGGTGGCGCGGGTTTTAGGCGCGCGGCTATCCGGGGCGGCGACGAGGCGGCGGTTGAGCGGAGGTTTTTCCGAGGTGGCGGCGAACAGATCCTCCAGCACCGCGGTGCGGGTCCGCTGCGCTGCAAACAAATCGCCGGTGTAGGCACACAGCGTGGAAAAATAAAACCGGTCCCACAGGCAGTCATTGAGCATGAAGCCGTGGTCCACATAGGTGCCGAGGAGGCCGCCCGCGGACTGGCTTATGTTGTTTGATGGAATCAGGGGATGGGCCCAGGAATTGCCGAACGGGAAATTGACCCGCGGCAGGCGGCTGGTGGCGATCAGATTGGTGGGGATGAGGTCGCCGAGCGAGGCGGCCGGCAGGCGCGGCACGCGGAACATGGGCACGGCCGACACCCCGCGGTTGGCCGTGGCACTGGCCCCGAAGAACCCGCGCTTGTTGGCGCCGTCGATCTCGATGCCTGGAAAGGTGTTGAAGTCCTGCACTTCCTCAAAGCGCAGGTCGTAGCTGTGATGGGCCAGGCCCAGGCTGGCGGAGTCTTGGGCGCCGCCTTCGACCACCGGATTGTTGAACAGCCAGGCTTTGGTTAGATCCGCGGGATCGACCGTGGTTTTGGCCGTCATGGTCATGATGGCAAAGGGGGACTTGCCGCCGGGTGTCTTGTCCTCGGGTCTTTGCAAGACGTCGCCCAGGCGGAACGTGCGTTGGATCACCGGTGACTTGGGCTTGGCGCTGACCTCATTGGTGACGTTGGCGAAGCGGAAGGAGAAACTGCGCAGGATATCCATGCTGGGATCCGTGTTCTGGGCGGCGAGCATGTCCACTTGGAAATCCGGCGGGGATTTGCCATCCTTATCCTTGGCCGAGGGCGGCACGGTGCGCTGCGGCTTGGCGTTGACCGTGAAAGTGTCGGTGAGTTTGATGCACAACCAGCCGCCGTTCCAGCCGTGTTCTTTTTCAAAATCGTAGCGTGTGGGATCGGGTCGGCTGCTATAACTGAGGTGGTCCTCCTGCAAGCCGGCGCGGGCATCCCAACCGGGGACGGCTTCCAGGCCCATCGGGTTTTTGGTGCGGTGGTCGATATTGCCGAAGTCACTGCCGGCGTTCCAATCGAAGAACGCGCGGGGGGAGTAACCTCCCGCAATTTCCATCGCCCAGTTCCATTCGTTTTCAACCCAAGGTGAGAACACCTTGACCTCGCCGGGCAGCAGGCTGAGGCGGGCGCCGGGCGTGTTGTCGTTGTTAGCGCCGCGCAGGTGCATGGTGAAGTAGCGCCGGGCCTCGGGATTGCCTTCGTTTTGGATCTGGAACCTGGCAATGCCTTCAAATTCCCCGGTGGCAAATTCATCGCGCAACCAGTCGCTGTTTTTCTTGAACTGGAAGCCCACCGGCGGATCCCACAGGCGGAACCTTATGCCTGTGAGGTCGAGCGCCACATCGTAAGGGTTCCACAAGGTGATGACCGGATCATACACCAGATGGGGTGCGGCGTAGTTGGTGTTGCCCTTGGGATTGCCGTATTGATCGAAAAAATTGATGCGGTCACCGAGGTGGTTGTAGTGGGACACCACGGAAAACAAAATCTGCAACTTGGCCACCACTGGCAACAAGCGTTCGCTGGCGGGCGTGAGTTGCTGGCCGGGTTGCTTGTCATTGGGGTCGGCCGGCTTGAGTTCATCGGTGCCTGGGGTGTAGGTGGAGCGGCCGGCGGCACTGCCGGTCACTTTCCGGTATTTGGTATAATGGGAGCGAAGATATTCCCATTGCGGGATGCCGTTGGCGGTGGTGATGCCCGCGAAATACGGTTGCTGTTCGCCAAGGGTGGCAGCCAGCGTTTGTTTGGACTCAAACAAGGTGCTCAGGTCGGTCTTCAAGCCGCCATCCGCCGCGTTAGCCAACACGCCGAGGGTGCGCACCCCCAAGTCATGGAACCGGTTGCGAAGCTCCGGCGTCCCTTCCGGTCCCACCAGCAAGCCGGCGCTTTCAAACGTAAACCCCTTGCGCGGGTCCTTCAAGCCGCTGAGCGTGGCCGCCAGTGGGTCCGGCCGCATCCGCTCCGGCGCGCTGCGCGCCGCCAATCGCCCCGCCTTGTCTTTGGCCACCCCCGGTTCGATGTCCATGCTGCCCTTGCAACTCTCGTCAAAAACCGCCCACGC
Source organism: Akkermansiaceae bacterium (assembly GCA_903826205.1). Lineage (GTDB taxonomy): Bacteria > Verrucomicrobiota > Verrucomicrobiia > Verrucomicrobiales > Akkermansiaceae > Luteolibacter. Next base: position 7,139 of record CAIKDP010000348.1, read on the forward strand.
CACGCCGCCACTGGCCGTGCCGCTGCTCACCGGCACCAGGCCGGCCCGCATTTCCAGCGCCGCTTGCCCGCTTGCCGTCCCCACTGCCGGGGTGGCCGACGGGTGGATCAACCACACCCCCTTGGCCTCCTGCGCCGGATAGGCCGGGGCCAGTGCGTCATCCGGTTGCGGGGTGGACACCAACCACCGGTCAAACTGGCCGCTCTTGGTTGAATAGTCAGGCCGCCCGCCCAACACCGGTTGCCATCGCCAGCCATGCCATGAACCTAACACATTTGGCTGGCGCGCCTCGGCCACCACCGCCGACGCCCGTGCCGACACCCGTTGGTCCGGTCCCAGGGCTTTTTGCAATTCGCCCAGCGCCAGCAGCACCCCCAGGCGCGCGTTGGCCTCCGCCTCATGCTTTGCTTTCTCCAGCGTCGAGGTGCGCAGGCTCACCGAGGCCAGACCTAACAAACCCACCAGCAGCACCAGCAGCAACACCATCAAGGCCAGCGTGACCACCAGCGCGAACCCGCGTTGCCGCCAGGCTCCGACCGCACGGCCAAGCCGACGCGGCCGCAAGGGCGTCCTCGAAAAGGCGGGGGACGTAAACGCTATCGTCATGTAACGAAAATTCCGCATGTTTTCACCATTGTCCAATCCCGGTCGGGGCCTCAAGAAACCGGAGGTGCCGCTCTGAGTTCGGGCCGCCCGTCCAGCGGGTACAGGCTAGGCGCGGCTGTGCCCGCTGTCCAGTCGGTAATATTAGCAACTATGTTAGATCTCCTGCAAAAGGCGCGGCAAGGCCTATGGCTTTACCTCCAGGGTGATTTCCTTGCCGGCGGTGAGAGTCACCTGCTGGCGGGTGCCGCGGGTATCGAGGCGGAGTGTCTGATCCTTGGCGGAGAGCAGGCTGACCCTGACGAGGGTCTTGTCCCACTTGAGGCAGGTGACCTCGATCTGGCCGCGACAGAGCACGCCGCGGATTTCGCCGGTGGTCCAGACAGCGGGCAGGGCGGGCAGCAATTGGATCCGGCCGGGTTGGGAGGCGACCAACATTTTGATAACCACGGCCGGCATGCCACCGCTGATGTCCATGTTGAACAGGGACTTGTGATTGTGCATGGAGGCCAGGTTGTTGAGCCAGTAGCGGTTCACCAAGGGGATCAGGGATTGATAGGCCAACTCCGCCTCACCCAAGCTGGTCGAGGCCTGGCCGAGTTGCACCAATCCGAATGACATGAACCCGGAAGTGTTGCCACTCCAGTGGCGTTGCAGCTTGAGTTCGATCATGCGCGTGAAGGCGGTCTTGAGGCCGGGATTGCTGGCGATCTCGTCCGGCATGCCATCGTACAGCGCGTAGAGCTGCGACGAATGCCGGTGGTTGAGGTCGTCGGTGAGTTTCGGGGTGGCCCATTCCTTGACGAAGCCCTCCTCGCTGACGAGATAGTCCGGCATTTTGGCCAACATGGATTTCCACAGCGGGATTTTGTCGCGGTTGGTGTCCAGTATCTCCGACGCCTGGATCAGGTTGTTGAACAACTCCTTGGCGGCGGCGATGTCCATCGTGGCATTGAAGGTGCCTTGGGAGTGGGTGTTTTTCGGGAAGTTTTCCGGGGATTGGGTGGGCGAGAACACATATTTCCCATCCGGGCCCGCATACAGGTAATCCTCGAAAAACAACCCCGCCTTTTGCATGAACGGCAACGCGTGTTCCGTTAGAAATTTCCGGTCTCCCGTATAGAGGTAGTAGTCGTAGAAGAAATGCGCGGCCCAGGCGGCGCCGCCGACCCAGAAGCCGCCGGCAAAATCCGGAGCGAGGGCATTGTTGAAGCCGTTGGTGGTGGAGCGTGACGGGAGTACGACGCCCCTGGCGCCGAACATGTGCTTGGCATTGATTTCCAACCACGGGACGATCGATTCGATATAGGACGTGTAGGCCAGCATGAGTTCCGGGGTGTGGCCCATGAGGGTGCTGGCAATGGCGGACGGGACGTTGCCATTGTGGGTGTAGTCGCTGGCCCAGCCGGGGACATAGGTGCCACCCCACACGCCTTGCAAGTTTGGCGGGAGCTGGCCGGTGGCGGAGATGATGTTATAGCGTCCGGCATCGAATTCCTTTTCGATCAGGGCCAGGCTGGGTTGTTGGTTGGTGGATTTTGCCAGCAGTTGCTCGGTGGTCAGATTGCGGTCGGAGCCGCCGCCGAGGTCGAGACGGACGCGGTTGAAAAGTTCGCCATGGATGGCGGCATGGCGCTTGAGCAGGCTGGGGTAATCCGTTCCCAAAGCGGCCAGTTGTTGTCTGCGGATTTCCAGCTGGGATTTGTCCGGATCATAGAGAAGGCTGATATCGATGAAAACCAGCACCTGATCCGCGCCGGTCACCACCAGGCAATCCCCTTGCGGTGTGGTGGTGCCGCCTTGCGCCACCACATGTGCGAGGCCCTCAAGCGCATGAATGCTGCCGGGATAGGCCTTGGTGAACGAGTTCTGATAGATGAGGCATGACTTTTCAGCGCGGGTTTTGACGTTGCAAACGTGCTCATTGAAGACCGCCTTGGATTGCGCAAGTGTTTTGGCACCCAGCTTCTCATCGACCTGGCGCGGGCTGAGCGCCAGGGTGCAATTGACCGCGCCCTTGCCCGGCCCGGTGATGAGCAGCACCGCCACGCCGTCGGCGCGGGAAACAAACAAGCGGCGTTCGTAAACCCCGCGGCTGTCCGCCCAGTGCACCGTGGTTTCCCCGGTCTGGAAATCCACCGACCGCACATAATCCGTGATTTCCCTGCCCGTGTCCATCCGCAGGTTGAGGTCGAAGGCCGGCACGAATGGATCGGGATACATGAACCCCTCTTGTTTTGATAGATCAAACTGCAGGTTGGTGGCCTGCTTGTACAAGCCGCGGTCGATGAGATTCCGGATCTCAAACAGGCGGGCCGCATTGTCGGGCGGCATGTGCGGCGGCCCCTGCGGCAGAAACAACCGTTCATGGGTGAAGATGACGGTTTCATCCAGGGGACGGCTCATCACGTTGGCGCCGAGGGTGCCGTTGCCGGAGATCAGCCCCTGCTCCCAGGTTTCAGCCGGGGTGGAACTGATGAAGCCTCTATCAGGAGCCACGAAGCCCGGCGGTTTCTGCGCTTGTGCCATGCCGTGACCTCCGCTGAGAAGGCCGGTGATGAGGGAAATGAGATATTTTTTCATGAGTCAGGTGTGAGTTTGGGGGTCGGCCCCGCCGTGTCAAGGGTTGGCGGGCCGGCAAGTCGCAACGCGACACTGCCGTCGCAGTGGTTAGATAAGGAGGGTGGACATTCTTGTCCACCTCTTTGTCATCCGCGAGGGACAAGAATATCCCTCCTCCCTATTCGAGTGGGTGGGTTGCAAGAGGAAAAGGGAGGGTTGCGGGCCTCCGGTAGCATCAGACAGCGGGCGCCTGCTACCTGCCAAATCCCCACCGGCTGGATTCCAAGTTGCGCAATCCGCCGGGTTGTGGCAGGATCGCCGCATGCCATCCGTACAAGGGCAAACGTTGCTAGTGACCGGTGCCTCCAGTGGCATCGGACGGGCCTTGTGTGAGCTCCTCGTCGAACGCGGTGCGAATGTGCTTGGCGTCACCCGGCGGCCGGCCGCGCTGTCGGAAGATGTATCGCCGATTGTGGCGGACTTGACGCAGCGCGAGGATGTTTCCGCGATCTTCCATGGCTTGGGTAAAATCGATGCGCTGGTCAACTGTGCGGGCGTCGCCTATCTCTCGCGCATCATCGATGGCAACCCGACGGATTGGGAGGAAATGTGGCGGGTCAACGTGATGGCCCTTACGCTGTGCTGCCAACTCTCGCTCAAACATTTTCCGGTCAATGGCGGGCGCATCGTCAACCTGTGCTCAATGAGCGGCCACCGCGTGCCGCCAAGCGGCGGGTTCTATGCGCCTAGCAAGTTTGCGGTGCGCGCGGTGACCGAGGCGCTGCGCTCGGAACTCAAGGCGGCGGGATTGCCGATTCAGGTGGCCTGCGTTTCACCGGGGTATGTGGACACCCCCATGCTTGAGCAATACTTCCGCGGCCGCGAGGAAGCCCTCACCCAGACCCGCGCCACCATGAAAATGTTAGATCCCGAGGACGTGGCCTGGGCGATCCTGGGAATTCTTGAAGCGCCCGAACATGTTGAAATCGGCGATATCCTCATGCGCAGTGGCGCGCAGCGGATGTGAGGCCGGATCATCCCGCCACGCCGATGGATCCCATGCGCTGCTTGTCCCGGTTGCTGCTGCTTGGCATTTGTGGTCTGCTGGCGTCGTGCATTGACGGACGCGAGGAATATTGGCTGGCGGCCGATGGCAGCGGCAGGGCGGAAATCCATTACGAAATCCCTGCCGTTATTGCCAAAGGCTGCGGCGGTGAGGCGGGAATATCAAAATTGTTGGATACGTTTGTCAGGGAGACGCCCACACTCACAAATGCCAGCCACCAGGTCACCAGCCACACGGATCGCCTGATGGTGGATTTCCACGCCTCGTTCCAATCCGCGCTCGCGGCGGTCGCCGCACTGAGGGGCGACTCGGCCTTGTCGGCGGGCAATTTCAAACCGGTGGTGGAGCCGCTCATCGGGCAATTCGATATCCATCACGGCGGCCTCAATGTGGAATTGACGCGCACGGTGTCGCCATCCAAGGCGCTGCCGGGCTCGTTTCTCATGCCGGCATCACAGTTCGACGGGCGGCGTCTGGTTTATATCCTGCATTTGCCGGTGGCGGCTCGGGAGTCCAACGCGACGCGCACGGCAGATGGCGGGCGCACGTTGATCTGGGACCAGACGTTGCAGGAGAGCTTGAAACACAGCATCCTCATCCACTTCAAGGCAACCCTGCCGCCGCCGTGGGGTAAAATCGCAGGTGTCGGCGCGTTGCTTGTGGCAGCCGTATGGCTGGGCCTGCGCGCGCGCCGCAGGCGGCAGGATGGCAGGGGGTCGCGGCCCTTGGCGCGGGTGGACGGAGTGTAGCGGACGGGCGATGCGTTGCTGCCGGCATCAGGGCGCGAATTCCACCCGTTCATAGAGCTCGGCGAGCGGAAGGGTGGCGTCGATCTCTGGCAGGGGAATCGTACTGTCGAGGCCGGAGTGATACTCCAGCGCAAAGCCGCCTTCGGACTTGCGGCGATGGACCGTGACCGCCGGCATGTCCGGCTCGACAAATAGCAGGACCTTCAACGACTGAATCGTTAGATAGGCGTCGCGTTTCTCACCAAGGTCGGTGCGGCGGGTCGAGTCGCTCAGAATTTCGATGATGACAACCGGTTGGTCTTGGAAGTGATCGGACGCCTGATTCGGATGGCAAACGGCCATCGCGTCCGGATAATAGAAGCGGATGTGGTCGGGAAACTCAATGCGGACTTTGGTGTCGCTGTTAAAGGGTTGGCAGGGTTTGCCGCGGAGTTGGCCGTGCAACTGAGCGAAGCTGTTGCCGGCAATCACATTATGGCGGTTGGTGGCTCCGGCCATGGCGTGGACGCTGCCACCAAGATATTCGTGTTTCATCCCGCTGACCTCCTCGCCCGCAAGGTAGTCGGCGATGGTGATGAAATTAGGCTGCCTCAACGCGGTCATGGGCCTACCGTAGCCGGCTGTCGTGGCGATGGCAAGCGGTTTGCCTGACGCTTGCCAATATCCAAGCACGTCCCAAGCGGAGCGAATTGCCCAGGACCGGCCGCATCACAGGTAGGGCGGACCGGCCCGGGCCGCCGACTTGTCCGCCCGCATGGGCGGTGCCCAGGAACTCAACCCACGCGCACGGCGTGCTTCTTGGAGAGCTTGAGCACATCGCCGGGCTGGGGTGAGACGGGGGCGGCGGGATCCAGCAATTTTTCGCCGTTGAGTTGGACCGAGCCGGTGGTGATGAATTGCTTGCGCAGTTCGCTGTTGGATTTATCGAGGCCGAAGGCGGCCTTGAAGGCGTGGGCGGTGAGGCTGAGCACATTGAGATCGGCGGGCAGGCCGGCCAGCGGGATCTCCGGCAGGTCGGCCGCGGCCAGGTCCTTTTTGGAAAAACGCGTGTCCCAATCGGCGCGGGCGGCCATACCGGCCTCCGCGCCGTGATAACGGCCGGTGAGTTTCTCGGCGAGGGATTTCTTGGCCTCCATCGGGTGGCCGGCGGGGTCGCGGGATTCACCTAACAACAGCAAATAATACCGGTCCATCAGCTCGTCGGAAACACTCATGAGCTTGCCGAACATCTCCTGCGGAGGATCGCTCACGCCGACGTAGTTGCCGTAGGACTTGGACATCTTGCGCACGCCATCGAGGCCTTCTAACAAAGGAAGGACCATCACGACCTGTTGGGGTTGGCCCTCTTCCTTCTGGAGGTCGCGGCCGACGAGGATGTTGAAGAGTTGGTCGGTGCCGCCGATTTCCACATCGGCGTGGATTTCCACGGAATCCCAGCCCTGCATGATCGGGTATTGGAGTTCGTGGAGGCGGATTTCCTGGCCGGCATCGAGACGGTTGCGGAAGTCCTCGCGCTGGAGCATCTGCTGGAGGGTGACGCGGGCATTGAGCCGGAGGATTTCCTCGTAGGTCATCTTGCGGAACCAATCCCCGTTGTACACAATCTCGGTTTGCGTCCGGTCCAGGATCTTGAAGGCTTGGTCGGTGTAGGTCGCCGCATTGGCCAGCACCTCATCGCGGGTGAGCGGCGGCCGGGTGGCCGTGCGCCCCGACGGATCCCCCACGGTGGCGGTGAAGTCGCCAATGAGCAACACCGCCTGATGGCCTAACAACTGGAACTGGCGCAGCTTCTCCAGCGCCACGGTGTGGCCGAGGTGAATGTCCGGCGCCGTCGGGTCCACCCCGAGTTTGATCCGCAGCGGGCGGCCAAGCCGGAGTTTGTCTAACAATTCAGTGGCGGACAGGACCTTGGCGGTGCCGGCAACGAGGTGGGTGAGTTGTTGTTCAGGGGACATGGGGGTGGTGCTGCGCACCGGTTATAGGTTGGAAGTTATACGTGGGTCTTGCAGGTGCAGCTTGAGGATGCGTTTGAGTTCTTCGCAGGTGGCCGGGCAATGGGGGACGCTGTGGTTGCAAGGGACGATTTTTTCCGAGGTGACGGGGGTGATATGGGTCGACGCATAAGGGACGACGCCATCACTGCTGTTGGGTGTGTCACCTTTGCCGCGGTCACCGATGATGGAATGGAAAGCAATGCCTGCGGGCAGCGGGAGCCGGCTGAGTGCGAGGATGGTCTTGTCGTCGGGCGCGAGGCTGTTGATGGAGGTCGGCACGTGCGGTTGTGTGACGTTGCCGTCGAGCACCTTGCCCACGGTCTGCACCATGGTATCGAGGAAATTGACCGACAGCCGTTTGGGAAGTTGGATGAGCTTGGAGAGGATCACGACGATTTGCATTTTGGCGGCGGGGCTGCCGCGGTGGGGCACCGCCAGAAAGACGACGCGTCGCGGCTCCGGCAGGGGTTGATAGAGGGTGGTCTCGCAGATGGTGGCGCGGTTTTTGGCCGACACCTTGAGTTGGTCGAGCGGCTCGTGGAAGTAGGCGTCATAGAATGCCGAGCCGGGCGTGGTGACGCTGGAGCGCGCGATGATACCGCCCATCGAGTGGCCGATAATGACCATCTGGTTGAGGTTGCGGGTGTCGCCCTTGGTGCGGGCAAAGGCGCAGGCCTGGCGCATGAGCTCGCGGAAGCGCATGCTGCTGAACAGCCAGGGATTGCCGGTGGGGTAGTTATACAGCCAGATTTGATAGTGCTGGCGGAACCACGGTTCCGGGGCAAGTTCATTGATGGTGGTTTTGAAGGCATCCGGGCAGGACACGAGGCCGTGGATGAGGACGACGGGGATTTTCTTCGGGTCGTAGGGTTGCAGGAAATAGAGTCCGGTCTCCTCGCTGAAGCGGTCGGGCAGCAAGACGTTCTGGATCTTGAGATCATCGAGGTTGCTCATTTTCCAGTAAAAGGCGTTAGGCGCGGACCAATCGGCGGCCAGTGTCTCGCGGCGCGCGTCTACGGCCGTGTCGTCATGCAACCAGCGCTTGACGAAATGCCAAACCGGCGGCCCGTTGGCGTCGAAGTCGAGGGTGGCAGTGACCGGATAGGGCAGGCCGGTTGGCAGTAAAAATGGCGGGCGCGGGGTGCCAACGGGCGTGGTCTTTTTCCAAGCCACCAGCGGGAAGCCCACGCCGGCGGTGGTCCGGCGGGTGACAAACTCAGCGGTGTTGACCAGCGCGGCCGGGAACAACGCGTCGATTTTATCCAAATCCGCATGGCGGACATCGGGCCGGGCGATGCGGGTGCCGAGCGCGGCGGCCCGCGTCTCCCACGAGCCGGGTCCGCAGCGGAGTTGGTCGAAAAGTTTGCCCACGGCGGCGTTGTAGGCGGTTTGGGCAGCCGCCCGCTCGTGGGTGGATCCAGCGCGGGCCAGAACCTGCCATGACTGGCGGGCGCTGCCGATGAGCGTGGCCGTCGGCACTCTCGAAGCCGCTGGCACGGAGGTGCAGCGCGGCGGTTGGGGCGCGCCGCACTGACACAGTAGGACGGCGGGCAACCAAAGCCAATTGAGTGGGTACAGCTTCATGCGGCGGGCCAGCAGCATGCCTTGCCCGGCGTGTCTGCCAAGCACGGAAACACAAGCGGGGGCGAAAACCGCTTCGAGGGTGGCTTGCTTAAGGAGCGACGACATTTTGTCGTCGTGCGGAAGAATCACCCATGCACAGAGCTATCGGTGTATATTCATGGACCCAGCTAGCGCACCACCACAGGAATGGGTGGCTCCTTATGGCCTGCGTGGGTCATGTCGCTTGCTGCCGGCGCGGTTGGCGCCGGGCATTCCAGAGCCGGCCGAGGGTCAGGGTTAGAGCGGCCGCGCCAATGAGCCACGGGCAGAGCCAGCCGGCGCGGGTGAAGAAGGTGAGGTTGTGGCGCAGGTGGAGAGTGGTGGTCAGCACGCCATCCTGCAGGATCGGGATTTGGGCGATGCGGTTGCCATGCGGATCGATGAGTTGCGTGAGGCCGGAAGTGGCGCACACGACCATCCAACGGCCGTTTTCAAGCGCGCGATGGCGGAACAACTCGGCATGTTGGACATGCTGTTTGGCCGACCAGCGTGCGGCATCCATGCTCGGTACCGCGAACGCCTCCGCCCCCGCCGCGGTCATCCGGCGCACCGGTCCGGAAAAATCGCAGTCGAAGCAAATCGGCGTGCCGATCTTGCCAAACCGCGTGGTCACCGGCTGGAATGTTAGGCCAGGCTTGCCATCGTTGAACAAGGGCACCGGGTGATTCTTGTGATGGGCGCCCACCGGACCCGCCGCTTCCAGCGTCAAGGCCTCATTGAAATAAGTGCCGTCGTCGGAAGATATCTGGGTGCCCAGAATCAACGTGGCGTTGCGGTCTTGGGCCAGCTTGAGCGCCATGGCCATACTGCGGGCATCCTTGTGAAGGTCAAAACCTGCGGCATACTCCGGCCACAAGATGATGCCGTCGGTAAAGGTCTGCGCCGCGGTTAAATCGTGACAGCCAAAGAAGTCACAATTTTCATTCTGCACGGCAAGCACCGGAATCCCCGGTCCGGGTGCGGGCAACGGCGGCGGACGGAAGATTCCCAGCGCGCCCAACACGAGTGTTAGAAAAGCCCCTGCGTAGCGCTGGGTTCCGGCTCCAAACACCCACAAGCCGGCCGCCAGGAAAAGCAAAAACCCCGCGCCATAGACGCCAATCCACGGTGCCAGCCAGGTCGGCCCGAGACCCAGCCCCGCCGTCAGCCATGGAAAGGCCAACCAGAAGACTTCTGATCTAACAAATTCGAGCGTGCTCCATGTCAAGGCGGCGTAGAGCGGCAGCCACGGCCAGCGCGCATAACGCAGCGAGGACCAGCCAATCAAGCCCCCGGCCAGCGCACCGAACCCCGCAGGGATCAACCACAAGGCGGGGGCGACCCAATCGAAAATAAGCAACATCCACGACCAGCCTACCCCATAACACGCGAGTCCATGCACCAGCCCGAGATAGCAGCCGTGGCGCTGTCCGGCCCCGCGCAGCGCCACAAACAACAGCGGCCACACCAGCAATATCACCGGCCACCACCCCACGGGCGGAAATGCCAGCGCCGCCAACAACCCGGCCACCCCGGCAAGAATATAACGATAAACCGTCGGCATGACGTGGTTCTAGCAAATTTCCAGAATCTGGCAATCGCGCATTCAAAAGTGGGTGAATTTGGAGAATGCAGTTGCAGCAGGCACCTGCCGTCACTATGAAACATCCTCATGCGACGCCTGCTTATCGGAGTGTTGTGCTTGGTGCCGTTGCTCGGCCGCGCGGCCGAGGCCTGGCGCACCTTCACCGACACCAACGGCCGCCAGATGGTGGCCAGGATTGTGCGCGTGGAAGCCGAGCGCGTGGTCGTCGAGCTCAAGGCCAATGGCCAGCAGGTGCCGCTCGAACTTGCGAAATTGAGTCCGGTGGATGTGTTGGTGGTCATGCAGTACAAAGAGGCGGCACCGGCGGCCAAGCCGGAGGAGCCGCGACCGGCGCAGCCGAAGCCGGTGCAGCCGAAGCCGGTGGCCCCGGCCAGCGACGCGGCCGCGTCGCCTAACAGCCTGTATCCGCGCACCCGCAAGGAGATTGAGACGGGCATCCACGAGATTGCCAAACGCGCCAAGCCGGACGATCTGGGCCGGGACGTGCACGAGGCCACCAAGCGACTCAACATCTATCGATTTCTTTGCGGCGTGCCGTCCAACGTGAAGGGTGATTCGGAATGTTCGAAACATGCCGAGGACGCCGCCCTAACCCTCAAGAAAAACGGCGGTCTCTCCCACAGTCTGGGCCATTCCACCGGGAACTGCAATATCTCCACCATCGGCAATGTCGTCGCCAGCGTCGGCCAATACATGGAGGACGGCGGCGCCAACAACCGCGATGCCCGCGGCCACCGTGCCTGGTGCCTCAATCCGCCCATGGGCAAGGTCGGCTTCGGATCCGCCGGCGAGCGCTATTCCGCGATGTGGTGCATGGATGGGAGCGGTACCTCGCTCAAGGGCCCGTGGGCCTACCCCGGAATGGGCTTGTTTCCCATTGAATACCTTCACGGCAATGCCTGGTCGGTGTATGGCACGGGCATCAAGAACAAGCCGAAGGTGGAAATGTTCCGCTTGCAGAAGCGGCCGGAGCAGGCGTTGCCACCGGATGGGGGAATCCCGGGCAAGGAACTGAAGGTGAACTATGTCTCCACTGGCATGAATGCCATCAACTTCGAACCCGGGGAAGCCGTCAAACGTGGCATCTATTGGGTCAGGGTCAGCGGTGAGGGGCAGCACACGGGCTACCTCGTCGAGCTCTATTGACTCTAACTACTTCCACGCCACCGCGACTTCCGCAATGCGGCCGTTGCGGTCGTCGTATTTGACGAGCCCGTGTTGCAGCGCATATTCATGGACGCCCTTGGTGACCTTCACATCGTAGGCGCAATATTCGGCAATCTTGCGCAGCGGTGCAAATTCGCCCGTCTTCTTGTGTTCCTGCCACCAGCGCAGTGCGTCGAGCCCATCAGCGGTCTTGCCGGTGCCGAGCGTGGCGGAGGCGACCGAGTCGAGCTTGAGCCGGAAGCCGAGGATTTTTTCCAGGTCGAGCATCATGTCGAGATTGAGCGTTTGCTCGGCGAGGGTGTGGAAAATGTAGGGCTGGAGGACCGGGTAATCGAATTGCAGGTGATTCCAGCCCACCACGAGGTCGGCCCGCACCAACTCCTCGCCGAGGCGTTCCATTTCGTTTTCCGGATAGATTTCGTAGCTGCCGCGGGCGGTGCTGTAGGTGACGCCCACCGAGATGCCCATCTTGGATTTGTTAGAAAAGCCGCCGACGTCGCCGAAGCTGCGTTGGGTTTCCAGATCGAAATAGACAATGTTTTTAACGGCCACGCCGCAGTCTAGGCGGGTCGGGGAGCGGGCGGCAAGCCTGCGCTGTGGCGGAAGTGGAATCTTGGAATTGGGGTTGAGGTGGGTGGCGGGTTGGCATACAAGTCGGCCAGTGATTGTCCGGTTCAACACCTATGAAGAGGCCTCGATCTATGCCGGGGTGATGCAAGCCGACGGACATTTTGCGGAAATCCTGGATGAATGCACAGGCTTTATGTATGGGCCCCTGGCGATCGGCGGCTTTCGGGTGATCGCGACCGAGGAGCCGGCGGTGGAGGCCGAGGGGCCGCCCGCGGCCGGTCCGCTGGAGAGTTCCATCCTGAATTTCCTCCGCTTGTTAGTATCCGCCTTTGTGGCGTTTGGCCTGACGCTGGGAATCGGCCAGTTGGCGCAAGAAGGCGGCGGCTTGCTGCTGGTGGCCCTCTTGGCGTTGGTCGCCGTCAGCGCCGGTTGGCTGGGCCTGTGTTTGCTCATGGGCCCCCTGATGATTCCCTTCACCCGGGCGTTGAGGGATGAAAAATCGGTATTCGGGGGCTTGCTCAAGGGCACGATCGCAGTCCTGTTCGCGGGTCAGTACCTTTTCATCGCCGTGTTCCTTGTCTATCTGCTATTGGCGTGGCTGACCGGAGCCTTGGCCACGCTATGAGCGGGAGGAGCGGAGTCCGCTGCTCCATGCGGCAGCGATTTTCTGGCACAGCCACAAGCGCCACCACAGCCGCGGTTTTTATTGTTGCGGAGCATGCGGACGAGGAAGACTGCGGCGGTGAGGAATACCACCACGGCTGCGGTTAGGGATTGCCAATCCGGGTTCATGAGAAACCGAGCCAGCTCCCTCCTTGATAGACCAAGAGCGAGGCGAGCCAGGCGAAGGCACCCATAAAGGCGAATTGGCCGAGTGCCCAGCGCCACGACCCTGACTCGCGGACCACCACGGCCACCGTGGGCAGGCATTGCAGGGCGTAGATGTAAAACACCAGCAGCGAGATCATCGAGAGCGGCGTGAACAAGCGCCGGCCGTCCGGCCACCGGGCCGCCGCTATTTCCTCCCGCAACCTGACGCGGTTGGCATGCTCATCCCCCGTATCCTGCACCCGGAACAGGATGGCCATCGAGGCATTGAACACCTCGCGCGCTGCAAATGATGTTAGAATGGCCGTCCCCGTGCGCCCGTCGAAGCCGAGCGGCTTGACCAACGGCTCGATCAAGGCACCCATGCGGCCCATCGCGCTGTGGGCGAGCGCCTCGGCCGGGTCGTTGCCGGGGGATTTCGGATAGGTGCTCAACGCCCACAACAGGATTGACAGGCCGAGGATGAGGGTGCCGGCGTTTTTCACAAACGCCCACGCGCGCTCCAACACATGGCGGCAGATATAACTCCACTGCGGCATCCGGTAGGACGGCATTTCCAACATGAAATGGGTGGCGGAGGTATCCGGGCCGAGCCGCCCGCGCAGCACCCGCGCCACCCCGAACGCGCTGGCGGTTCCCAACACATAGATCCCAAACAACACCAGCGCCTGTCGCCACGAACCCTCACCCTCGTGAAGCAGCAATGGCACGATCAACAAATACACCGGCAGGCGCGCCGAACAACTCATCCACGGCGCGACGAAGAGGGTCACCAGCCGTTCCTTCGCGGAGTGGATCGTGCGGGTGGCCATCACCCCCGGAATGGCGCAGGCGTAGGAGCTGAACAACGGCAGAAACGCCTTGCCGCTCAGGCCCGCCCTGGCCATCACCGCGTCCATCAAAAACGCTGCGCGCGCCATGTAGCCGGTGCTTTCTAACAAGCCAATAAAAAGAAACAGCAGGACGATTTGCGGCAGGAACAAAACCACGCCGCCCACCCCGCCGAGCACGCCATCGACCAGCAACGAGCGCAAGTCGCCTTGACGCAGCAGGGATTGCAACCACTCGCCGAGCCGGCCCTCGGCGAGCTCGATCCAAGCCATGGGGATTTTGGCGAAGGAGAAAATCGACCAGAACACCGCGAGCAAAATCGCCAGGAAGAAAAACCAGCCGTACACCGGGTGCAGCAACACGCGATCCACTTGGTCCGAAAGCGTCAGTTGATGCGCGGCGGAGCGGCGTGCGGCCAGTTCGCACAAGCGTCCAATGAACACGCGGCGCGCCACCTCGGGCTCCATGTCGGGCTTGAGCCACGTGGCGGCGGTGGCATGCGGCAAGGGAAAACGCAGCGCCTGTTTCAACTCGAGCACGCCCTTGCCGGCGTTGGCTTGCAATGGCACCACCGGGATGCCGAGTTCATCCGCGAGTTTGGCCGGGTCCAGGCGCAGGCCTGCGCGCTCCGCGGCATCGACCATGTTAAGGGCCAGCACGCAGGGCAGGCCGAGTTCCACCACTTGCAGGGCGAGTTGGAGGTGCCGTTCAAGGTTGGAGGCATCCACCACGCAGACCACCAGATCCGGCTTGGGTTCGCCGGCCAGTTGCCCCGTGAGCGCCTCCACGGCCACCCTTTCATCCGGGGAATCGGCCCGCAGCGAGTAACACCCCGGCAAATCCAGCACCCGCAGCTTGCGCCCGTGGGGCGTGAAAAACGTGCCGGACCGCACTTCCACGGTGACGCCGGAGTAATTGCCCACGCGCTGGTTCTCCCCCGTGAGCGCATTGAACAAAGTGGTTTTTCCGGCATTTGGATTGCCGATGAGCGCGATCATGGCAGCCGTTTGGGAGGACTCGGACATGATATCATCCTTCTCCCAGTGCCAGCTTCACCAGCACCTGCTCAGCCAACTCCTTGCTGATGGCCATGCGCGTCCCACACACCGAACATAGCAAATTCCTGCCCCCCGTCAGCTTCCGCACCGGCATTTGCTCGCAAAACCCAAGATCCCTCAAACGCTCGCAGCCCGGCCCCTGTAACACCTGAATCCGCAAATCACAGCCCACCCGTGCCTGGTTCAAGGTCATGGCCCGTTCGGTTTCAGGTTCTGTTGCCAGCTTGGGGTTCACGGACGCAACGTGGATGTATTGCGACACGATTGCAACAAGAAAATGAAGAAAACTTTGTGTTGCTTGCGTTTTGGGTGAGGACTGGGGGTTCGCGGCCGGCGCGGCATCATCCTGGGAACCGGGATATTGAGGTATTTTGGGGTTGCGCCCCCTGCTCGGATTTGGCATGGATTGAGCGTTATGAACGAACCAAGCCATTCCCCATCCGGTCCTCCCACGAAAAAAAGCATGCCAGCATTCGCCTGGATAGGCATCGGCTGCGGCACGCTGGTGCTCATTGCGGGGGTGGCGATGGTTCTGCTCATCGGCTTTTGCAAGCGGAAGGTCGGGGAGTTCAGCAAAAACCCGGAAAAAGCGGCGGCGGAGTTGATCGTTAAAATGAACCCGGACCTGAAAAAGGTTTCGCAGAACGACGCCACGGGGGAAATGACCTTTCGCACCAAGGACGGCCAGGAGGTGACGATGAGCTACAAGGATATTTCCGAAGGGAAGTTCACCGTGAAGGACGCCAATGGCAACGTCGCCCAATTCGGCAAATCGGATCTATCCAATGTGCCGGCCTGGGTGCCGCGCGTGCCAAAGCTCAAAAGTGCGATGGGTGCCTTCCATAACCAGGAGGCGGACAAGGTGTCGGGCCTGTATAGCGCCAGCTCGGACGAGTCGCCCGACCGCCTGGAGGAGTTTTTCAAAGCGGAGGCGGGCAAGCTCGACCTGACGGAAGCAAGCCGTCAGGCCATCAATGCCGAGGGCGTGGAAAACCGGATTGCCACCTATCAGGGGGGCACCCGCCAACTCAACATCGTCATCACCGGCAAGCCCGGCGAGCCAGCCCAAATCCAAGTCGGCTACGAGGAGACGAAATAGGCGGCCGCGCATTTTCCCACTCCTTGCCTTTGACGTTGCGGCTCGCAGACGGCATGTTGCGCGTCTGCCATGGCCTTTGCTGATGTTTTGCCCGACCTGCTCGACCGCCCCACGCCACTGCTGCGGCGGTTCGGGCGCCTGATCGACGGGACTGGCGAGCCGCTCGAATCCCTGGCCCGCCGCAGCCAGCAACTCACCCGCCGCCATTTTGGCAAGACCATGCGGCTGTTCGCGCCCTTGTATTTGTCCAACGAATGCGTCAACAATTGCAGCTACTGCGGGTTCTCCCGCGATGCCGCCATCCTGCGCACCACCCTCAGCGTCGAGCACGTCGTGCGCGAGGCCAGACACCTCCACGCGCTGGGCTTTCGCAACCTGTTGCTGGTCGCCGGCGAGCATCCGAAATTCGTCTCCGACGGCTATCTCCAGCAATGTCTGGACGCTCTCAAGCCGTTCATTTCCACCCTCGCCATCGAGGTCGGCCCGATGGAGGACGCGCAGTACGCGGAAATCGTCCGCCATGGCGCGGAGGGACTCGTCGTCTATCAGGAAACCTACGACCGCGACATCTATCAATCGTTGCACAGCGCCGGCCCGAAAAAAAACTTCGCCTGGCGGCTCGATTGCCCGGAGCGTGCTTACGCCGGGGGCTTCCGCCGCATTGGCATCGGCGCGTTGTTCGGACTGGCGCCGTGGCGGCGTGAGGCCATGGCCCTGTGCGCCCACCTCGAATACCTCTACAAACATTGTTGGAAAGCCCAGTTCACCGTTTCCTTCCCGCGCATGCGCCCCTATGCCGGCAACTATCAATACCGGCCCGACCCCGACCTGTTCCTCCCGGACCGTGATTTTGTTAGACTCATCACCGCCTTCCGCGTCACCTTTCCGCAGGCCGGCATCGTCGTGTCCACCCGCGAGCCCGCGGCCTTGCGGGATGCGGTGGCCGGCCTGGGCGTGACCCACATGTCGGCCGGGGCGCGCACCGAACCGGGCGGCTACACCGGTGCCGGCGGCCACGACCTCCACCTCACGGTGCACGGCCGGCGCGTCGAACTCGACGCGAAATCCGGTTGCGAACACGCCACCGAGCAATTCCAAATCAGCGACACCCGCAGCACCGCCGAGGTCGCCGCCATGTTGCGCGCCCAACATCTCGATCCGGTGTGGAAAGACTGGGATGAGGTTTTGCTGGCCGAATAAGGCCCAAGGCGCAGAGAAACACACACACCTCGCAGCCCTTCCTTCCTTCACCTCTTGGGCAGGGCGTTTGGCTGACTGGGGTAGCTCTTGGTACTGGTTCCGCGTCCTCAGCCATCAGCCATCGTCAGCCACATTTAAACATAATGCCAGCCATTATATTATTGACAGCGGCGGCTAAATCCGATTACCTAGTTGCATGAAAACGCCGAATCGAGGGTTGGGAGTACTGAATTCAGTGTCTGATTGCCGGTCTGGTGGCGGAGGGACGAGGGCGGGGAGGCGTGAAACGGTGGCGCCGGTGGCTGGCGGGGAGATGGAGGCGGTGGATGCGGTTGGCGAAAAGGCAGCAGCGGTGGAGGGCATGGATGCGACGGTGAAAACCCGGCCACGAGTGCTCTCGCCCTTGGAGCGGATTGAATTGCCCACAGGTGCGTGCCTTGGCCAGGTGTTCGCACGGGGCTGGAAAGGGCGGCGGCAGAGGATCGTGGTGGGTCCGGCGGAGCTGAAGGAGAGGTTTTCGCGCTGGTACAACAAGCACCACAGCCGGCGCGGGACGCTGTGGATGGAACGCTTCAGGAGCGTGTTGGTGGAGGACGGCGAGGCGCTGCGGACGATGCGTTAGGCTGGCTGGGCCCTGCCTGACATGACAAAAGCAGCACCGGTGTTGCGCTGCAACTCAAAGAGCTTTGCCGTTCCTTGGATAGAGGTCGAGTGAGCCAATCACCCTGTCCTTTTGGGTCTTTTCCGCAGTTCCTGCTTCCCAGCACAACCACATTCAGGTAATTGTCAGCTACCTCCCATGTCCCCGCTCGAATCTCTAACCGCCCTCAACCTGCTGCCGAAAATCGGCCCGATCCGGGTGCGCAGGTTGTTAGAAGCGTTCGGCGATGCCGGCGCCATCCTGGGCGCGGCCAAGGACCGGCTGTTGCGCGTCGATGGCATCGGCGAGGAAACCGCCGGCATTTTGCGTGCGTGGCAGGACCACGCCGATCCCGTGGCGGAGCTTGCCGAAGCCGCCCGGCGCGGGATTGCCGTCATCACCCAGGATGATGCGGACTACCCGGCCCCGTTGCGCGACATCTATGACCGCCCGCTGCTGCTCTATGTCTGGGGCAAACTTGAGCCGTGCGACCGCCATGCCATCAGCATCGTCGGCTCGCGCCGGGCCACCACGTACGGCACGCAGACGACCAAGAAGTTTTCCTATCAACTCGCGCATGCCGGGTTCACCATTGTTTCCGGGTTGGCGCGCGGGATCGACACCGCGGCGCATGAGGCGGCGCTCGCGGCCAACGGCCGCACCATCGCCGTGATTGGCTCCGGCCTGGCCCAACTCTATCCGCCGGAAAACCTCGGACTTGCCGAAAAAATCGCTGCGGGCCACGGTGCCGTCGTGTCCGAGTTTCCACTGCATACCGCGCCGGACAAGCAAACCTTTCCGATGCGCAACCGCATCGTCGCCGGCTGGGCGCGTGCGGTGCTGGTCATCGAATGTCCGGCCTGGTCCGGCTCGCTCATCACCGCCAACCTTGCTTCGGAATACGGCAAACCGATCTTTGCGGTGCCCGGCCCGATCGACAAACCCACCTTTGCCGGGTGCCATCAACTCATCCGCGATGGGGCCACGCTGGTGGCTGATCCCTCACACATCCTCGATGATCTGGGCGAACTCCCGTTTGCCCGCCAAGCGTCGCCCACCGAGGAAGGGGTCGCCCTCCCCGAGTTGCCCGCGGAGGAAGCCGCCGTCTTCGCCGCCGTCACCAGCGAGGAAGCCGCCGTTGACCGCATCATCGAGCGCAGCGGCCTGCCCGCCCACGTGGTCACCGCCACCCTCATGAAGTTGGAAATGCGCCGCCTCGTGCGCGCCTTCCCCGGCTTCCGCTACGCCAGGCGCTGACGGGCAAGGCCACCCTCTTCCAGTGACCTTCCGTTCTGCGCCCTCCGAAGAAATACGAACATCGAACATCGAACCAAAGAACGCCAACGGCCGGAGTGGGGCCCGCCTCACTCTTCGGTTCGACGTTGGATGTTCAGCGTTCGATGTTCGATGTTCGATGTTCGATGTTCGATGTTCGATGTTCGATGTTCGATGTTCGATGTTCGATGTTCGATGTTCGCCTTTCCTCTTGGGGCATCGCTATCTTCCAATCTGATAGAATCGAAACGCGGAGGCAAGGAGGAAGCTGAGATAGACGCTGAGCATGCGAACTATCTGGAAAAAGCCCGGCTAACAAGCCGGGCAACTTCGGCGAGAGGTTCTCATCAAACAGCAACTTCATGCGGCACGGCGTTGAGGCGGCGGTCACGGTATGAGCCGGAAGACAACCCTTCAATTCACGGACTGTGGAGGGACTGTCAAAGGGAAAGACCTGCGGCAAGGGCGCTACTCATCGCGGGCGGTTTCCCCCTCGCCATTGGTGGGCGTGAGGCGGCGGAAATGGATTTGTCCGACGCGGCGGTCATCGGTGCTGGTGACCTTGGCCTCGTAGCCGCGGATGGTGATGGTTTCGCCGACTTCCGGGAAGCGGCCGAGTTGTTGGGTGATGTAGCCGCCGACGGTGGTCACCTCGCCGCTTTCCAGATAGAGGGCTTCCTCGTAGTCGGCGAGCTCGTTGAGGGTGGTGGTGCCATCGGTGACGAATTCATCGTCGTTGAGGCGGGTGAAGGACGAGCGCTCATTGTCGAACTCATCCTGGATATCGCCGACCAATTCCTCGATCACGTTGTCGAGAAAGACCACCCCGGAGGAATGGCCGAACTCATCGGCCACCAACGCCAGCGAGGTTTTTTCCTTGAGGAAAAATTTCAGCAGGACGTCGAGCGGCATGGTTTCCGGCACGACTTTCAGGTCGCGCTTGATGACCATGATGTCGGGGCTGGGTTCTCCCACCAGTTTGAGCAAGTCCTTGACGTGGATGAAGCCGATCGCGTTGTCGAGGTGGCCTTTGACCAACGGAAAGCGGGTGTGCTTGGTGCTGCGCACGAGGTTGAGGGTGACCTCGAAGGATTCCTCGGCATCGACCACCACCACTTCGCCGCGATGGGTCATCACATCGCGCACCCAGACCTCGTTGAGTTCGAGCGCGTTTTCCAGAATCTCACGTTCGGTTTCGGTGACCTCCTGCGAGCGTTCGCTTTCGGCCACCAGCAGGGCGAGCTCCTGGGCACTGTGCGCCTGGTCGTGCTCGGTCATGGGTTCGATGCGGAAAATCACGCGGGCCAGCCAAGTGGACGAGCCGTTGAGCATGCGGATGGGCAGTGAACAAATCTTATAGAACAGGCGCATGGGCCGCGCCAACATCAGGGTGGTTCCCAAGGCTCTGCGGATGGCGATCATCTTCGGCAATTGCTCCCCGATCACCACATGCAGCACGGTGAAGGAACCAATCGCCAGCACCCACGACAGCGTTCCCACCATGCCGGGCGGGAACCAGACGACCTGTTGCAACAGCGGCCCGACCAATGATTCAATGAAGGGCTCACCCAGGGCACCGAGCGCCAGCGAGGCGATGGTGATGCCGAGTTGGGCGGCGGATAGATACGGGTTGATATCCTCGACGATTTTGCGCGCGGCCCTCAGCCCGCGCGTTTTGGGTTTGCCCTCGGTCTCGACCTGGCTGGGCCGGACTTTGACAAAGGCAAACTCCGCCGCCACAAACAACGCGTTCAAGACCAGGAACAACACGATCCCGCTCAGATACATCAACGTCTCGCCCAGCGTCGGCCATTGGTAATCAGTGGCCCCCTTGCCGGTCGATGCCAGCAGCAGCATGCACGTCGCATTCATCAGTTAGATTTTTTCATAGACCCCTTGGTCGCGCTTTTCCAGCACGGTGAAACCCGCCTGCTTGGCCGCACTCACCGACAGCGGCTTGGTCACGATGGGGGTGTGAATCCGGGAAACGACCTTGCGCACGGGGTTTTTGCACAACGGGCAGACTTGCAAGGGAGAGCGGTCCACCGGTCGTCTGAGTTCAAACCCGCGCGCGCAGATGCGGCACGAGTGCTCGGGATCCTGCGGGGATTCGGAAACGTATTCGTAAATCGGCATTGAGGAGACACGGGATCGGGTGGTTGCCATCCCGCGTCAAAAAACCAAGCCAGCTTGGCTTACCAACTGGACTTGGTCACGCCGGGGATCATGCCGGCGGAGGCAAGTTCGCGGAAGCTGATGCGGGAAAGCCGGAAGCGGCGCAGGAAGGCACGGCGGCGGCCGGTCACCGCGCAACGATTCACCAGGCGGGTCGGACTCGCATCACGCGGCAGCATGGCCAGACCGATGTAGTCCTTCTCCTGCCTCAGCTTCAGACGAAGCTCGGCGTATTTCTCGACGGTTTTCTTTTTGCGCTCGTTGCGTGCAATCCAACTTTTCTTTGCCATAATTCGGGAGGCGAGAAATACCCGATGCCCTCAGCGATGCAAGCCCAAACTCGCAATTTCTGTAATTTTCCCGCCACAGCACGCAAATTTTGTAAAAATTTCCCGTGCCGGCCGCCTCATGGCCTGCCTAACACGGCGCTGATACGCGCCAAAATCTCGTCCACCGGGGCCAGACGCCCCAGCCCCTCATACCCGCACGCCAAGTCCCCCGTGGCCGGTCCCACAAACCCGCAACCATCGGCCGTCAAGCGAGCGACGTTGCGCTGGGTCGCCGGATGCAGCCACATTTTCCCATTCATGGCCGGGGCGAGCAGAACCGGCGTGGTGCGCGGCAGTGCGAGGTAGATCGATGCCAACGGATCGGGTGCCAGGCCGTTGGCGAAATTGCCCAACACGTTGGCCGTTGCCGGCGCCACCACCAACAAATCCGCCCGGTCGGCCAACTCGATGTGGCCCGGTTTCCACGTTTTTTTTTCGTCTTCCAAGGCCACCACCACCGGCTGCCGGGTGAGCGTCTGCATGGTGAGCGGGGTGATGAACTCCGCGCCGGCCCGCGTCAGGATGGCGTGGACCTCATGGCCCTGCTTCACCAATTGCGATGCCAAATCCGCCGCCTTGTAGGCCGCGATCGATCCCGTGATACCGAGCACAATGGTCATGCGCACAAGTTGAACCGATGTTGGGTGACATTCAAGCCCCGATCTCCGGCGGGCGGGCAGGCGGGCCCATGGGGATGAAACGAAATCTAATCTTGTTGCCTTTGTGGCGGGGCCGGTTACGGTCTTTTCAAGGTTGGCAAGGGAAGGCTCCGACTTCGCCTGGCCGCGATCTAACACACCCCATGCAAACACGACGCACTTTCCTGCACCACGGCGCCACGGTCCTAACCGGGGCCGCGCTAATGTCCCCGGGCCTCGCCGCGGCCACCCAACCCAGGCTGCGCATCGGGGCACGACACTTCGGCAACGATTTTGCGGCCGCCAAGCGCGCCGGCATGGACGGCTTGGAACTCGGTGTCGGCGGGCCCGCGGAGCGCCTGGCCATCGCCGATCCCGCCGCCCGCCAAAAGCTCAAGGACGACATGCAGGCCACCGGCCTGACCACCTGTTCGTTTTCGCTGGACTTGCTCAACGGTCATCCGCTTTTCAGCGATCCGCAGGCCCCCGCGTGGGTCGAGCAAACCATCGCCGCCTGTCAGGACGTCGGCGCGGGCGGCATGCTCGTGCCGTTCTTCGGCCAAGCCCATTTGCTCGACGGCAAGGCTTGGAAAAAGGACGCGCTCGACGCGCTGGTCGTGCGGCTCAAAGCCCTGGCTCCCAAGGCGCAAGCCGCAGGCGTCTGCCTCGGCATCGAATGCTCGCTGGATGCCAGACAATACCTGGAGTTGCTCGACCGCGTCGGCAGCGAATCGGTCAAGGCTTACTACGATATCGGCAACTCGACCAACGCCGGCTTTGATGTGCCAGCCGACCTGCGCGCCCTCAAGGGCCGCCTCTGCATGATCCACTTCAAGGACGGCCCGAGCTACCTCGGAGAGGGCAAGGTGAAGATGGAACCGGTGGCCGCCGCCATCCAGGCGAGCGGCTATCAGGGATGGATCGTGTTGGAAACGGCCAATCCCTCGCAGAACGCGGAGGCGGACTGCCGTCGCAACGCGGAATTCATCCGCAAACTGGGACTCTAATTCGCACCTCTGATCTTATGAAATGGGCACCTCTTCTCATTATTGCGGCAATCCTCCTCGTCATTGTCCTGCTGAAAAAATCCAGCCAGATTGCCGCCAAAGATGCCGCAGCGTATTTGAAGGACGGCGCACTGGTCATTGACGTGCGCAGCCCAGGCGAGTTCGACTCCGGTCATCTGCCGACCGCCATCAACATCCCGTTGGATGAGCTTGAATCCGCCATGCCGCGCCGCGTGACCGATAAGAGCCAGGTGTTGTTGTTGCATTGCCAGAGCGGCATGCGCAGCGGCATCGCCAAACAAAAATTGAAAGGCATGGGCTACACCAACGCGTTCAATCTCGGGTCATTCTCCCGCGCCAGGGACCTCGTCGGCAATGCGGGGGGGCTTACCCTTAAGGAGTGACGACATTCTTGTCGTCATGCGAAAGTGATCCGCGCCTTCGGCACACACCCATGGACCACGCTCCCACATCCACCACAGGAATGTGGTGGCTCCTTATAAGCATCCCCCACAGGAGTGGTGGCTCCTTATGCATCGCCGGGCCCTTGCGCGGAGAAAGCCGTGACTGCACCCGCGCATGGGGAACCCCTCCCCCCGGCCTCGCCCGCGCAATGAACTGAAAACCTATTGGCAATCGATGCGTATCGAGCATTTGGTGCCAAAAGCATCCCCCCTCCCTCATGAACTCCCCGAAAAATCCATTTTCCACCCCCCTGGCACGCAAACTGGCCGTGGCCGCCGCTTTCACATCTATCATGACCGCAGGCATGGCCGGCGCGGCCGAAGCTACGGATGGCGTGTCGCCCGCCCGTTTGGCGCGCCTGACCTGCGGCATCGGGCTCTCGGATTGGGCTTCGCGCTTGCCCGATCTGGACCAGGAGCGGCGCAGCGGCAACCTGGCCAAGGATGTGACCCTCATCAAGGCGATGGGTTTCCGCCACGTCCGCTTCCTCATGACCGAGGAAACCGTGGTCAACATGGAGACCCCCACCGTCCTCGACCCCGTGAAACTCGGCCGCTTCGATGCGGCCCTCGACATGCTGCTCAATGGCGGCCTGGGCATCATCATCGATTTCAACCCGCGGGACACACTCAAACAGGCCCTCGTCAAGGACGACGCCGCGGTCGATGAGTTCGTCAACCTGTGGCGGGTATTGGCCAAACACCTGGCAACCCGTGACCCCGAGATGGTTTTCCTCGAGGTGATGAACGAACCGGTGATGCGCGACACCGACCGCTGGAATGTGATCCAGAAAAAGGCGCTCGCGACCATGCGCCAATCCGCGCCGCGGCACACCCTCATCGCCACCTCCGCCGAGTGGTCGGAAATCTATATGTTGCCACCCTTGGAGGTCGTCGCCGATAAGAACGTGGTCTACAACGTCCACTTTTATGAGCCGGTTAGATTCACCCATCAGGACGCGCCGTGGGTCGCGGGCGACTGGGTGAAGGGCCTGCGCAACGCCCCCTATCCATCCAGCCCGGAGGCGGTGGCACGGGTGCTGGACGCGCTTCCCGACGATGCGGCGCGGACGCTGATGACAAAATACGGCAAGGAAAATTGGAATGCCGACAAACTCGAGGAGATGATTGCCGAGGGTGCCGCCTGGGCCAAAAAACACGGCGTGCATCTCACGTGCAACGAGTTCGGCGTCTATCGCAAAGCCCCGGCCGCCGATCGCAACCGCTGCATCGAGGACACCCGCAAGGCCCTCGAAAAACACCACTTCGGCTGGACCATGTGGGACTACGCCACCGAGTTCGGCGTGGCCACCGGCGAGCCGGGCCAACGCGTCGCCGATACCGACACCCTCAAGGCCCTCGGCCTCGCACCCCGGTCGTGACCGGCACGGTCCCCTCGATAGGCTCATTGCGGGCCACGCGCTCGAACACCGCCTCACCCTCGTCACCGGCAACGCTCGCGAGTTTTCACGTGTCCACGGCCTCTTGTTGGAAAATTGGATCTAGCAATAGAGTGGGGGCTCTCGCAGCAGCGTCGATCCGGCTTGCCGGCGGCGCCCGCGCAGGGCAGTTTCCCGGGCATGTCCCTTGTGCTTGCCTCTGCCTCCCCGCGCCGCCGCGATTTGCTCACCCGCGCCGGCCTCGAATTTGAAGTGGTGGTTTCCCCCGCCGAGGAGATTCATGACCCGGCCATGCCCCCGGACCGCTTGTGTGAGGGCAATGCCTGGCTCAAAGCCGCGGCCGTGGCCCACCTCCACCCGCAGGCCACCATCATCGCCGCGGACACTTTGGTTTTCATCGATGCCGACGCCCTCGGCAAACCCGCCGACATGGCCGAGGCGCGGGCGATGTTGCGGCGCTTGTCGGGCCGCACCCACACGGTCTGCACGGGCGTTTGCGTGATGCGCCCGGGTGGGGAAACCCTAACATTTCACGAACTCAGCGAGGTGCTGTTCCGGCCCTTGGATGACGCCGCCATCGACGCCTATTTCCAACTCGTCGATCCCCTCGACAAAGCCGGCGCCTACGGCATCCAGGAACATGGCGAGTGGATCGTGGAGGAAATCCGCGGCAGCTTCGAAAATGTCATGGGTCTGCCCCTCGCCAGGTTGTTGGAAGTGCTGGCCTCTGACCTCTGACCTCTGACCTCTGACCTCTGACCTCTGACCTCTGACCTCTGACCTCTGACCTCTGACCTCTGACCTCTGACCTCTGACCTCTGACCTCTGACCTCTGACCTCTGACCCCATGCCCGCCACCCTCCGCGCCGCCATCCGAGACATAGTGGATTTTCCCCAACCGGGGATCGTATTTAAGGACATCACCCCGATTCTAGCCGATGGGGCGTTGTTCCACGAGGCCGTCAGCCGGCTCTGCGAGACGACCGGGGGAGCCAGGATTGACAAGGTGGTGGGGATTGACGCCCGTGGCTTCATCTTTGCCGCGGCCGTGGCCGATCGCCTTGGGGTGGGCTTTGTCCCGGTGCGCAAGCAGGGCAAGCTGCCATGGAAAACCCGCCAGGCGGCCTATTCGCTCGAATATGGCGAGTCGATTGTGGAGATTCATGAAGATGCCGTGAAGCCCGGTGAATCGGTCCTGCTGGTGGATGATCTGTTAGCCACGGGCGGCACCGCCGCCGCCGCGGTCCAACTTCTCAATGATCTCGGTGCCCACCTGATTGGCATATCGTTTCTCATCGAACTCGCCTTCCTGAAGGGCCGCGCCAAGCTCGCGCCGTATCCCGTCCACGCCATTCTCACTTACTAACTTTTTCACCTGCTCACTTCTTTACTTGCTAACATACTAACACAACCGCCCTCATGTCCTGGCAATCCTACAACCAACAACTCCTTCGTTACCCGCGCCTCGGATTTTCGCTCGATCTGTCCCTCATGGCCATGGAACCCGGGCAAGTGTCCGCGCTTGAGCCGCGGATTGCCCGAGCCTTTGCGGATATGGCGGCGCTTGAGGCCGGGGCCATCGCCAACCCGGATGAAGGCCGCATGGTCGGCCACTATTGGTTGCGCAATCCCGCACTGGCCCCCACGCCTGAACTCAAACAAGCCATCAGCGCCCCGTTGGCGGCACTCAAGGCCTTCGCCAGCGCTGTTCTATCAGGAAAAATCACCAC
>CAIKDP010000349.1 GCA_903826205.1 Akkermansiaceae bacterium
GGATTTTCGGCGATGAACGGGTCTAATGCCTACAATCAGTTTGGCAATGGTGGCGTCCCCTGTTTTGCGATCATCAACTGCGTTGCCGGCTCGCCCACCCATGCCCAATACCAAGTGCTTTACTCGCAAGCCGGCTATGACCCTGCGGAACTCTACAGTTGGACCACCTTTAAGAGCTACATAGACGCGGTCCAACCCGCGCCGCTCACGAGTCCCGAAATCGCCGTGGAACAACCGGCGGGCACCGGCATTGCCGACGGCGCCACCAGGGACTTCGGCGCGGTGACCGTCGGATCTAACGCAAGTCTCAGCTTCACCATCAAGAACACCGGCACCGCCAGTCTCAGTATCACATCCATCACCCGGGACGGCAGCGACGCGGCCAGCTTCGCGATCATGTCCAAAGCCGCGGCCCAGGTGAGCCCGGGCGGCTCCACCACCCTTACGCTGCGTTTTGCACCCACCAGTGCCGGCCTGAAAACAGCGGTGCTCCATATTGTCAACAACGACGCCAACGAGAATCCCTACGATATCACCCTCACGGGTACCGGTGTGGTCACCGCGCAGCAAACCTGGCGCCAAACCTATTTTGCCAGCGTGAACAATTATGGGGATGGCGCGGACCTCAACGACTTCGACAAGGACGGCTTGCCCAACCTGGTCGAGTTCGCCTTCGGTCTCAACCCGCTACTCAGCAGCGATGTCGGCTTGCTGCCGCAAGCGCAACAAGTGGCGGGCAACTTCGTGCTCAGCTTCACCCAACCCGCCGGGGTCAGCGGCATCGCCTACGGCGCCGAGTGGAGCGAAACCTTGCTGGCCGAGAGTTGGACGCCGGTGACCGACACCGGCACGCCGCCGCAACACACCTTCAGCGTGCCCATCGCGCCCCACCCGCAACTCTACATGCGGCTGAAATTCACCAGTCCGTAGCGGCCGCCGGTTTTGCATTCTAACAAAATCATGAAAATACCCGATCGCAGCGAGCATCCACGAGTCGCCGTCAGACCCATGGCGCTGGCCCTGGCCGTGCTGGCACTGGCCGGGGCGGGACCGCTCGCCCGCGCGGATGTCACGGTCACCCGCAACCTTGGTGCCAGTGGCAGCGGCACGTTTTTCGAGGGCGGCACGTTCGCCCCTTGGTCCTTGGGAGCATTGCCTGCGGGTTCGTTTTTGAAAAAGGTGGTGATCAACGCCACCCTCGACAGTTCCAACAATCAAAACTACGCCAGCGAGTTGACACTGCTGGTGGATCCGACGCCGGCCGTCCCCGGCGGCGATTTCACGCTGGCCATCGGCAATGGCGCGGTTTTTTCCGCGACTAACAGCATAACCTGGAGCAATGGCAACAACCTCGCCCCCAGCACCGTCAGCGACACCAAAAACGCACCGGCGGATTTTCCCGCCACCCTCGATCTGAGCACCGCCGGGGTGTTCCTTGGCAATGGCTACGTCGACGGCATCATCAGTGGCAGCGGCGGCACCTGGTCGGGCAGCATCAGCCTCACCTATGCGGCGCCCACCAAGGTGGCGGCCGGCTTCAGCACTTTGCGCCCGAGCCAGACGCTCAGCTCCGGCACCACCAACGTGACCCTCAGCGGCACGCTCAGTGGCAGCGGTCCGGTCTATCCGGCAGCCGGCGAGCTCGTGCATGTCACCATCAACGGCACGACCCAGAACGCCAGCATCAGCGGTGCCGCCGGGGCCTTCAGTCTCAGCTTCGCCGCCTCGGCGCTATGGGCCAAAGACACGCCTTACACGATCACTTACAGCTACGACGGCAATGCCACCACCTTGTTGAGTGCCTCGGACACCAGCACCACATTGACTTTGAGCTCGAAAACCGTCCCCACCCTCACCTGGCCCACCGCCTCCAACATCACCTACGGCCAAGCGCTGGACGCGTCCACCTTCAGCGGTGGTTCCTCATCGGTGCAGGGCAGTTTCAGTTTCACGGCCCCGTCCACCAAGCCCACGGCGGCGGGCACCTATGTGGCCTCCGGCACCTTCACCCCTAGCAATACGGCAAACTTCGCCACCGTGGTGGTGCCGACGGCATTTTCCCTGACGGTGAATCCCAAGACTCTAACACTCGCAGCGGCCGCGGTCACCCCCAAGACCTATGACGGCACCACCGCCGCCACCCTCACCGGCACTCTAACCGGCGTGGAGACTGGCGATGCGGGTGCGGTCGGCGTGGCCGCCAGCGGGGCTTTTGCCAGCGCAGGCGTGGGCAACAACATCGGGGTGAATGCCGCGTGCACGCTCAACGGCACGCAGGCGGGCAACTACACCCTGACCCAGCCCGGCGGCCTCACAGGCAACATCACGCGGGCCGCTCTGACGGTGACGGCTAACAACCTTGGCAGCCTCGTCGGCACGGCGCTCCCGCCATTGACCTACACGCTCAGCGGTTTCCAAAATGGTGAGGACGCGGCGGCGGCGGGTGTGACCGGCGTGCCGGGTCTGTCCACCACGGCGACCCTCGCCTCACCCGCCGGGACTTATCCGATCACCTGCACGGTCAACACGCTGGCCGCGCCCAACTACTCGTTCACGGCAGTCAATGGCACCTTGTTCATTGTCAGCAATCTGATCTGGGCGGCGGGCACCGGCACCTGGGACATCAACACCTCCGCCCATTGGAAAACCCCCAGCGGCGCGGCCATTCCCTATATGGACGGCAGATCGGCGCTCTTTGATGACAGCGCCACCGGCACCGGCCCCTACACCGTAACCCTCAACACCTCCGTCCTGCCCACCGATGTAACCGTCAACAACCCGACCCAGAATTACACCCTGACCGGCAGCGGCCAGATCGGCGGCTCCGGCGGCTTGCTCAAACGCGGCGGCGGCCGCTTGGTGCTCGCCACTTCTAACAGCTATAGCGGAGCCACCACCATTGCCGGTGGCACGCTCGCCATCACCAGCGAGGGCACGGGTTCCACGAATTCCCTCGGTGCCTACCCTGCCAGCGTCCAAGCCGCGAGCATCACCCTCACCAATGGCGGCACGCTGGAAGTCAAGACGGGGATTCAAAGCAGCAGGGTTTACACGACCTTTAATGCCTACCGTGGCATCACGCTGGGTGCCGGATTACAGGCATTGTCTAGGCCTGGGCAATACACCGATGTCACTTATAACAACCCCATCACCGGGGAGGGTGGCGTGATTTTCCTGGATAACGCGCCGGGGGATCAAGGCGGCGGATACCGGTGGTCGCTGAACGCCGCCAATACCTACACTGGAAAATCCACTCTGTCCTTTGGCAATCGGGGGGGGATGAATGGTTATCAGGTGAGCATCGGTCATGCCCAAGCCTTGCAGAACAGCACCGTGGACTATCTCAATATCTTGGGCACCACCGGCAAGGGCGACACCGACTCACGGTGTGATAAAATGCAGTTTGACATGAGTTCCGGGGCCGGCGTCACGCTCGGCGGCTTGAAGGGGAACCGCGGCTGGACCCTCAGCGACGCCAACTGGAACATCCCTGTCAATTTGAGCGTCGGCAACAACAACCAGCACACGATCTACACCGGGGCCTTGGGCGACAATGCCAAAGGCTCGTCGCTCACCAAGATCGGCACCGGCACGCTGACCTTGGGCGGCGTGAACACCTACAAGGGTGGCACCACCGTCAGCACCGGCACCTTGATCGTCACCCAGCCCGGCAGTTCGCTCGGTGCGCCCTCGACCTCCGGCAACAATGGCCTGACAGTCAACACCGGTGCCACCTTCGCCTATCTGCCAACCGCCGCCGGGAGCTTGAATCTAACAACCGGAAAGCTGACCCTGCGCGATGGCGGCAAGGTGACGGCGGCGGTCGGCGGCAGTGCCAGCCAATCGGCGATCAGCAGCACGGTGGCTGCCGATGCAACCGGCACGATCACGCTGAATGTTTCCGGCATTCCGGGCGTGAGCGTGGCCGCCGGAACTAACAATCTTCTAACCTCCGCCAGCGGCCTGGACGCCGCGACGTTCACCCGCGGCAAGATTTACAACACCACCAATTTCACGGTGACGGCGGGGCTAGCGGTGTCATCCACGGCCGTAAGTGTGGACGTCACACCGCAGACGGCACTGATCAACGAGACTTGGAAGGGCGGCTTGAGTGGCGGCAACAATGTGTGGGCACAGTCCGATGGCAGTACGGCGAGCAACTGGACCACCAATGGATCTACTCCCACTGCATTGACCCCCGGCAATTTGGCGGATGTTTTTTTCATGGCCAGCAACGGCGCCACAAATCAGAGCGCTATGGTGCTCGGTGCCAACATGGCAATCCGCAGCCTGACGGTGAGCGATACCAGCGATGTGACCTTGAATGCGGATGGCAGCGTGCTAACCGTCGCCAGCGCCGCCGGTATCACCGTGAACTCCGGGGCCGGCACCGTCACCCTCAACGCGCCTATCAACCTGGGGGCTGCGCAAACCTGGACTAACAACTCAAGCCATCCCCTGACCCTCGGCGGTGATATCGGCAATGGCAGCAACCTGCTGACCATCGACGGCACGGGCAACACCACCGTTTCCGGGGAGATTCGCAATGGCACTGGCGGCCTGACCAAGAATGGCACAGGCATGCTCACGCTCAGCGGAGCCAACCTCTATCAAGGGACCACCACCGTCAATGACGGCATCCTCCGCGCGGGCAACCGATTCGCCTTCGGTACGGCCATGTACAACGGATTGGCCGCCGGCGCCGTCACCGGCCTAGGTTTTGCCAACCTCAGCTTTGGTGCCAACAGTACCGGCACCGTCCGGCTAAATGGCAACGATATCACTCTAACCACGTTGAGCACCCATGCCAGCATCGGTACGCCCGTTATCGAAAACGTGTCCGCCACGCCCGTCACCCTGACTGTGACCGAATCCAATTCCACCGGCAGCGCGCAATCTCATGCTTTCGCCGGGGTGCTGCGCGATGGCAGCGGCGGCGGTTCGCTGGGGCTGCAGGTGACCGTGGGCACATTGACTCTAACCGGCATCAACAGCTACACCGGCGACACCTGCGTCGCGGGCGGCACGCTCGTGCTTGCGGACA
>CAIKDP010000350.1 GCA_903826205.1 Akkermansiaceae bacterium
ACCTTCAGGCTCGTAACTGCGGCTACCAGCCGCAGTCCTCGCGCATGGCGGTGCGTGGGCGGCTCATCCGCGTGGCTTGGCACCGCCCGTGCGGGCGGATAACTCGGCGGACCGGGACGGTCCGCCCTGCCTTCAGGCTCGTAACTGCGGCTACCAGCCGCAGTCCTCGCGCATGGCGGCGCGTGGGCGGCTCATCCGCGTGCCTTGGCACCGCCCGTGCGGGCGGATAAGTCGGCGGACCGGGCCGGTCCGCCCTGCCTTCAGGCTCGTAGCTGCGGCTACCAGCCGCAGTCCTCGCGCGTGGCGGTGCGTGGGCGGCTCATCCGCGTGGCTTGGCACCGCCCATGTGGGCGGTTAAGTCGGCGGACCGGGCCGGTCCGCCCTACCTTCAGTAGCGCTTCACCTCACCCCCCCGCGTTCTCACGAACGCGCCTACGAGAGAACCACCGATCTCAACAATTAGCCTTGCAAAGTGGGCGGCAGGGGGTGATTCAAGAGCCTGCCTCGGTTGTTCGGGGAGGTCTGAGGCCTCGTGGGAGCATGCGGGGGCATATCATCTCCCATGAAGAGCCCATCCACCATTCGCCTTGTCTTTGCCGCTTGTCTTGCCGCGTGGGTGGCCACGCCGTCGGCGCGGTCGGCCAACATTTATTGGGACGGCACCGGCAGTGAGTGGAGCACGGCCGCCAATTGGTCGACCGCCGCGGGTGCCATCATCCCCAATCCGGCGATGGCACCAGGCGCGGCGGATATCGCGTATTTCAGCATCAGCGCGGTCAATACCGCGCAGGCCGTCGATGTGAACGTGAATCCAGCCGTGCTGGGGTTGGTGTTTCTCGACGCGAGCCCCGCGACGGTTTTGTTAGGATCCGGGGCCAACCGGACGCTCACGCTGGGCGGCAGCGGCCTCACGCTCAACAACATGGCCGGGGCGCTGGTCATCGGGTCGGTGGCGGACGGGCAAAAGTTGGACATCCAGCTGGCGGCCGCGCAGGTGTGGACGAACCAATCGGCCTATGGGCTGACGTTATACAATGGCGTCACCAACGGCGGTAACCTGCTGACGGTGGCCGGCGCGGGCAGCACGATGCTGGACGGCGTGGTGACAGGTGCGGGCGGCTTGACCAAGACCGGCACCGGCACGCTCATGCTCACCGGTGAAAACAGCTATGGCGGGCTAACAACCATCAGCGGGGGCACACTTGTGTTAGGTTCGGCGGGCAGCGCCACCAGCAGCCCGCTGGGCACCACCACCGCGGGTACCACGGTGGCGGGTGGGGCGGCGCTCGACCTCAACGGCTTCTCGCTCGGCACAGCGGAAGCGCTCACCTTGAACGGCGCCGGGGTGGCCGGCGGCGGTGCCCTGATCAACAACTCGTACACCGCGGCCACCTATTCCGGCCTGCTTACCCTGGGCAGCGCCAGCAGCATCGTGGCCGGCAACGGGGAGATTGTCCTGTCCAACACCGGCACAATTTCTGGTGCCGGCTTAGGCCTGATCCTTGACGGCAGCAGCCCGTATTGCAGCCTCGCCAGCAGCCTTGGCACCGGTGCCGGCACGCTCACCAAGAGCGGGCCCGGCACATGGACGCTCACCGGTGCCAGCACCTACACGGGTCTAACAAAAGTAACCGGGGGCACGCTGCGCCTCGGCGTCAACAACGCCATCCTGTCCGGCAATGCCGTGACGATCGACTCCACCGCGGCGGCTGAAACCGCGACCCTCGACTTGAACGGCTATGCCCTGACCATCGGGGGAGGGGGGCTGACGTTTGGCGGCACGAGTGGCACCGACAGCGCCAATCAGGTGATCGGTGGCGGGGCGGGCAGCGTGCTGACTCTCAGCGGCGGGAGCAGCGCCCTGACCTACTCCGCCGCCAACAATCCTTTGGGTGCCAGCATCTCGGTCACCACCCTCAACCTCAACAGTGCGGCGCAGACATTCACCATCAACGACAGCACCCTCGCCGCCGATGATCTAACCATCACGTCGGTCATTCAGAACGGGTCTCTAACGAAGTCCGGGGCCGGCATGCTGATGCTCACCGGTTCCAACACCTACGGCGGTGCCACCACGCTTAATTCCGGCACGCTGGGCGTCGGCGCGGACGCCAACCTGGGGGCCGCCAATCCGTTGGTTTTCAATGGCGGCACCCTGCAAATCACCGGCACGGTGCTGACGTCCTACGCCGCGGGTCTGATCGGCACGCATCCGGTCACGCTGACCCCGGGGCAGGGCGTGGGCTTGGACATCGCTGATATCGCCAACACCTTCGACGTCAGCCAGGTTCTCAACCAGGGTGCCGGCGGTCTAACAAAATCAGGGGTCGGCACGCTGGTGCTCACCGGCGCCAACACCTACACCGGCATGACCACGGTCAAGGCGGGCACGTTGCGCCTCGGCGTGGGCAACGCCATCGCGGCAGGCAGCGCGGTCACCGTCAACTCCACCATGGTGGGGGAAACCGCGACCCTGGACCTCGGTGGGTTTGCACTCACCATCGGGAGCGGTTTGACGCTGGGCGGCACGGGTGCCACGGACAGCAGCACCCATCAGGTGACGGGCAGCGGTGCGGGCAGCGTGCTGACACTGGCCGGTTCTCTCACCTATTCCGCAACGGGCAATCCCCTGGCCGCCAGCGTCTCGGTCACCACCCTGGATCTGGGCGCCGTCACGCGCAGTTTCAACATCGGCGACAGCACCAACGCCGCGCCGGATCTAACCGTCAGCTCGGTCATTCAGAACGGCGGCCTGGGCAAGGCCGGGGCCGGCACGCTGCTGGTTTCCGGAGCCAACAGCTATGGCGGAACCACCACGGTCGGGGCCGGCACGCTCATGTTAGGTGCGGCGGGCAGTGGTGGCAACACCCCGCTGGGCACCACTGCCGCAGGCACCACGGTGACCAGCGGTGCCACGCTCGACCTCAACGGTTTCTCCCTTGCCACGACCGAGCCCCTCACCCTGAATGGTTCCGGCGTCAACAGCTTGAGCGGCGCCCTGACTAACAGCTCGGCCACGGCGGCGACCTATTCCGGGTTGCTCACGCTGGGCAGCACCAGCAGCATTGTGGCCGGCAATGGCGACATCCTTCTCTCCAACACCGGCACGCTCACCGGTGCCGGCTCCAGCCTCAAGCTCATGGGCAGTGCCACCGACAGCAGTCTCGCCGGCAGTATCGGCACCGGCAGCGGCGCGCTTTACAAACTCGACGCCGGCGCTTGGACGCTCAGCGGCGTCAGCACGTTCACGGGCCTGACCACGGTTTACGGGGGCACCCTGCGGCTCGGCGCCGGCAATGCCATCAAGTCCGGCAATGCCATCACGGTCGGATCCAACATCGCAGGCGAAACCGCGACCCTCGACTTGAACGGCTTTGCCCAGACCATCGGTGGTGCCAGCCTGACGCTCGGCGGCACTGCGGTTAGCGCCAACCAGGTGACCGGCAACGGCGCGGGCAGCATTCTTACGCTCAGCGGCGGTGCCACGGCTCTAACATATGTCGCCACGGCCAACCCATTGGGATCCGACATTTCCGCCACCACCCTTGATCTGAACGGGGTGGCGCAGACGTTGACCATTGGCGACAGCAGCAACGCCGTCCATGACCTGATTATATCCTCGGCCATCCGGAATGGGGTCCTGATCAAGGCGGGCGCAGGCACGCTGGTGCTTGCCGGCGCCAACACCTACAGCGGCACCACCACCCTCGGCGCCGGCATCGTCAATGCGGGGGTGGCGCAAATTGGCAGTGTGTCCGGGCCATTCGGCCTGCCGGCGAGCGCCGCGGGATCGATCCTGTTCAGTGGCGGCACGTTGCAATACTCGGTGGCCAACACCTACGATTACTCGGCCCGCTTCGCCACCAGTGGCAACAATCCCTATCGCATCGACACCAACGGTGAGAGCGTGACATTCAATAATGCTTTGGCCGCTTCGGGCACCAGTGGCCTGACAAAGCTGGGCGCGGGCACCCTCGTCCTCGGTGTCGTCAATACCTACGCAGGCCTGACCGCGGTCAACGGCGGCAACCTTCTGTTAGGCGTCAACAACGCCATTCCGGCCGGCAGCAGCGTCACGATCAACTCGCTCAGCGCCGGTGAACCGACCGTCCTCGACTTGGGCGGCTTTGCCCAGACCATCGGCGGTGCCGGCTTGATCTTTGGCGGCGCCGGAGCCGTGGTGGGCGCCAACCAGGTGACCGGCACCGGCACCGGCAGCATCCTGACGCTCAGCGGCGGTGCCACGGCTCTAACATATATTGCCACGAACAATCCCTTGGAGGCCACCCTCTCTGCCACCACGCTCGATCTGAACAACGCGACGCAGACGTTTACCATCGGTGACAGTTCCAACGCCGCCATTGACCTGACGATTTCCTCGGCCATCCGGAACGGGGCCCTGAGCAAGGCGGGTGCAGGCACGCTGGTGCTTGCCGGTGCCAACATTTATGGCGGCGCCACCACCCTCAGCGCCGGCGTCGTCACTGCCGGGGATGCGGAAATTCCCGGTGTTTCCGGCCCTTTCGGCAATCCGGTCATCCCCGCCGGATCGATTGTTTTCAATGGCGGCACGTTGCAATGTTCGGCTGCCAACACCCACGACTACTCGGCCCGCTTCACCACCAGCGGCAACAACCCGTACCGCATCGACACCAATGGCGAGACGCTCACATTCGGCAATGCCCTGCCCGCGTCCGGAACCAGCGGTCTAACAAAGACAGGGGCCGGTGCCCTCGTTCTGGGTGTGGCCAACACCTACACGGGACCGACCACGGTCAACATGGGCACCCTGCGGCTCGGCGTGGGCAACGCCATCCCGGCCGGCTCCGCCGTGGCGATCAACGTCACCACCGGCGGCGCGACCGCAAGCCTGGATTTGAACGGTTTTGCGCAAACCATCGGCGGTGCCGGCCTGACCTTGGGCGGCGGTGCGGACGCCGCGGCTGGCACCAATCAGGTGATCGGCAGCGGCGCGGGCAGTGTGCTCACCCTCACCGGTACCACCAGCGCCCTCACTTTTTCTAACACAAACAACCCGTTGGGAGCCGTCATTGCGGCCACCACCCTTGATCTCAACGCCGCGACGCAGACATTGACCATCGGTGACAGCGGCAATGCCGCCCGTGACCTGACGATTGCTTCGGTCATACGGAATGGCTCTCTAACCAAAGCAGGGGCGGGAACCCTGCTGCTCACCGGTGAGAACACGTTCAACGGTCTGACGATGATCAATGCCGGCACGCTGATGTTAGGGGCCGCTGGCAATGCGACCTACAGCCCGCTGGGGACCACCGCCGCAGGCACCACTGTGGCGGGCAACGGGGCGCTCGACCTCAACGGGTTCACGCTCGGCACGCTCGAAGCGCTGACCCTGAACGGCACCGGCGTGTCGGGCGGCGGTGCCCTGACCAACAGTTCGGCCACGGCGGTCACCTATGGCGGGCCTGTCGCGCTCGGCAGCACCAGCAGCATCTCGGCTGGCAGCGGGTCCATCGTCCTGACCAATCCCGGCACGCTCGGTGGCGCGGGCTTCGGCCTGACGCTCGACGGCAACAGCCATGGCAGCAGCATTGCCAGCATCATCGGCACCGGCACGCTGACCAAGACCGGCAACGGCACCTGGACGCTCACCGGTGCGAACACATTCAGCGGGCTCCTGAGCGTGTCCAACGGCACGCTGGCGGTGGCCACACTCAACAATGCCGGCACCGATGGTCCGCTGGGCAACAGCGCGGGTGCGGTCAGCCTCGGTGGTGGCGGCACCGGCACGCTGCGCTATACCGGCGGCACCGCCACCAGCAGCAAGCCGTTCACGCTGGCTGGCACCGGGGCCTTCCAAGTGGACAGCGCGGCGACCACCCTGACACTTGGCGGCGTGGTCAGCGGCAGTGGAAGTCTCATCAAGACCGGCGCGGGCACCTTGGTGCTGGCCGGATCCAACACCCACACCGGCAGCATCACATTGAATGCCGGAGTCCTCCAACTCGGCGGGGTCCTCGGAGCGCTGAGCACCTCCAGCGGCATCACCTTCAATGGCGGTTATCTCACGTTGCTCAACACCGGCAGCAGCGAGGGAAGCCTCAATCGCCTGAGCAACAGCGCCGCCATCACCTCCAACAGCGGCACCCTCACTTACTCTAACACGTCCGCGGCGGGATACGTGTACGCCGAAACCCTTGGCGCGCTCTCACTCAATGCCGGCCGGCTGGATGTCATCCTCAGCAACGATCAGAATGGCGGGGCTGGCAACGCCCAGACACTCACATTCAGCGGCCTGAGTCGGCCGGGCGGCGCGGCCAGCGTGGCGTTTTCCGCGGCCGGCGGGCTCAATACCACCACCAACATGATCAAGCTAACGGGTGTCACACCGACCCCGGCGGGCCAGATCATCGGCCTGTGGGCGACGGTGGGAACCAGTCCCACGACCCAGAGCGACTATGCCGTGTGCAATGCCGCGGGTTATCTGGTGGCTGCCAACATTCCCGGCACCTCACAGACGACCTGGACGAATGCGGCCAGCACCTACACCCTGAGCGGGGCCGATGCCCTAACCGCCACGCGCACCATCAACGCCCTGCGCTTCACCGGCGCCAGCAGCACCCTCGTCCTCGGCGCTTTCAACCTGGAGACATTCTCCATCTTCAATGGCGGCTTTGGTACTCTAACCATCACCGGACCGGGTGCCATCCGCCAGCAGGGGACCACGGCGGCCAATCTCCTGCTCAACCCCGGCAACTCCAACATTTTCATCAGCGCCCCGCTCAAAAACAACAGCGGCGCGCTCACCCTGGTCAAGGCCGGCGCGGGCACCCTCACGCTCACCGGCAGCAACACCGCCACCGGTGCGCTCAGCGTGGGTGGCGGCGGGACCCTGAACCTCGGCGGATCCAACACATTCGCCGGCGGCATCGACATCGGCGCCAACTCCGCCTCCAACATTGTCAACGTCAGCGGCAGGCTGACCGGTGCCGCGACGGCCGGCAATCTCAATGTGGGCAGCACCACCTTCGGCGGCAACCAGTTGAACATCTCGGGCGAGGGCAGCGCGGGCAGCCCGACGCTGAGCATTGGCACCGCCAACGTGGCGATGTGGGTGGGCGGCAGGGACTCCGCCTCATCCAACAACACCCTGACCATCACCAATGGCGCGTATTTCAGCATCACCGGCGGCAATGGCACGACCGACAGCAGCGTGGGAAAGAATGTCGGCTCATCTAACAACTTGCTCAAAGTCAGCGGTGCGCGATCGACCTTCACCAATGGCGGGCACTGGCTTGTTGTGGGTGATGCCGGCAGTTCCAACGCCCTGATCGTTGACCAGGGTGGCAGGGTGCAGGTGCGGGTGATGGGAGTGGGATTCTCCGGCAGCAACAACACGGCCACCGTGGACGGCGGCAATTCCTCGTTGCAGGTGACCGAGGATATCTTCATCGGCGGTGGTGCCAACGGCAGCGGCAACCGCGTGACCGTCTCCAATGGCGGTTACTTGAATACCCAGACGCGGAGCGGCAGAACCGAGTTTTCGTGCATGATCGCAAACAGCACCGGCGCTAACAACAATTCGGTCACCATCAGCGGTGCCAATTCACGTTGGCTTGACAACGGTTACCCCGTGATGATTGGCGGCAGCGGATACACGTCCTACCCGGCATTCAACTGGGTGGACGCGCGCAACAACTCATTGAACATTTCCAGCGGTGGCACCGCCATCATCAACACCGGCCTGATTCTGAGCGGCACCAACTCGTCCTGCAATCTCGGCAATGGCACCAACATCAGCGCCATGACCGTTGGCAGCACCAGGGACGGGGGAATCAAGCTGGGCGTCGACGACGCGCGGCTCAACTTCAACAGCGGTCGCCTGATCGCAGGGGTGGTCGGCACCTTGGTTTCCGGACCGGGACAGGTGATGCTCAACGGGCCGGCTTATATCTCCAGCGCGCTGGCAAATTCGCTGATCACCAGTGTCATTGCCGGCAGTGGCAGCCTGATCAAGGAAGGGGTTGGTACTCTAACACTTGTGGCGGCCAATACCTACACCGGACCCACCCTGGTGAATGCCGGTACCCTGGCCCTCGGCTATGACACCTCGGCGGATAACAAACTGGCCTCCACGAGCGCGTTGGTCTTGGGTGGTGGCATCTTGGAGCTTGTGGGCGGGATGCAGACCGAAGTGGTTGCGGTCACCACGCTCAACGCCGGCAGGAGCGGCGTCACCGGCACCCCCGGTGCCTCGGTGCTGCGCATGAATGCCATTGCGCCGGGCGTGGGCATCGTCAACTTCAGTGCGGCGGGCATTGCCAGCACCAGCACTGGCAACGACGCCGGCGGCATCCTTGGCGCATGGGCGACGCTGGGCGGCCTTGATTGGGCGACGCGTTCCGGCACGGCGGAAGGCGGCGGCAACAATTTCATCAGCGCCTACAGCAGTTATACCAACATCAACGCCCGCGGCCCGAGCACCATCGCCAACGGGGCTAACAGCAACGTGCGAATCAGCGGCGACGGCACCAGTGGCAACATCTCCCTCGGTGCCACCACCACCACCATCAACACGCTGTTGCAATACAACGCCAACTTTCCCGCCACAGTCGCGCTTGCCTCCGGCAATGTGCTGGCCACCAACGGCATCATGATCGGAGTCGGCAAGGAAGCGCTGACCATCGGTGCGGTTGCGGGCAATGGCATCCTGCGCACGGCCACCGCCGGTGCCAACCTGGTGCTCGACAACAACAATGCCGCGGTTGTTCTAACAATCAACGCGCCGCTCATCGCCAACGGCGCCTCCGGCCTGGCCACCGCCGGTCACGTCGTTCTCAACGGCGTGAACACCTATACCGGCAATACCGGGATCGGTGCCTGCTCCACCACGGAGCTGGGAGTCACCACCTACGGCGGGGGGCTTACCCTTGGTGGCGCAGGGCAACTGGGCGGCGGCAACTATGCCGGGGCGATCTCTATCAGCGGCGGCGTGGCGTTGACCTTTGATAGCAGCGCCAGCCAGATCCTCGGCGGTGTGGTCAGTGGCGATGGCAGTTTCGTCCAGTCCGGCGCCGGCAGCCTCCTGCTCGCCGGAGCCAACACCTACGGCGGCATCACCAGCTGCAATGCCGGCGTTCTAACAGCCGGGAGCACGACGGCGTTCGGTCCGGCCGCCACGGCCACGCTGGTGTTTGGCGAGGGCAGCAGCGGCAAGGTCCAGTTGAATGGCAACGACCTCACCCTGATCAGCCTCAACACCGGCTCCACGGTCGGCACACCCGTCATCGAAAGCGGCGCGGGCACGGCCGGCACGGATACCCTGACGCTCAATGTCTGGCCCACCCGGAGCGGCTTGTCTAACAACAGCAGCTTTGCCGGGATCCTGCAGGACGGTGGCCTCCGCAAGCTGGCGCTGGTCAAGAATGGCACCGGCACGCTCAGCGTGGGTGATGCCAGCACCGGCCTGAGCACCTATAGCGGCGGCACCACGGTCAATGCGGGCACCCTGACACTCGGAAATCAGAACGGTCTGGGCAGCGGGTCGTTGACCTTGGCTGGCGGCAGCACTTTCCAAACGGTCCTGATTGATGGCGGCACGCTAGCGGGAGCG
Source organism: Akkermansiaceae bacterium (assembly GCA_903826205.1). Classification (GTDB taxonomy): domain Bacteria; phylum Verrucomicrobiota; class Verrucomicrobiia; order Verrucomicrobiales; family Akkermansiaceae; genus Luteolibacter. Next base: position 9,593 of record CAIKDP010000350.1, read on the forward strand.
CTTCCCAATGTGATCCATTTGGGCACCGGCGATGTGACCTTCAACATCGCCGCCAGCGGCTACAATGACATCTGGCTCAACCGCGATGTTTCCGGCAGCGGCACCCTCCGCTTGGTCAGTGATACCACGGGCCGCACGCTCACGCTCAGCGGGGCCAAATCATTCAGCGGCGGCATCATTCAAGCCGGAAACGGAACGTATCCCAGCGTGGCCATCGACAATGTGGCGTCGTTAGGCAGCGGGACGTTCCAGGCGCGGATCACCGGATCTAACACAACGGCCGGCGAGCTCAGGCCGATTGCCGATCTATCCGGCGGGGCGGGGGTGGTCAATGCCATTTATATTGCCTCAGGCGCGCGCCTGGTGGTGGACGCCGAGGCCGCCAATCACCTGCAACTCTCCGGCATCATCTCGGGCAACGGCGCCCTCGTCAAAAGGGGGGCGGCCACCTTGACACTCAGCGGGGCCAACACCTACGCGGGGTTGACCACGATCGAGGCAGGCACGCTTGCGGTCACCCATGCCGCGGCCCTCGCCGGCAGCACCGGCGTGACCGTGGCGGAAGCCGCCAGTCTGAGTTATGCGGCGGCCGCCGATGCCCGGCTCGTCATCAACGGCAACCTCGATGTGGCGGGGGTCACTGCCAGTATTCTTGGCGGGTCCATCGGGTCCACCGCCACCAGTGCCAGCATAGCGGTGGCGGGTTTGGCGAGCGTGGTGCCCGGCAGTTCGGTGGGCGTCAATCTGTTCGTGGTGCCGGGAGTGATTCCCACGACTGGCATCCACACGCTCATCAGCGGCGCGGCTGGCAGCACGCTGGATGGGGCCACCTACACCCTGGGCACCGTTTATAATGCCTGCAACTTCACCGTTGCCGCTCCGACAGCCACCTCTAACACGCTGAGCGTTGCCGTCACCACCGTTACCGGGCTTGCCACCGCCTACTATAAGGGGAACTATCAGGGAGGCGTCAACGCACTGCCGCCCGCTCCCGGCGTGTGGGCCGCCAGCGACGGCTTCAGCGCGAGCAACTGGACGCTGGATGCGGCCGGATCTATTGCCACCTCGCTGGTGCCAGGTGCGGCGACCGATGTGATTTTCTCTGCGAACGGAGCCGTCAACCAGAATGCGATGGCGCTGGGCAGCCACATGGCCATCAACAGCCTGACGGTCAACGGAGCGAGTTCCCCCGCGGAAACCAACCCGCTCATCCTGTCGGCCAGCGGTGGTTTCACCCTCACCCTCGGCAGCGCCAGTACCCCCGGCATCACCGTCAGGGCCGGGGCAGGGGCGGTTACCCTCGATCCGTCCATCAAACTCGGTACGGCCCAGACTTGGTCTAACAATAGTGGCAATCTCCTGAGTCTTGGCGGCAGTGTGGATAATGGCGGCCACCTCCTGACGGTGACGGGCACCGGTAACACGATGCTGGGTGGGAGCGTCAACGGCAGTGGTGGTCTAACAAAAGAAGGGGTCGGCACGCTGACGCTAGCCGCGGCCAATACCTACAGCGGCACCACCCGGATGAGTGCCGGCACGCTCAGGCTGGGCCATAACCTGGCCCTGCAAAACAGCCCGTTGGACACCTCCGGCACCGGTGCCTTGGATGTCACGCTGGTGAACACTCCCACCATTGGCGGCTTGGGTGGTGGCAACAATCTGGCCCTGCCCGCCAACGTCAGTGAGTTGACCCTCAATACCGCCACGGGCGTCACCGCCAGCTATGCCGGCGGCCTGAGTGGCGGCCTTACGCTCGCCAAGGCGGGCGCGGGCACCCAGGTTCTTTCCGGCACCAACAGCTACGCCGGCGGCACCAGCGTCACCGCGGGCACGCTGTTAGTAAACGGCTCCAGCGCCGGCAGCGGCGCGGTCAGTGTTGCCAGCGGCGCGACCCTGGGCGGCAGCGGCAGCATCGGCGGTTCCACCACCATCGCCGGCATTCACGCACCCGGCACCGGCGGCGCGGGGATCCAGTCGTTCTCCAACAGTCTGGCATACGCAGCCGGCGCCCGGCTTCAATGGCAGCTCACCGACAATGTCAGCAGCGGCCGTGGCAGCAGCTTCGACGGCGTGGACGTCACCGGCGGCACCTTTGCCATCGCCAATGGCGCCATCGTCGATTTGAGCTTCGGGGCCACGGTCGATTTTCTCAACAGTTTCTGGAACACCGACCAAGCGTGGCTGCTGGTCGATCTCGGCCCTGGCCTAACAGATGACGGCGGCGCCGGACTGTTCACGCTGGGCACGCTCAGCGGCGGCAATGGCAGCATGGCCGGCACCTTTGCCATCACCCGCGTGGCCGACGGTTCCGGCAAGAAAGACGTCGTGCTCAACTGGACCGCGCCTGCCGGCAAACCCTACGATCTGTGGATCGCCTCCAAGGGGATCACCGGCAATGCCGCGCTGCCTGCGGCCGACCCGGACCACGACGGCGTGCCTAACAGCCTTGAGTTTGTGCTGGGCGGCGAGCCGAATCCCGCCAACGCGGGGTCCAACTCGCGGGGGTTGCTGCCGGTTATTTCGCGCAACGCGGGTGGCGACCTGCTCTTCACCTTCCAGCGCAAGAATCTATCAGAAAATGGGGTGGCTCTTACCTTCCAGTGGTCCACTGACCTGGGCTTCCCGGCTGCCAACAACGTGCCGGTGGGAGTTGCGGGTTCCTCCACGGGAGGCGTGGAGGTTGCGGTCAGTGTCCTGGATGCCGACACCGACACGATCGTCATCACGGTGCCGGCCGCCAAGGCCGCCGGCGGCAAGCTCTTCGGCCGCCTCGGTGCGGCCGTCGTTTCCGATCTCGTCCCCGTCGGCAGTGCCTATGACCTTTGGATCGCTTCCAAGGGCTTGGCAGGCGACGCGGCGCTGCCCTACGCCGACCCGGACCACGATGGCTTGGCCAACGCGCTGGAGTTTGTGTTAGGTGGAGAACCGAACCCCGCCAACACCGGAGCCAATTCCAACAATCTGCTGCCAACCGTCTCGCAGAGCGGTGGCAACCTGGCCTTCACCTTCCGTCGGAAAAATCTATCGGAAGGGGCATCGACGCTCACCTTCCAATGGTCCACCGATCTGACCTTCCCATCCGCCAACAATGTGCCGGTGGGCGTGGGGAGTTCCTCCTCCGGTGGCGTGGATGTGCTCGTCAGCAGCCTGGACGCCGACACCGACACGATCGTCATCAGCGTGCCGGTGGCCAAGGCCGCAGGCGGCAGACTCTTCGGCCGTCTCGCCGTCACGGTGCCGTAGCTGCGGCTTCCAGCCGCAGGTTTTCTTCCGTAGGCGCGTTGGTGACAACGCGGGGGGTAGGGCGGACCGGCCCGGTCCGCCGACTGGTCCGCCCGCCGGGCGGCGCGATTGCTGCTGCGCGGACCTGTGTTTCAGTTGCTTTATTTCCGGAAAAAAGCTTGCCGAAGGCGGGAGAGGGTTCATTTTCTCAAGGCATGGCTTTGGGTTCTGCGGATTCATGGCCGAACTCGTTCCCACTCTCTCATTTTCCTGTCGTGGCAACCTTTTCAGAGATCCATTACTAAAGCGGATAACGACAAGCAGAGATCCACGCACGATCCCACTTCCCCTCTTCCAAATCCAACATTCGAAATCCAAAATTTAAAAACCTCCCCCATGAAATCCAGATGCGCCATCCGCCTTGTCCGCACCGGTGCCCCGGCCGCCCGCCGTCTCGCCATGGCCATTGCCACGCTCCTGGCGGCGCAATCATCACCCGCCATCATCACCCATGTGTGGGACGCCGGCGGGGTGCTTGGCGGATCCAGCGGCCTGTGGAGTACCGCGCTCAACTGGGGCAACAACAGCCCGCAAATTTTTGGTGCGGGTGACACGTTTGACCTCAGTACGCTCAACATCACCGGCCATTCCATCAGCACGGTCGATAGCAACGTCACCCTGGGCATCATCCAAATTGGCGACTCTATCACGAGGTCGAATTCCTGGACGCTGGATGGCACGGGAGGGGCGCTCATCACCATGGACAATGGCCTTGCCAATGCCGAGATCCACCAGACCGGCAGCAGCTTCGGCGACACCCTCGCCGTTCCGCTCGCGCTCATGGGCGGCCTCGATATCACCAACGCCTCCGCAACCAAAGTTCTCACCCTCTCCGGCGGGATCACCTCCAGCGCCGGGAGCGACATCCAAACAATCTCCAATCTCGGGTCGGCGGCAGGCGGCCTCATCCTCAGCGGCCCCATCGGCAATGGTGACACCGGCGGCGTGATCGCCATCACCCAGAACAATGCCAACGGCTCACTCACCCTTGCCGGTGCCAATACCTTCACCGGTACGACGAATATCACCAGCGGCATACTCCAGGCCAATAGCGCCGGCGCCCTGGGCGTTGGCGGCGACATCACCTTTGGCGGCGGCACCCTGCAATTCGGCAGCACCCTCAACAATGCCACCGCAGACTGGGGCGCTCGCATCAATAACAGCTCGGCCGCCATCAGGCTGGACACCAACGGCCAAGCCGTGACCCTCTCCGGCAGCATCCCCGCCACCAACACCGCCGGCCTAACAAAAGCCGGCATTGGGACGCTCGTCGTGAGCAGTCCGCAGAGCTACACTGGCACGACCCTCATCAGCGACGGCACGCTCAAGTTGGGTGCGCCCGTGCTGCCGTCGTCCTTGGCGACGGGCCTGAAAGGTCAGTGGGCTTTTGAAACGCTAAATGCGAATGACACCTCCGGGAACGGCTACAATGGCACCGCATACGGCGCTCCCACCTATTCCACCGACACCCATACCGGGGCGGGCTATTCCCTCAATTTGAACGGCAGCAGCCTGGTCTACGTGGACACCGGTGGTGCCGGCCATCAGACTGTCTTTGACGGCGGCAGTGCGATGACCATCTCGGCTTGGATCAAGGGCACACCCGGATCTTGGGCTCCGTACATCAGCAAGTACGGCGAGAACGCCCAAGGCTGGCAGGAGCGGAGGTATGGTGGCAACAACAACACGTGCTGGACGACCCGTGGACCCAGCAACGCGGACATGGCTGGAAACAGCACCTTCGACAGCAATTGGCACATGTTGACCATGACCTACGACGCTGCAGGCGGGGCCAATAACAAGAAAATCTATATTGACGGTGCTCTGGCCAACCAGGCCACCGCCACCGGGAACATCAACGCCAGTGGCGCCATGATGGCCTTCGGTGCCAGGGCAAGTGCCGACGCCTATTCGACCACCAATTGGTCGAACTTCCTCACCGGCAAGCTCGATGACATCTACTTCTACAATCGCGCGCTCAGCGCCGGCGACGTGTCGAGCCTATTAACTTTCACCAAGGCCACTTCACCCAGCTTGCCGGCGGACACGCCGCTGCAAATCGCGTCCGGCGCGACCTTTGATCTCAGCGGCACAAACCAGCAGGTTGCTTCCCTCTCGGACTATGGTGGCGGTGGGGGTAGTGTCATTAACAGCAACACCGCCGTCGCCTCCACGCTCACCCTGAACACCACCGGCAGCAGTCTCTTCAGCGGCCTGATCAGCGGCGGGATCAACCTCAATATGATCGGCGCCGGCACCCAGGTTCTGGCGGGTGCCAACACCAACACCGGCACGACGAAGATCACCGCCGGCATCCTGCAGCTGGGCAACAATCTAACGATCCAGAACAGTGCGCTGGACACCACCGGCGCGGGTGTCATGAACATCACGGGACAGACCACGCCGACGTTTGGCGGTCTAACATCAAGTGGCGCCGCCAGAGACCTCGCGGCTGTGATCACCACGGGATACACCGGCAGTGTCACCGCGTTGACCCTCAATCCGGCGGCAGGCAGCTCATTCACCTACTCCGGCAGCATCGCCGATGGTGCCGCCGGCATGACCCTCAGCAAGATTGGCGCGGGCACGCAGGTGCTCTCCGGGGCCAATACCTACACGGGAGCCACCAGCATCAGCGCCGGCACCCTGAGCCTCGGCAACGCCGCCACCTTCACCCATACCAGCGCCATCCATTTGTCAGGAACCGGCCGTTTGGATGTGAATGTCGCAAGCCAAAGCCTTGCCAAACTCACCAGCGGCGTCCCGGCGGGGACCTTCCTGCGGTATTCCCAGGTGCAGGCCACGGGCGCCACCGGTCCCGGCACGATTCTGGGCACGGTCGAGTTGAATGCCACCAACGTCGACCCTAACTATACCTTGGATTTTGGCACGGGCTCAAACCTGACCAACCTGGTGGCTGCGGCCTACAACGTGCCCGTCACCTTGTCGGGTGATGCATCCATCACATCCTCCACCGCCGCGTTTGCCGGTGGCGCGGGCATGGCCCTCGGGGCTTCCACCAGCGGAATCAAATACCTGACACTAACCGGATCTAACATGGGTGCCAACACCCTCGCCGGTGTCATCGCGGACGGCAGTGGTGCAATCGGCATCGTGAAGAACGGCGCGGGCACATGGGTTCTATCCGGTGCGAACACTTTCACCGGCGGCGTGAGCCTGGGCGCCGGCACGCTGGGTCTCGGCAGCACGAGCGCGCTGGGTGCCGCCTCCGGCACGCTGGACATCAGCGGCGGCGCTCTGGACAGCACGGTCGCCGACCTCGTTCTTGCCAACCCTAACCCCGTGGCCCTCAACGGTGATTTTGCCTTCACCGGCACGCAAAACCTCAACCTTGGCACGGGTAATGTGACGCTGGGCACGGCGGCGGGAAGCGCGCGCACGCTCACCGTCAACGCCAAAACCCTGACCCTCGGCGGATCTATCAGCGACGGAGCCACCGCCACTGGTCTAACCAAATCAGGGGCAGGCACCCTGCTGCTCACCGGGTTGGCCAACTACTCCGGCACGACCACCATTGCCGGCGGCGCGCTCCAGGCAGCGCTTGGGTTGCCCAGCGGCGGATTTCTGGTGTTGGATGGCGGGGTGCTGCAAACCAGCGGGACTTTCACCAAGAATCTGGGGACTGGCAGTCCGGCCTTCCAGTTCACCGCCAACGGCGGCGGTTTCTCGGCCAACGGCGGCCAGTTGACCGTCAACATCGGCAATGCCCTCGCCGAGCAGGTGTGGGGCAGCGTCGTGGGAACCGACATTGTCGGCACGCTCCAGTTCGGTTCCTCCAGCGCCAACGCCGGGATCTTGTTTGAAAACGGCATCGACCTCAATGGCTCCACCCGCACGATCAACGTCACCACCGGCGCGGGTGGCGACTCCGCCGAAATGTCCGGCATCATCCGTACTTCATCCGGCAGCGCCGGCATCATCAAGACCGGCACCGGCAGCCTGACACTTTCGGCGGTCAACACCTACAACGGCGGTACGACCGTCACCCAGGGCACCTTGCGGGCCGGAGTTGCGGGCGCGATTCCCGCCGGCAACTTCGTGTTTGATGTGGCGGGCAATACGGCGTTGTTCGATATCAACGGCTTTGATGTGACGCTCAACGGCCTCACCCAGGGCAGTGTCTCCACGACCAACAAGGTGGTCAACAATGCCGTGGGCACCGCCAAGACACTGACGGTGGGCAACAACGATGCCAGCAGTATTTTTGCGGGCATGCTCTCTAACAATACGGGCGCCGGCGGCACCCTGGCCTTGACCAAGACCGGAGCGGGCATGTTGACGCTATCCAACACCACCGCCAACACTTACACGGGTGCGACGACCGTCAACGGCGGCACGCTCAGGTTGCTCGGCGCGGGCGCGATGCAGGGGGCCTCAGCGATCACGGTGAACGCCACCGGCACATTGTTGTTAGATAACAACGCGGCCTCCGCCAGTGTGACCACCCAGCCGGTCACGCTCAACGGCGGCACGCTCGGCTACTTCACCCTCTCCAACTCCAACATCCTGCTGAACAACAACGCCACCAGCACCGTGACGAATCAGCCGGGCGCCGCCTCCTTTATCACCATTCAAGCGGGCGGGTCCGGGGCTTCGGGACTCTTCCTTGACGGCGGGTTGAAAGGCAGCGGCACGCTGACGGTCAACAACGCCACCCCTGGAGTGGGTCTCAACCTGCGCAACACCAACACCACGTTTGCCGGCACGCTGATCGTCAATGGCACTGCCAGCACCATCGCCAGCATGGCCAGCGGCATCGGCGTCGGCGGCAACACCACCGGTTTGCTAAATGCCGACATCACCCTGAATGGCACGATGGAGTTGCAGAACCAGGGCATCGGTTGGTCCAACACCCGCTCAGCGACGCAGACGTTCCTGATGGGGGCATTGAACGGCACGGGTGTCATGACCGGCAACAGCAACACGGCCAACGACACCGTCACCGTCACCCTGGGCAGCACTAACAACAACGGCGCGTTCTCCGGCGTCATTGCCAACGGCGCCAATGACACCCTGAGCCTGGTGAAAACCGGTGCCGGCATCCAGACCCTCTCCGGTGCCAATACCTACAGTGGCAACACCACGCTCACGCTGGGCACCTTGCAGGTCGGGGCCAACGGCGCCATACCCAACGTTTCCGGCAAGGGCAACGTCGTCTTCAGTACGCCCTCCAATAGCGCCATTCTCGACATCAACGGCATCGACACCACCCTCAACGGGCTTTCCCAGGCGTCCGCCTCCACGACCAACCTGGTGGTCAACAATGCCGTTGGCACCAGCAAAACCCTGACCGTGGGCAACAGCAATGCCACCAGCACCTTCGCCGGCATACTGGCCGATCACACGGGGGCCGGCGGCGCTTTGGCCCTAACCAAAATCGGCGCGGGCACCCTGACCCTGTCGGGATCCAACACCTACAGCGGCGGCACCCAGGCCCGCGGCGGCACGTTGCTGTGGAGTGGTGCCAACAACCTGCCCGCCACCGGCACCCTGAGCGTCAATGCCGGCGGCAACTTCAGCCTGGGCGATGGCACCGCGCGCGGCACCAGCGCCGCCGCTCTCAATCTTGTGAGTGGCGCCACCCTTCAATTCGACTGGGCTGCCGGCAGCGTGGATACCCTCAGCACCGCCGCCGCCGTCACCGCCGGCAACGTTGGCATTATCATCAGCAACACCAGCCCGACCGGAACGGGTGGCACGCTGGTGAGTTCGCCTTCAGGCGGCCTCACCACGGCTAACAACACCCGGTATTTTCTGGCTAACAACACCCACTTCACCGCCCCGTTGACCGTGACCGATACCGCGGTCAACATCGGCGCGCAAACCCCGGTCGCCGCGTTGACCAACGCCTACTGGCTCGGCGGTCTGGTCGCCAATGCCCCGGGCGCAATGGCCCTTTCGTTAGGTGCCACCAGCAACTGGGCGTCGGACGCCGCGGGCACCTTGGCCGGCGGTGTCGTCCCGGGCGGCAGCGCGGTCAATGTCATATTCGGCGCAAGCGGCGCGGCACAGCAAGCCAACGTGACCACGGGTGCGGACATGAATCTGGGCAGCATCACCTTCAACGACGCAGCCGCGATCACCCTTGGTGGCAGCAACTACCTCACGCTCAACAGCACCTCGGCCGTGGCGGCCACCACCACCGCCGCGCTGGCCTCGGTGACGCCGGGCAGCGCCATCTCGGTCACCGCATTCGCCAACGCCAGCAACACGCTCAACGCCAATCTCGTGTTGGGCGCCAGCCAGACCTGGAATGTGGCCACCGGCAGGACCCTTGCCGTCAATGGCGTGGTCAGCGGCACCAACAATCTAACCATAGGTTCAGCGGGCAACACCGGTACCGTGGTCCTCGCCGGAGCCAACACCTACACCGGCACGACCACGGTCAACGCCGGTGTCCTCAAGGCGGGCAGCGTTTCGGTGCCCAATGCCAGTGGCTCGTTCGGCAACAACTCGGCCGTCACCCTGGCCAACACTGCGGGCGTGACCCTCGATCTCAACGGCTATGACACGCGGATCGGGTCTCTGGCCGGTGGCGGCGGCAACGGCGGCAACGTGACCCTCAACGGCGCCACCCTAACGGTCGGTGGCAACAACACGAACACCCTCTATGCGGGCGTGATTTCCGGCGCGCCGGGCGCGAGCGGCGTCGGTCTCCACAAGATCGGCACGGGCAACCTGCAACTTCAGGGCACGAACACGTTTACGGGCAGGATTGTCATCGAGGGCGGCGGCAAATTGATTGCCAGCAATGATAACGGCACCAGTAACGAAGCGAAGCTCGGCACCATCCCCGCCACCTTCCAGGCCGACAACATCACTCTCAGGAACGGCAGTCACCTGGTCCTGTATGCAGACACCGATGGCAAGGCCCTCAGTGCCAACCGCGGGATCTATCTGGACACTGGCGTGCAGTATATTGATTCGGGCGGCGGCGACTTTTTCATCAATGGCGTCATCAGTGGTCCCGGCAGTCTTTTTCATTCCAACCAGGGCTCATTGGGCTGGAATGGCCGGCGTCTGTATCTCGCAGGCGCCAACACCTTCAGCGGCGACACCTGGTGGGACGCTTCCGGCACCGCCAGCAACTACGGCGGGATTGACATGCAGGACCCGTTGGCGCTCCAAAACAGCGCCCTCGATATGAATTCGATAGCGTCATACCTGGGTGCCCGTACCGACGTGAACGGAAACCTGCATCTGGGCGGGCTGGTCAACGGCAACCGCAGCACCGCAGATGTGTTCGGCACCCCGGGTGGTCTCATCCTCAATACTTATGTCGCGGGTGTCACCAAGACCTACACCAATGTCGTCAGCGGTGCCACCATGACCTTGACGAAGACGGGCATGGGCACCCAGGCGCTCAACGGTGCCAATACTTATGGTGGTGCAACTTCTATCAAATCCGGGGTTCTCGGCATCAACACCATCAAGAACGTCGGCGGGGTGGCCAACTCGCTCGGCCAACCCCTCCTGGGTAATGCCACCATCGCCATCGGCGATGCGAGCAGCGGCGCCACGCTGGCATACACCGGCATCGGCGACACCAGCGACCGCGTCATCAACCTGGCCGGCACGACCGGCGGCGCCACGCTGGACCAATCAGGCAGCGGCCTGCTGACGCTCACCGGCAATGTCACGGCCACCGGCGTGGGTGCCAAAACCCTGACCCTGCAAGGATCCACCGCTGGATCCGGCGTGCTTGGCGGCATCATCGCGGACAGCAGCGGTGGCGCCACTTCGCTAACAAAAACCGGCACGGGCACCTGGACACTGGGCGGCGCCAACACCCACACCGGCAGCACCACCCTCAATGGCGGTACTCTAACAATAGGGAACGTGCTGGCTCTGCAGCACAGCCCGCTCAACTACACCACCGGCACCTTGGCCTTTGCGGCGGGCATCAACACGCCCACCTTTGGCGGCCTCACGGGATCCACCAACCTGTCCGTGGCAGCCAACGTGACGGCCCTGACGCTCAATCCAGGCGCTGGCGTGACCCACACGTATTCCGGCACGCTCGGCAGCCTTGCCGCGGGCATGACCCTGGTCAAGACCGGCTTGGGCACCCAAGTTCTCGGTGCGGCCACCTATGCCGGCAGCACGGTTGTTAGCCAGGGCAGGCTCAGCCTCAACGGCAGCCATGCCGCCTCCGCCATCAGCGTGGCCGGGGGCGCTACCCTGGGCGGCACGGGCACCGCCACCGCGGCGACCGCCACAGTGGCAGGCGCCGGCATTGTCGAGGCCGGCTTCAACGGCTTGGGGAGCCTCTCATTGGGCGGCCTGGTATTTTCTAACACGGGCAGCGTCCGTGTCGCCAATATCGGCAATTACAGCGCCAGCGCCGCGCTCGACGTGATCCACGTTGGCGGTCTAACAATCAATGGCGGCGCCGGGTCGGTCGTGATTGCCCTGAGCGGCAGTGCTCCCGCCGGGGGTTCGGCACACCTCATCCAGTATGCCGGCACGATCGGTGGCACGGGCGCGGGGTTTGGTGCCTTTGCGTTGGACACATCAGCCATGGGTGCGGGCCCGCGCGCCTTGTTCACGCTCTCCAATCCGGCGGGATATGTGGATGTCAACTACAGCCTCGACCATCCCGTTTGGAGCGGTGCGGGTGGCGGCAACTGGATCACCGAAACCATGACGCCGGTCAATCCGCCGACCAACTGGGTGCTGGCATCCAACCCGCTGAGCCAGACCAACTTCATTGCCAGCGATGCGGTGGTCTTCAACGACGCGGTCGGCAGCGGCACCACCACCGTCAACATCAGCGCCGCGGACGTGACCCCAGCGTCGGTCACTTTCAATAACAGCATTGCCAGGAGCTACACCGTGCAGAGCAGCGGTGGATGGGGAATTGCGGGTGGCACCTCGCTGACCAAGGGCAACGATGGCACGTTGATCATCACCACCAACAACACCTACAGCGGCGGCACCACCATCAACGGCGGCACACTGCAGGTCGGTGATGGCGGAATATCCGGTACCCTCGGGTCCGGCTCGATTTCTAACAATGGAGTCCTGGTGTTCAACCGCTCCAACCTGTTGGCCATGGGCCAGTCCATCAGCGGCAGCGGCGCCATCGTCAAGAATGGCGCGGGCGAACTGGTGCTGGGCGGATCTAACAGTCATGGCGGCGACACCACGCTCAACAGCGGCAAGTTGACTTTGGGCAGCGCCACCGCGCTGGGCGGGACCAGCGGCAGGCTGGTTATCAACGGCGGCACGCTTGACAGCAGCGTGGCGGGCCTGGTGCTCACCAACGACAACGCCCAGGTGTGGAACAGTGACTTCCACTTTGCGGGATCTAACGATTTGAACCTGGGGGCCGGCGCGGTGTCGCTGGGTGCCACGACCGGTGCCCGCACGCTCACGGTGGACGCCGCCACTTTAACCATCGGCGGCAGCATCTCCAACGGCGCCGCCACCGCCCTGACCAAGGCCGGCACGGGCACATTGGTGCTTGGCGGGCTCAACAGCCAGAGCGGCGGCACGACGGTGAATGCCGGTACTCTGACAATCAATGACGGCGCGAGCCTGGGAGCCAGCACCAGTCCACTGGCGGTGAACAACCCTAACTCCACCGGTGCCGGCACGGATGTCATTCTCAACCTCAATGGATCGGTGACAACGGGTCCGTTGAGCGGCACGCTTGCCACACCCGTCAGCGGCGCCAACACCGCGACGATCCACATCGCCAGTGGCACGATTTTCACGGTGGACCAGAGCGCCGACGGCATCTTTGCCGGCACGCTCGCCGGTGGTGGCAAGTTGGTTAAGGCCGGCGGCGGCAAGCTGACCCTAGCCGGAGCCAACACCTACAGCGGCGGCACAACACTCGAGGATGGTATCCTGAGCCTTGGCAGCCTGTCTGACACGGGCACGAGTGCTTTGGGCAACAGCGGCACCATCCGGGTCAACGGCGGCACCTTCCAATACACCGGCTCTGATGTCGTCTCCAGCGGCCGGTTCTCGCTGTCCGGCGGCAACGTGACATTTGACATCACTCAGAGTGACGCCAGCCTGACCCTCACCCGCTCCTATGTCTCATCCGCTCTCACCAAGAAGGGCTTGGGTACTCTCGCCCTGGGAGGAACCGTGGGCTGGGATCATGAGAGCCAGGGCGGGCTTGCGCTCGCGGTCGATGAGGGCACGGTTTTGTTGGATGCCACCGCGTCGGACCCTGGATTCATGGCCGTGATCGACACGGTCGACGATGTCAAGACCGGTGCCACTCTCAAGTTGGGAGCCGGCAGCCGGAAGTTCAACGTCAACGCCGGCAAGTACTTCATGATGTCGGGCGGCACCTTCGACATCAACGGCAGCGCCAATAACTACGAACGTCAGATAGAGGGCACCGGCACGATCACCAACAGCTCGCTAACAGCCGCCGTGCTGAAGATCTATCCCAACGGCAGCAACACATTTTCCGGCAACCTGATCGACGGTGACCCCGGCAGTGCGCTGGGCCTGCAGTTTGCCAACCTGAACGGCTATGGTGCCGACCCCACTGCGGTCTGGACGCTCGCCGGCAACAACACCTACAGCGGTGCCACCATGGTAGGCGTTGGCACGCTCAAAGCGGGATCGGTCACGGCCTTCTCACCCCATTCGGCCTACAGTGTTGCCGCGACCCTGGATCTGGCCGGCTTTGCCAACCAGATCGCCGGCCTGCAAGGCGCGGGCATTGTCAAGAGCAGCAGCGGAGCGGCTGTTCTAACAGTCAATAACGACGCGGCCACCACCGATGCGGATTTCACCTTTGGCGGGGTCCTGCGTGACGGCACCCTTGCGGAAGGTGGCGGGGTGCTCGGTCTGACCAAGGCTGGCAGCCGGATGCTCACCCTCAGCGGCCTGACTAACACATATTCCGGCCCGACCCATGTCGCACAGGGCGTGCTCGTGGCCGGGTCGGCCACGGCCCTCTCGCCCAATTCGGTGTTCACGGTCGATGGCACCTTGGATCTCGCCGGCTACAGATTCCAGTTCCCCGGCCTTCAAGGCGGCGGCACCGTTCTGAGCAGCACCGGGTCGGTCGTCCTCACGGTCAACAACGATGTGGCCACCAACAATGCCGATAACACCTTTAGCGGCGTGCTGCGTGACGGCACCGTCGAGGAAGGCGGCGGCGTGCTCGCCCTGACCAAGACCGGCTCCAAAACCCTGACCCTCGCCGGCATCAACACCTACACCGGGGTGACCAACGTCTCACAGGGCACGCTCAAGCTGGCGGCGACCAGCTCTAACAATATTGCCAATTCCCCATCGATCCATCTCGCCTCCGGCGCGGTGCTGGATGTGGCGGGGCTAAGCGGAGCGACTCTGGCGCTGGCCAACGGGCAGACCCTCATGGGCAGCGGCAGCGTCAACGGCGGCAGCGTCACGGTCGGTTCCGGCGCGACCCTTGCTCCCGGGGCGGGCGCGGGCACGCTTACCTTGGGCGGCGGCCTGACCTTGGCCACCGACAGTGTTTTCAACTGGGACAACAATTCAGCCAACGCCATGGGCAATGCCGGCAGTGACTGGGATGTGGCCAGCGTCACCGGTGGAGCCACCACGATCGCCAGTGGCGCCAAGCTCAACCTGCAGTTCGGCAATGCCAGCACGAACTTCAGCGACCCGTTCTGGGATTCCAACTGGACCTGGGATTTCATCACCGGCGGCGTCAGCGGGTCGAATCTGTTTGATGTTGGCGCCATCAGCGTGTTTGTCGCAGGCACGCCGACGACGATCCCGGGCAGCCAAGGCGTGTTCTCAACCCAGGTTTCCCTCACCAACCTGCAACTGAAATGGAGCGCCACGCCTGATGTGCCCTTCGAGGGCAGGTGGGACTCGGCAGTCAGCGGGGACTGGAACGTGAGCGACAACTGGCGTGATAGCAATAACCTCAACGGCGTGCCGGGGATCTCGGGTGCCGGCAATTCCGACACGGCCAACTTCAACGGCGCGGGCGTCGGAGCGGTCATTTCGCTCAACGGCACCAGCCCGAGCCTCAAAAACCTGATGTTTTCCGACGTCATCGCCTACACCATTGCCCAAGGCAGCGGCGGCACCCTCAAATTGAAGAGCGGCAGCGGCACGGCCAGCGTCACCGTCGGCAGCAGCGGGCACCTCATCAGCGCCCCGGTTAGATTGGACAGCAACACCGAGGTGATGGTGACCAACAGCGGCGACAGCCTGGAGATATCAGGGAACCTGAGCGCGTTGGCCAACCAAGCGCTGACCAAGGACGGCTTGGGCACGCTGACACTCTCCGGCACCAACAGCTACAGTGGCAGCACCAGCGTCAATGCGGGCACCTTGCGGGTCAACGGCGCCAACACCGGCAGCGGCGCGCTCGGCGTTGCCAGTGGTGCGACCCTTGGCGGCAGCGGATCTATCAACGGCGCGACCACCATCGCCGGCATTCACGCCCCCGGCAACGGCGGCGCGGGGATTCAGACATTTTCCAACAGCCTGGCGTATGCTGCCACATCCCGGCTGCAATGGCAACTCACCGACAATGTCAGCAGCGGCCGTGGCAGCAGCTTCGTCGGTGTGGACGTCACCGGCGGCACCTTCGCCATCACCGATGGTGCCATCATCGATTTGAGCTTCGGGGCGGCGGTCGATTTCCTCGGCAATTTCTGGAAGACCAGCCAATCATGGCGGGTGGTCGATCTGGGCAACGGTCTAACAGGTGACGGCGGCGCCGGGTTGTTCACGCTGGGCACGCTCAGCGGCGGCAGCGGCAGCCCGGCCGGCACCTTCGCCATCACCCGCGTGGCCGATGCCAATGGCAAAAACGACGTCGTGCTCAACTATAGCATGGGCAATGCCTACGACCTGTGGATCGCCGCCAAGGGGCTGACCGGCAATGCCGCGCTGCCCGATGCCGACCCGGATCACGACGGCGTGCCTAACAGCCTGGAGTTTGTGCTGGGCGGCGAGCCGAATCCCGCCAGCCCGGGCTCCAACTCGCGCAGCCTGCTGCCGGTCATTTCGCGCAATGCGGGTGGTGACCTGCTGTTCACCTTCCACCGCAAGAATCTATCGGAAAGCAGCGCGGCTCTCACCTTCCAGTGGTCGACGGATCTGGGTTTCCCCGCTGCCAACAACGTGCCGGTGGGGGCCGTGAGTTCCGCCACCAACGGCGTGGACGTCGCGGTCAGTGTCCTGGATGCCGACACCGACACGATTGTCATCAGCGTGCCGGCCGCCAAGGCTGCCGGCGGCAAGCTCTTCGGCCGCCTCGGTGCGGCGCTCACCTCCGACGGCGTCCCGGTCGGCAATGCCTACAACCTCTGGATCGCTACCAAGGGCTTGGCTGGCGACGCGGCGCTGCCCTATGCCGACCCGGATCACGACGGCGTGGCCAACGCGCTGGAATTTGTGTTAGGTGGCGAACCGAACCCCGCCCATACCAGCGCCAATTCCAACAATCTGCTGCCCGCGGTCTCGCAGAGCGGTGGCAACCTGGTCTTCACCTTCCGTCGGAAAAATCTATCGGAAGGGGCGTCGACGCTCACCTTCCAATGGTCCACCGATCTGACCTTCCCATCCGCCAACAATGTGCCGGTGGGCGCGGCGAGTTCCTCCACCGGTGGCGTGGATGTGCTCGTCAGCAGCCTGGATGCCGACACCGACACGATCGTCATCAGCGTGCCGGTGGCCAAGGCCGCCGGCGGCAGACTCTTCGGCCGCCTCGCAGCGACGGTGCCGTAGCTGCGGCTTCCAGCCGCAGGGTTTTCTTCCGTAGGCGCGTTGGTGACAACACGGGGGGGGGGAGGTGCCGTAGCTGCGGCTTCCAGCCGCAGGGTTTTCTTCCGTAGGCGCGTTGGTGA